>DASXYE010000096.1:0-14602 GCA_036502695.1 Jatrophihabitantaceae bacterium
CTCGACCCTGGCCGCGTCGGCGAAGGTGCCCGTCAAGTCAGGGAGCGTCAGCTCGGTCGTGCTGCTGGACGCCAAGGGCCAGGGCATCACGCTGCGGACGCTGACCGACGCCGCCGGGGCGGCGCAGACCCCGATCGGGTCGGTGCCGGCCGGTGGCGGCGGTACCGCACCTCGGCCCGGTCACCCCGACCTGGCCTGGCTGTGGGCGGTCGGTGCGGGCGTGCTCGCCGCCGGCGGTGCACTCGCGTTCGGACGGAGGCGCGCCACCGCTGCATGAATACAGTGCGGCTGAGCATCGTGGTGGTGGCGTGCGCCGGGCTGGCGGCCTGCGGGCATGCCGGCGCGGAGCACGCCACGCCATCGCCGCCGGCGCCGACACCGGCGGTGAAGTCCGCGGCAACGTCGGCGTCGGGCTCGATGCCGGCCCCAGCCACGAAGGCCACGGCCGGCATCCCGGCGATTCCCGGCGGGCCGACGGGTCCGGCCCACGCCGACCCCTCAGCCCCGCCGGGGGTTGCCGCGCCGGCGCGCCTCGTCGTCCCGTCGATCGGCGTCGACACCGCGCTGCAGTCGGTCGGCGTGCTGCCGGACGGCACGCTCGAACCGCCGTCCGAATGGGGCATCGCCGGCTGGTACGCGGACGGCGTGCGCCCGGGCGATCCGGGGCCGGCCGTCATCGAGGGGCACGTCGACTCGCGCAACGGCCCCGCGGTGTTCTACCGGCTGCGCGACCTGCGCGTCGGCGCGACGGTGCTCGTGCACACGGCCGCCGGCAAGACACTGCGATTCGTCGTCGACACCGTCCGCGAATACCCGAAGACGAAGTTCCCGACCGCCGCCGTCTACGGACCGACTCCGCTTCCCGTGCTGCGACTCGTCACGTGCACCGGCGAGTTCGACTGGCAGGCCCGCAGCTACCTCGACAACCTCGTGGTGTCAGCCCGGTTGGCGTAACGCCTCGGCGGGCGGGGCCACCAGGTGCAGGCGGCAGTACGCCAGCGCCTCGGCCAGGTCGGCTTCGCGCTCGGCCCGGTCGGCGGCGCGGCGGGTGTTGACCTCGACGATCACGTGCCCGTCGAAGCCGCGGGCCGCGACCCGTTCCAGCACCTCGGCGCACGGCTGGGTGCCGCGTCCCGGCACGAGATGCTCGTCGCGGGCCACGCCGGTGCCGTCGCCGACGTGCAGGTGCGCGAGGTGCGAACCCATCAGGTCGAGCATCCCGAGCACGTCGGATTGCGACACCGCCGCGTGCGAGATGTCCAGGGTGTAGTGCCGATACGGCTCGTCGGCCGCGACGTCCCACCCGGGCTGGTAGGCCGACACCTCGCGCCCCCGCACCCGCAGCGGGAACATGTTCTCGACGGCGAACCGCACCGCCGTCTCGCCCGCCATGTCACGCAGCCCGGACCGGAACCGCTTCGCGTAGTCGCGCTGCCACCGAAACGGCGGGTGCACGACGACGGTCTGCGCGCCGAGCATCTCGGCCGCGAATTCGGCCTACTGCAGCTTCACCCACGGGTCGGTCGACCACACCCTCAGGGTCACGATCAGACACGGCGCATGGATGGCCAGGATCGGCACCTCGTAGTGCTCGGACAGCCGCCGCAGCGCGTTCGGGTCCTGGCTGATCGGGTCGGTCCACACCATGACCTCGACCCCGTCGTAGCCGAGCTTGCCGGCCAGCTCGAACGCGGCGGCCGTCGACTCGGGATACACCGACGCGGTCGACAGCCCGACCTTCGCGTTCGACGGCCGCACGGCCCTCATGCGGTGTCCAGCTGGTCCAGGCGGCGCAGGATGACGCCCTCGCGCAGCGCCCACGGGCACAGCTCCAACTCGGTGACGCCGAGCGCATCCATCGCCGCGGCCGACACCACGGCGCCGGCCAGCACCTGGTGCGAGCGTCCGGAGCTGACGCCGTCCAGCTCGGCCAGATCGTTCGACGACATCCGCGAGATGAACGCCGTCACCTGCTTGAGCCCGGTGCGGGTCAGCACCCGAGCCGCTCGCGGGCCGGCGCTCGAGGGCGCGGCCCCGGCCAGGCGGGCCAGCGTGCGGAACGTCTTGCTCGTGGCCACCGCCCGATCGGGGGTGCCGGCCTTGAGCAGGGTCTTGGCCGGTTCGGCCAGCTCGGCCTCGACGTGCTCGCGCAACTTGCCCAGCGCCGACTTGGACGGCGGGTCGCCGTCGAACCGGTCGCGGGTGAGCCGTCCGGCGCCGAGCGGCAAGGACACCGAGACGTCGGGTTCCTCGTCCGCGCCGGCGGCCAGCTCGAGCGAGCCGCCGCCGATATCCAGGCAGATCAGCCGACCGGCGCTCCACCCGAACCAGCGGCGTACGGCGAGGAACGTCAGCCGCGCCTCCTCGTCGCCGGACAGCACCGCGAGCTCGACGCCCGCCTCGGTGGAGACCCGTTCCAGCACCTCGGCCGAGTTGCCGGCGTCGCGCACCGCCGACGTCGCGAACGCGATCACCTCGTCGCAGCCGAGTTCGACGGCCTGCCGCCGCGCGCCCAGGGCGGCGCCCACGAGGGCGTCCGCGCCTTCCAGGGCCAGGTCGCCGCGCTTGTCGATGTGCTCGGCCAGCCGCAACATGCTCTTGCGGGACAGCTGCGGGGTCGGCTCGGCGCCCCGATAGGCGTCGACCACCAACAGGTGGACGGTGTTCGAGCCCACGTCGAGCACGCCCAACCTCATCCTTCGAGGATATCGGTCAGCCTTGCCGTCTTCGGACACGAAGGGCCGTACCCTTGCCCACGTGGAGTTACGTGTCCTGAATAAGCCAGCCCGCGAGACCACCCTCGACTTCCCCCGCGAGTGGGTCGAGTTCGCCGATCCGGCCGATGCCGAGCACTGGATCCGCGCCGACCTGACCTGGCTGTGTTCGCGCTGGACCTGCATCTTCGGACGCGGCTGCCAGGGCGTCATCGAAGGACGCGCCGACGACGGCTGCTGCAGCCACGGGGCGTTCTTCTCCGACAAGGCCGACGAGAAGCGGGTCCGGCGGTTCGCTGCGGAGTTGAGCCCCGCCGAGTGGCAGTTCCACGACCGCGCGCAGACCAAGAGCGGCAAGCTCGAGGTCGTCGAGAAGGACAACGTCGGCGACGACGAGAACCGCCGGCGCACCCGCACCGTCGAGGGCGCCTGCATCTTCCTGAACCGGCCCGGGTTCTCCGGCGGCGAGGGTTGCGCCCTGCACGCCTTCGCGCTGCGGACCGGGCGGCACCCGCTCGAGACGAAGCCGGAGGTGTGCTGGCAGCTGCCGGTGCGCCGCGCCCAGGACTGGGTCGATCGTCCGGACGGCACCCGCATCCTCATGTCGACGGTGTCCGAGTTCGACCGTCGCGGCTGGGGTGAAGGCGGGCACGACCTGCACTGGTGGTGCACGTCGTCCCCGGACGCGCACACCGGCGGCGAGGCCCTGTACCTCTCCTACGCCCCGGAGCTCACCGAACTGATCGGTCAGAAGGCCTACGACGAGCTGTCCCGGCTGTGCGCCGAGCGCCTGGAGAAGGGCCTGGTCGCCGAGCACCCGGCCACCACCGAAGCCAACCGCAAGCGTCGCGCCGACCGCTAGCGGTTTGGCCGATGCCCGCCGTTCGAAAGTTGTTCGACCTTCCGCGCGCTATCTGACGCCGAAGGTTGAACAACACCAGGCGGCTGAGTCTGCACGTTGATCAACAGCCCGCGAGGTAGCGATACCGCTGGCTGACGAGCTGTTGATCATCACCACCGAACCGCTGCCGTGCGGCTAAACCGCCTTGAATCAGGCTTCGAATTTGTAGCCCAGGCCGCGGACGGTGACCAGGTACTTGGGGTTGGCCGGGTCGGGTTCGATCTTCGACCGCAGCCGCTTGACGTGGACGTCCAGCGTCTTGGTGTCGCCGACGTAGTCCGCGCCCCACACCCGGTCGATCAACTGGCCCCGGGTGAGCACCCGGCCGGCATTGCGCAGCAGCAGCTCCAGCAGGTCGAACTCCTTGAGCGGCAACGACACGGTGCCGCCGTCGACGGCCACCGTGTGCCGCTCGACGTCCATGCGCACCGGTCCGGCTTCCAGAGCGCTCGTGACGAGATCCTCGGCCTCGCCGCCGCGCCGCAGCACAGCCCTTATCCGGGCCACCAGCTCGCGCGAGGAGAACGGCTTGGTCACGTAGTCGTCGGCGCCGAGCTCGAGGCCCACCACCTTGTCGACCTCGCTGTCGCGGGCCGTCACGATGATGATCGGGACGTTCGATCGTTGCCGCAGCGCCCGGCACACCTCGGTGCCCGACAGCCCCGGCAGCATCAGGTCGAGCAGCACCAGATCGGCGCCGCTGCGGTCGTAGGTGGCCAGCGCGTCCGGACCGGTTGCCGCCACCGCGACCTCGTAGCCCTCGCGGCGCAGCATGTACGACAGCGCGTCCGAGAACGACTCCTCGTCTTCCACGACGAGCACCCTTGTCATACCGCCCCCTTCGCCATCGGTGCCGGGATATTCGTACCGGACGATCTCGCGGGTTGGTGAACGAGAGGCAACCGGATCGTGAACGTCGAGCCGGCGCCCTCGACACTCCAGACGGACACGGTGCCGCCGTGGTTGGTCGCCACGTGCTTCACGATCGCCAGGCCCAGCCCGGTGCCGCCCGTCGCCCGGGACCGCGCCGGGTCGACCCGGTAGAACCGCTCGAACACCCGGGTCACCTCGCTCTCGGCGATGCCCATGCCCTGATCGCTCACCGAGATCTCGACGCAGGGACGCTGCCGCTCGGGGTCCTCGGCCGCTCGGGCGCTGACCGCCACCCGGGTGCCCCGCGGGCTGTACGCGATGGCGTTGTCGACCAGGTTGGTGATCGCCATCGTCAGCTGGGTCTCGTTGCCCCGGACGATCAGGTCGTCGGAGTAGCGGGCCACCACGCTGATGCCGGCCTGCTCGGCCAGCAGCCGGGTACGGTCCTGCGCCTCGTCGAGCAGCGCCCCCACCACGACCTCGTCGTTGCCGGGCAACGGCTCGGCTCCTTGCAGCCGGGACAGCTCGATCAGCTCACGGACCAGGCGGCCCAGCCGGGCACTCTCGTGCTGCATCCGGCCGGCGAAGCGCTGCACCGCGTCGGGGTCGTCGGCGGCGTCCAGCACCGCTTCCGCCAGCAGGGTCAGCGCGCCGACCGGCGTCTTGAGCTCGTGCGACACGTTGGCCACGAAGTCGCGGCGAACCGCCTCGAGACGCCGGGTCTCGGTCACGTCGTCGAGCAGCAGCGCCACGGCGGCCACCCGGAAGTCGCCCGGTAGCGGAACCGCCGTCACCGATAGGGCGATCGGCTCGCGGCCGAGCCGGCCCATCGGCAGGTCGACGGCACCGTGCACCGTGGCGCTGCGGTCGGTGCAGGCGCGGACCAGCCGGGTCAGTTCCTCGAACGCCAGCCGGTCGGTGGCCAGCACGCCCATGGCCCGGGCGGCCGGGTTGACCAGGACGACGCGCTCGTCCCGGTCGACGACGACCACCCCGTGACGCAGCACCTCGAGCACCTGGCTGGGGAGCTGGGCGGCGGGGGCCGGCGGGCTCGCGACGGGAGTCGGCGCCGGGTCGGCCGGACGCGTGCGTCGACGGCCGGCGAGCCGGTACCCGATCGCCAGCCCCAGCACCAGCGCGGCCACACTCGCGCATACGGCAATTACCGCCACACCGGCGATGGTACGGGCGGCTACGTCTGGTTCCCGGTGAGCTTTGCACAGCGGGACGGCCCGACGCCCGGAGTTCACCGGCTCGTCCACGGTCGTTCATGTTCTGACAACCGGCGCTCGTGGGAAGAAACTACAGTTCGCATCACACGACTGGAGGCGCCCGCAATGCGCGACATTTACCACGACGAGCTCGACGACATCGGCGAAACCCTCGTCACGATGACCCAGCTCGTTCGCTCCGCCATGGAGCGCGCGACCAACGCGCTGCTCGACGGCGATCTGTCCGGAGCCGAGCGGGTGATCTCGGACGACCCGCAGGTCGACGCCCTGCGCGAGGACCTCGAAGAGCGCACGTTCCAGATGATCGCCCGGCAACAGCCGGTGGCCACCGACCTGCGGGTGCTGATCACCACCGTGCACCTCGCCGCCGACCTCGAGCGCATGGGCGACCTGGCCCGGCACATCGCGAAGGTCGCGCGCATGCGCTACCCCGAGGTGGCGGTGCCGGCCGAGCTGCGTGACGTCATCTCCCAGATGGGCGCCGTCGCGCTGTCACTGGTCGAGAAGGTCGAGCACGTGATCGAGGGCCGCGACGTCGAGCTGGCCCAGGCCATCGAGGTTGAGGACGACTCGATGGACGCCCTGCACCGCAAGCTGTTCACCCTGCTGCTGTCGCCGAACTGGACGCACGGGGTCGAGGCCGCGGTCGACATGACCCTGATCGGGCGCTACTACGAGCGCTACGCCGACCACGCCGTCTCGGTGGCCCAGCGCGTCGTGTTCATCGTCACCGGCACCCGTCCCGACCCGCTGCACAAGAACCCGGGCACCCTCAAGGCGTGACGACTCCGATCGTGCAACTTTCGGCCGCCTGACGCGGCCCAAAGTTGCACGATCGCGTCACTTGCCCTGGTTGGCCACCGCCTGGATCGCCTCGGCGGCGGCCGCCGGGTCGAGGTACTCGCCGGGGCCGGTCGGCTGCAGCGTCGTGGCGTCCAGCTCGTAGCGCAGCGGGATCCCGGTCGGGACGTTCAGCGAGACGACGGCCTCGTCCGACAGCCCGTCCAGGTGCTTGATCAGCGCCCGCAGCGAGTTGCCGTGCGCGGCGAGCAGCACCACGCCGTGCCGCAGATCCGGCACGATCGCGTCGTACCAGTACGGCAGCAACCGGGCGACGACATCGGCGAGACATTCGGTGCGCGGCAGCGACTCGAGCAGGTCGGCGTACCGCGGATCAGCAGCCTGGCTGTACTCGTCGTCGTCGGCCAGCACGGGCGGCGGGGTGTCGTACGAGCGGCGCCACAGCATGAACTGCTCGTCGCCGAACTCGGCCCGTACGGCCGCCTTGTCCTTGCCCTGCAGCGCCCCGTAGTGCCGCTCGTTGAGCCGCCACGAGCGCCGCACCGGGATCCAGTGCCGGTCGGCGGCCGCGAGCGCGATCTCGCCGGACCGGATCGCCCGGCGCAGCAGCGACGTGTGCACCACGTCGGGCAGCAGCCCGTTCGCCACGAGCAGCTCGCCGGCCCGCTGGGCTTCCGCCGAGCCGGTCGCGGACAGGTCGACGTCGACCCATCCGGTGAAGAGGTTCTTCTGGTTCCAGTCGCTCTCGCCGTGGCGGAGCAGCACAAGCGTCGCCATGCCACCAATCCTGCCTGACCGGGGGTCGACGCCGATCAGGGGGCGACGCCGCGCAGCACGGTGTCGACGATGAATTCCAGCTGCCGGTTGGACGGCGCGTCCTGATGGGTGAACGCCGCGCTGATGACCGGCGAGGTGAGCAAGGCCATCACCCAGTCCGGGTCGACGCCGGCCCGGATGCTGCCGTCGTCGATGCCCCGCTGGATGATCCCGCGCATCACGGCCTGCCGGGGGGCGACGTAACGGGCCCGGCCTTCGCGGTACAGGTCCGGACGTTCCAGGCCGTCGACGGCCAGGCGCGCCATCAACCGACCGAACCGGCCCTTGAACCAGCCGTCCCGCATCCGGATCAGCATCCACAGGATGTCGC
This sequence comes from Jatrophihabitantaceae bacterium, assembly GCA_036502695.1. Taxonomy (GTDB): domain Bacteria; phylum Actinomycetota; class Actinomycetes; order Mycobacteriales; family Jatrophihabitantaceae; genus DASXRA01. Next base: position 7,669 of record DASXYE010000096.1, read on the forward strand.
TGCGCACCGACTCGCCCGGCGCGTCGACCGGTGGGCCCTTGATGCAACCCACCGCGTCGAGGAGCAACTCGTCCTTGTTCGGCCAGCGGCGGTAGACCGTCGTCTTGGCGACACCGGCCCGAGCCGCGACAGCCTCGATCGACAACGCGAGGAACCCTTGCTCGGCCAGCAGGTCCACGGCGGCGTCGAGGATCGCCTCGTCCGCGCCGGCATCCCGGGGCCGCCCGCGCCGTTTCTCCACGGGCACGGTCGCGGCCATCAGTGGGCCATCGCCGGTTCGCCGGACGGCGCGCCGGGGGCGCCGGCCGTCTGATCGGCATGCTCACGGCGGTTCGGCAGGAACAGGAACGCCCCGACGGCGCCGAGCAACCCGAACAGGCCGGACACCACCGATGCCACTCGCATGGCCGACATGAACGAGTCCTTCGACTTGTCCACGAATCCGCCGATCGCCTGCTGCGCCTGCGCGCGCTGCTGCGAGGTGGGCGTCCCGGGCCGATTCTGCAGCGCACCCGCGGCCTTGCCCGCGTATTCGAGCGACCCGCCGATCGACTCGGACGCGTCCTTCCTGACGTAGGTGTTGACCTGCGCGTCGGCCGGCAACGTCGACACGACGGCGGCGGGCTGGTCAAGCCGGTTCGCGAGCTGGGCCGGGGTGTCCGCGCCGAGGTGACTGCGGAACACCACCGCGAGCAGCGAGCCGAGGATCGCCACGCCCAGGGCGCCGGCCACCTGCCGCACCGTGTTGTTCACCGCGGACCCGGCGCCGGCCTTCTCGCGCGGGACGGCGCTCATGATCGCGTTCGTCGCCGGCGTCATGACCAGGCCCATGCCGACCCCGAAGCCGACCATCATGATCTCGATGACCCACTGCGGCATCGTCCGGGTGGCCAGCCCGTAGGACATCATCGTCAGCCCGAAGATCGCCAGCCCCGCCGCGGTCACGGTCCGCGGGCCGAAGCGGGCCGACAGCCGCGCCGACAGGGGCGCGGCCACCATGACGGCCCCGGCCACCGCGATCAGCGCCACGCCGGCGGCCAACGCCGTGTAGCCGCGCACCGCCTGCAGGAAGTAGGCCAGGTAGAACGTCGCCCCCATCAGGGCGAAGAACGTCACGCCGATCGCGCCGACGCCGGCCGAGAAGTGCCGGTTCCGGAACAGCGAGACGTCGATCGTCGGATGGGTGCTGCGGGCTTGCGAGCGGACGAACAGGGCGAGCAGCACGACGCCGAGCAGGATCGCACCCAACGAGTTCCACCGCAGCCACTCGTTCGTGTTGCCGCCTTCGATGACGCCGTAGACCAGCACCACCAGGGCCACCATCGACAGCAGCACGCCGAACGGGTCGAGCCGGCCCGGGCGCGGGTTCTTCGAGTCGGGAACCAGGAACACGATGGCGACCACGCCGACAATCACGATCGGGACGTTCACCAGGAAGATCGAGCCCCACCAGAAGTACTTGAGCAGCGCGCCACCGGCGATGGGACCGAGCGCGATAGCCATGCCGGACGCGCCGGCCCAGATGCCGATCGCCTTCGGCCGCTCGTGCGGCTCGAACACGTTCTGGATGATCGACAGCGTCTGCGGCTGCACGGCGGCGGCGCCGATACCCATCAGCGCCCGGAACAGGATCAGCGTGGTCGGCGAGTTGGCGAACGAGCACAGCGCGGACGTCGCACCGAACGCCAGCATGCCGAACAGCAGCACCTTCTTGCGGCCCAGGCGATCACCCAGCACGCCCCAGGTGATCAGCAGTCCGGCGAAGACGAGCGCGTAGCTGTCGACGGCCCACTGCATCTGGCTCTGCGAGGCGTCCAGATCCGCCTGCACCGTCTTCAACGCCACGTTGAGGATGGTGTTGTCGAGGATCACGACCAGCAGGCAGATCACCAGCACGCTCAGGATCCACCACCGGCGCTGATGAATCGTCTTCTCGTCCATGCTTGGCCCTCCGGGCAATTTCGCTACGGATGCGTTTCGCTACGTGACCGTAGCGGAACGATATCCGCTACGCAACGGTCTCGAAATTATTCGCCGTCGGCGAACGCCTAGTCGGAGGTCCGCTTCGCGCTCGTATCTACGGTTCGCTTCGCGAATTCCTCGAACGCCGCGAGGTTGGCCAGCGACTCGTTGTTCTTCACCCGCCACGCCCACTCGCGCCGGATGGACGACCCGAACCCGAGTTGCAGCAAGGCATTGAACGATCCGTCGGCGTATTCGAGGACGGCGCCGAGGATGCGGTCGACCTCCTCGGCAGTGATCGAGGCGAGCGGCACTCGACCGGTCAGGTAGACGTCGCCCGAGTCGTCGATCGACCAGGCCACCGCGTACATGCGCGCGTTGTGCTCGAGCAGGTAGCGGTACACCTGCTCGGCGTTCTCGTCCGGCTTGCGCACCACGAATGCCTCGATGGACACGGCATGTTCGCCGATCCGCAGCCAGCAAGCCGTCTTCAGCCGGCGGGTGCCGGGCAGGTTCACCACGAACGAATCCGGGTCGGCCCGCTCGTACGTCAGCTCGGCGTCCCGCAGGGCCGCGTCGATCACCTCGGCGACGCTCACGAGGCCACCGCCAGGCGGAAGCGGGCCTGCGCCGCACCGTAAGCATCGAGCAGCCCGGCTGTAGTTCTCGCCCAGGAGAACTGCTCGGCCTGGGCCCGGGCGGCAGCACCGTCGGGCGGCTGGCGCAGCGCGTGAGTCAGCGCGGCGGCCCACCCCTCGGAGTCGTGCCCCGGGACCAGCACGCCCGCGTCGCCAACCGCGGTGGGCAGTCCGCCGACGGCGGCGGCCACCACCGGCGTCCCGCAGGCCTGCGACTCGAGCGCCACCAGGCCGAACGACTCGTTGTAGCTGGGCACCACCGTCAGGTCGGCCGCCCGGTAGTAGTCGGCCAGCTCGGCCCGTCCGACCGGTGGCACGAACGTGGCGGGCACGTCCAGCGCGTGGGCCAGGCCGGGCAGCCAGTCGGCATCGACGCCGCTCGGTGCCCCGACGATCACGACGTGGACGTCGGTCATTTGCGCCGCCGCGCGCAGCAGCAGATCCGGGGCCTTGAGCGGCTGCAGCCGTCCGACGAAGAGCAGTACCCGGGCGTCGGCGGGGATGCCCAGCCGTTGCCGGTCGGCGCGGCCCGGCGTGAACGTCGTCAGGTCCACCCCGGGCGGCACCACGTCGATGCGCGCCGGGTCGGCGCCGTAATACGCGACGAGCGCGTCCGCCTCGGACCGGGTGGACGCCACCAGCCGATCGGCCTCGTCCACCACCTGCTGCTCGCCGACCAGCCGGGCGAGCGGCTCGGGCGCGTCGCCGTCGGCCACACCGGCGTTCTTGACCTTGCCCAGGGTGTGCGCGGTGTGCACGAGCGGCACGCCCCAGCGGTCGCGCGCCAGCCAACCGACCTGCCCGGACAGCCAGTAGTGCGAGTGGATCAGGTCGTACCACCCCGGCTCGTGGTGCGCCTCGGCGCGCAGCACGCCGGCCGTGAAGGCGCACAGCTGGCTCGGCAGATCGGCCTTGGCCAGCCCCTCGAACGGCCCGGCGTTGACGTGCCGCACGACGACCCCGGGATGCATCTCGACCCGGCGCGGCTGCGCGCTGGACGTGGCCCGAGTGAAGATCTCGACGGCAATGCCGGCATCGGCCATCCGCTTGGCGGTCTCGACGATGTAGACGTTCATGCCGCCCGCGTCGCCGCCACCCGGAGTCTCGAGGGGCGAGGTATGGACGCTGAGCATGGCAACCCGCTGCACACCCCCGAGGCTATCTCGCCCCGATTGTGGTTCGGACACACCGAATACCGTGGCTTCCGAACCACTATCAGGCGGCGCGGCCCAGGTGACGGCGAATCACCGCCACGACGTAGCCCGGCCGTTCGACCAAATCAGCCCAGGTGAAGCGCAGAACCGTCCAGCCGAGCGTGACGAGCGTGTTCTGCTTCGTGCGATCGCGCTGGAAGCGATCCTGGGCATGGTGGAAGGCCCAGCCGTCAACCTCGATCGCCAGCCGCAGCTGTGGGAACGCGAGGTCGACCACGCCGCGCAGGCAACCGTCGGACCACACGTCGTAGTTGGCCTGCCAGCCGCCGATGCCGGCTTGCCGGAGCAAGCCGTGCAGCACTCGCTCGGATCGAGCTTCGGCACCGTCTGCCAGCAGTGGGGCCAGCTCCCGCAGCCGGGCATTTCCGGTACGCCCGGGGTGCCGCCGCAGTCGCAGATCGACATCGGCACTCGAGAGCCAGCCGCGCTGCTTCGCCCGGTCGGCCACCCGCCCGGCCTCGCCGAGCGGCAGCCGCCCGACATAGTCGAGAACGGTCTCGGTACGAGTCGTGATCGGGAGCCCGTGCCGCCGATCTAGGACGTTCGGGCGCAGCGGAATTCGATGTGCCCGGATTCCCGGCTGACGCCACAGATGCCGGTCACGTGGCACCACGACATCTACCCGCTCCGGTTCGCGATCAGTGATGCCCCACAGGTGCGCGGCCGTCGCGAATCCGAGCACGCCGCCCGTGGCCAGGACACCCGACCACAAGCGCGCCTCGTAGGTCATCGGCGCACCACGGACCACGAAGACGCCGCGCCACAACGGCTCCACGGCACCGACCCGAATCAGCTCGTCGACCCGGCGGTTGGTCAGGCCGTCCGCCCGCAGTTGCGCGCGCGTGATCACGCCGCACTGAGCGCGAGCCAGCCGACCCCAAGCCATCCGGGGAGCATGACGGAAACGCGAAGCCGACGTCGCCAGCTATCCACAACCCCGATTGTGGTTCGGACGCACCGAATACCGTGGCTTCCGAACCACAATCCCGGAGAGTTAGAGGGTTACCCCTACTAGGTGGGCTTCCGGGGCCAGCTTTATGCCGTATTCCTTCTCTACGCCGGCTTGGATTTCCCTGGCCAGGTCCAGGAGCTCTTCCGTCGTGGCCCCGCCGCGGTTGGTCAGGGCCAGGCTGTGCTTGGTGGAGACGGCCACCCGTCCGGGCAGGCCGTAGCCCTTGGCGAAGCCGGCGTTCTCGATCAGCCACGCGGCGGACAGCTTCACCCGGCCATCTACCGTCCACTGTGGACAATCAGGCGGCGCCAGGGCGGCGTCCACGAAGGGATTGACGAAGAACGAGCCGACGCTCCACGTGTCGTGATCGGCCGGATCGAGCACCATGCCCTTGCCACGCCGCAGTTCCAGCACCACGTCGCGCACCGCGGCCGACGGCGCCACCGCCCCCTGCTCGACGCCCAGCCGGCGGGCCAGCTCGACGTAGCGCACCGGCACCGAATCGGCCGAACGCCGCAGGGCGAACGTCACGTCCAGCACCAGGTACCGGTCGGTGTGCTTGAACGCGCTGGTACGGAAGCCGAATCCGCACTGGGCGGGCGTCCAGTCGGCGACGGCGCCGGTCGACCGGTCGTAGACGCGCACCGTGGTGATCGTGTCGGCGACCTCGCTGCCGTACGCCCCGACGTTCTGCACCGGGGTCGCGCCGGCCAGCCCCGGGATACCCGACATGGACGCCAGTCCCGACCAGCCCTCGGCGACGGTCAACGCCACGAAGTCGTCCCACGATTCGCCCGCCGCGACGGTCACACCCAGCTCGTCGCCATCGCGGGACAGCCGCACGCCGCTCGTGCGCACCCGCACGACGACGCCGGGCCAGCCCGCGTCCGCCGCGACCAGGTTGCTGCCGCCGCCGACGATCAGCACGGGATCGCCCGCAGCGTCGGCGGCCCGGACCGTCTCGACCAGCTCGTCGGACGTGCCAGCCTCGACGACCCGCTCGGCAGGGCCGCCCAGGCGCAGCGTCGTCAGGTCGGCAAGGCAGGTGGGCACGATGCGCGAGATTACGCTGCCGACTCCCCCGGCGCGTTTCCCGGGTTTCGGTTGCCGTGACGCCGTGTGTGCACGAGGCTGACGCCTGGACGGCCGCACCAGCGGTCGCCCCCTCACAAGTAAGGGAGTGGACACATGGCAGTGTCGGTGAACCTCGCCAAGGGTCTGGACAAGGCATACGAGGACAAGTCGCTCGATGAGGTCCTGAAGGCGCCACCGTCGGCCCTGGCGGGTCTGACCGAGAAGCACGACGCAGCTCTCAAGGATCTGTTCGGCATCGACACGGTGGCCGAGCTGGGCTCCAACAAGTATTTCGCGCTGGCCGGCGTTCTGGTGGCGCTGCAGAACAAGGTCGGCTGACCGCTTCCGCGGTGGGCCCGGTGCGGGGCGGCTCAGCTCGCTAGACGTTCTCGCACCGGGCCAAGGCCGAGCGCAGCCGACTCGGACAGGTACGTGTGCAGGTGCGCACCGCCCTCGTCGATCACGATCCGGGTCGACCCCACGTCGATCATCAGCCGCTGGGCCATGACCAGCGACGTCGCCGGGTAAGCGATCAGCTCGTGATACCCGCACACCAGCGTCGAGCCGGCGAGGTGGCTCATCAGTTCCCGGCCGAGGTGCCAACCCTGCCAGGCATCCTCGACCAGCAGTCCGATCTCGGCGGCATCCCGTCCGTGCCGGGGATCCGGGGCGGCGACCGCCGTCGCGACGACCGTCCCGCCGTACGTCGCGGCCACGAAGCTGAGCGGTTCGCGCAGCTGCTTCTCGAGCGCGGCCACGGCCGGACGGCAGCCGCCGGCGCGATACCGGTTCAGCAAGCTTTGCGGCGAGCAGCGCCCGTGCATCTCCGCCACGGCCTTGAGATCACGCACCGTGGCGGCCCGGATGAGCAGGCTGGCACTGCCGACCCGTACCGCCCAGGGCTGATTGACCATCCCGGTCAGGGCGGCGTGACGCGGCGCCGCGTCGTCCGGCCCTCGGGATCGGCCGAACAGCTGCACCTCACGTCCACACGTTGCCGTCATGCCTCCACGCTGGCAGGCTCGCGTTTCGGCGACGTGACCGCGACGTACACCCTCGTTACGACGTCACGGCGCCAGCGCATCTGAGAGACT
>DASXYE010000097.1:0-5866 GCA_036502695.1 Jatrophihabitantaceae bacterium
CGGCCCGGCGCCCGCCGGCAGGGCCACGCCACGGCGATGCTGGCGCAAGCGCTGCCCATCGCGAAGCGGCTCGGCATCGACGACGTCCTCATTACGTGTGATGCCGACAATGTCGCGTCTCGCCGGGTGATCGAAGCGAACCGTGGGCGTTTCGACGCCGAACGGGGCGGAAAGCTACGGTTTTGGGTCCGTACTTGACGTGGCGTACTTCACGCATGTCCAATGGCAGCACCTGACCGCTATGCCGGTCAGCTGGTGCCGTCTCTCATCGGTGGGACGGGGGCCCACCGGCTGATCGGAAATCCGTGTGGCAGCCCGATAGGCCCGGGCAGCCCGTACCCGGCGCGGTCCTGATCACCGATTAGGGAGACCCCCATGGCCGAAGTGCAGTACATCGATGCCAGTCGCATCTACCCGGGCAACCCGATCCCCGCGGTCAACCAGCTCAACCTCGACATCGCCGACGGCGAGTTCATGGTGCTGGTCGGCCCGTCCGGATCCGGTAAGTCCACCGCCCTGCGCATGCTCGCCGGGCTGGAGGACGTCGACGAGGGCGAGATCCACATCGGCGGACGTGACGTCTCGACCCGTCCGCCGAAGGACCGCGACATCGCGATGGTGTTCCAGAACTACGCGCTCTACCCGCACATGTCCGTCGCCGAGAACATGGGATTCGCCTTGAAACTCAAGGGCGTTCCCAAGGCCGAACGGGCCAAGAAGGTGCACGAGGCGGCCGAGATGCTCGACCTCGTGGCCTACCTGGACCGCAAGCCCAAGGCCCTGTCCGGTGGTCAGCGCCAGCGTGTGGCCATGGGCCGGGCCATCGTCCGCGAGCCCAGCGTGTTCCTCATGGACGAGCCGCTGTCCAACCTCTACGCCAAGCTGCGCGTCGAGACCCGCGCCAACATCGCCGCGCTGCAGGCTCGCCTGGGCACCACGACGATCTACGTCACGCACGACCAGGTCGAGGCCATGACGATGGGCCACCGGGTGGCGCTGCTCAAGGACGGCATCCTGCAGCAGGTCGACACCCCGCGCAGCCTCTACGACAAGCCGGGCAACGCGTTCGTCGCGGGCTTCATCGGCTCGCCGGCGATGAACCTGCGCGACGTCGACCTGTCCAACGGCGGGGCGAAGCTGGGCACGGCGACCATCCCGCTGACCAAGGAGATCCTCGACGCCGCGTCCGCCGCGAACCTGAGCCGGATCACCCTGGGCGTGCGGCCCGAGTCGTTCCACATGGCCGACGATTCGGCCAACGGCGGCGCGCTCAAGCTGCAGGTGAACCTCGTCGAGGAACTCGGCGCCGACGCCTTCGTGCACGGCACCTTGCCCGAGGAGGACGAGCTGAACACCAAGCAGGTCGTCGTCCGCTTCGACGGCCGCGTCCCGCCGCGCATCGGCGATCTCATCAGCGTCGAGATCCGCGGCGGCGAGGAGCACGCGTTCAACCCGGAGACCGGCGAGCGCCTCGGCTAACCGTCTAACCCGCTTTTGGCCGGACGAGCCGCACTACGCGGTTCGTCCGGCCAAAACCGTTTCTGGACCGCTCACCGTCCCAAGTGGACCGCCCACCGAGCGGCGTCCGGCCCGAGGTTCCGCTGCCCCGGCCCGTCCGCGAAATATCGGGAGCGGAGCCGGATCCGTCCCCTCGCCCTGTTCCGGCTCGCCGTCACCCGAGCTGGAGGTTGCGCATGGCCGAGATCAAGCGACGAGAGTTCTTAGTCGGTACCGCTGGGGCGGCGGCCCTGGTCGGCATCGCCGGGCCTGCGGCGACGGCTGCCCCGGCGCCGAACGCGGCGCCTGAAGAGAACAGCCGGGCCGGTACGCCGGTCGCGCTGCGCCGCGGCACCGACCTCGCCGCGCAGCTCTCGCCGGACGGCCGGCACATCGCGATCGACGAGGTCGGCGTGCTGTGGGTGCTGCCGTCCTCCGGCGGCACCGCCCGGCGGCTGACCAGCGACTTCTACGACATCGCCCAGCCCGAGTGGTCGCCGGACAGCCGCACGCTGGCCTTCCAGTCCTACCGGGCCGGCAACTTCGATCTGTGGACGATCCACCCGGACGGATCCGGGCTGCGGCAGCTGACTCATGGACCGTACGACCACCGCGAACCCCGCTGGTCGCCGGACGGGCGGAAGCTGGCGTACTCCGGCGACGGCACGGGCAGCTACGGCATCTACACCCTGGACGTGGCCAGCGGCGCCATCGCTACGGTGGCCGACACCGCCGAGGAGGAGTACGAGCCGGCCTGGTCGCCGGACGGGACGAAGATCGCGTTCGTCGTGCTCAACACGCGTATCGACGTCGTGGACCTGGCCACCGGCGCGCGCAGCACGGCGATCACGGTGCCGGCCGGGCAGGTCATCCACAATCCGGCCTGGACGCCCGACGGTCACGACCTCGTCTACTCGCTGCTCGTGAACGGCCGTTCGCAGCTCATGCGCGGCACCGCCGTCCTGGTGGACGACGAGGAGGTGTTCCCGTTCCGGGTGTCCTGGCGCTCGCCGACCGAGTACGTGTACACCGCCGACGGCCAGATCCGGCGGCGCTCGCTGGGCGGCGGGGGCCGGGCCCACGACATCGGCTTCGTCGCCGCGGTGAACGTCGTCCAGCCGCGATACCGCAAACGGCGCCGCGACTTCGACTCGACGCGACCCCGGCCGGTGGTGGGCATCGGCAGCCCGACGCTGTCCCCGGACGGCCGGCACGTCGCGTTCCGGGCGCTCAACGACATCTACACGATGCCGATCGGGGGCCACCCGCAGCCGCTGACCCGCGACCGCTGGTGGAAGTCCGACCCGGCGTGGTCGCCCGACGGGCGGTACCTGTCGTACTCGACCGACCGGGCCGGCAAGCTCGACATCTGGCTGCGCGACCTGGGCACCGGCGACGAGCGGCAGCTGACCGACCTGCCCGGCGCGGCCGCCGTCTCGGGATCGTGGTCGAACGACTCGACGATGCTGGCGTTCCTCGACCAGACCGGGGCCGTGCACACCGTCGACGTGGCGTCCGGCGACATCCAGCAGATCTTCGCCGCGACGTTCGAGCCGGGCCGCCCGACCTGGTCGCCGGACGGCAATGTCGTCGCGCTGGCCGCGATCAAGCCGTATTCGGCGCGCTACCGCGAGGGGCTGTCCAAGATCCTGCTGGTCGATCGGACGACCGGCGCCGGGACGTACGTCGACCCGTTGCCGAACCGGTCGATCCAGACCCGCGGCGACGACGGGCCGGTCTGGTCACCCGACGGGCGGCGCCTGGCGTTCGTGGTGGCCAGCGTGCTGTGGGTGGTCGACGTCCACCCGGACGGCACGTTCGCGGGGACACCCCGGCAGCTCACGCACGAGGTCACCGATGCCCCGTCGTGGTCCGGCGATTCCTCAGCCTTGCTGTATTTAAACAACGGCCGCCTGCGTCTGGTGTCGGTGGATGGCACGCACACCCGCACCGTGCCGGTCGGGCTCAGCTGGTCGAACTCCCGTCCCCGCGGGCGCACCGTGATCCACGCCGGACGGATGTGGGACGGCGTCTCGCGGCACCTCGCGCACGACGTCGACATCACCGTCGAGGGCCACCGCATCACTTCCGTCGACGCGCACCGCAACGGTCGGGACGGTCAGCTCGTCGACGCCGGCCGCTCGGTCGTCATCCCCGGACTGATCGACATGCACAACCACCGCGAGATGCAGGGCTACAGCTACGGCGATCGCCAGGGCCCACTGTGGCTGTCGCTCGGGTTCACCACGACGCGCTCGCCCGGCAGCCCGGCGTACCACATGGTGGAGGAGCGCGAGTCGATGCAGGCCGGCGTCCGCGTCGGGCCGCGGTACTTCGCGACCGGCGAGGCGATCGACGGCCCGCGCATCTTCTACAACTTCATGCGGCCGACGTTCGACGACCAGCAGCTGGCGTTGGAGCTGGAGCGGGCCGAGGCGCTCGACTACGACCTGATGAAGTGTTACGTGCGGCTGCCGACCGAGTGGCAGCAGCGGGTCATCGACTGGGCGCACGAGCGGCGCATCCACGTCAGCTCGCACTACCACTACCCGGCGTTCGCGTTCGGCGGCGACGGCATGGAGCACATCGGCGCGACGAACCGGTTCGGCTACTCGCGTACCGTCACCGCGCTCGGCACCGGCTACGACGACGTGATCGACATCTTCAACGCGTCGCAGGCGGTGCGCGCACCCACGCTGTTCGGCTCGGTGACCCTGTTCCGCGACGACACGTCGCTGGTCACCGACCGGCGGGTCACCACGCTGTACCCGTCGTGGGAGTACGCGACGCTGCAGGCGGCGGTCACCGCGGCGCAGACGACCGATCAGACGGTGAACCGGGCGAACCTGGCCGCGCAGGTGGCGCAGACCGTGGCGATGGTGCGCGGCGGCGGGCGGGTCATCACCGGCACCGACTCGCCGATCGATCACACGGCGGTCAGCACGCACATGAACCTGCGGGCGATGGTGCTGTTCGGGCTCACCCCGTACGAGGCGCTCAGCACGGCGACCCGCGTGCCGGGCGAGTTCCTGAACGAGCCGCTCGGGCAGATCCGGCGGGGCTGGTACGCCGATATCACCGTCCTGGGCGGCGATCCGCTCAGCGACATCAACCAGGCGGCCAACGTCGAGCAGGTCATGGCCAACGGCATGCTGCACACCGTGGACGCGCTGCTCGAACCGTTCGCGGCGCCGGCCCCGTCACGGGTGGCCAACCGGGTGCTGGCGCCGGTGCCCGACCATCCGAGCAACGCCGGGTACTGGTGGCACGACCCGCACTACGTGGCCGCGAGCCGGAACGCCTGCTGCGCCGGCTGAGTCAGCGGGTCGTGCCGTCGACCAAGTGGTTGCCGAGCCGGGTCCGGACGTAGAGCACTGTGCGTCCGGCCCGGCGCCGGGTGACGAGCCCGGCGTCGCGCAGCACCGCGAGGTGGCCGCCCACCGACCCCAGCCCGTAGCCGGTGAGCGCGACGAGCTGGCTGGTGCTGCGCGGCGCGGCCAGCGCCGCGAGGACGACGGCGCGCACCGGTCCGACCAGCCGGGCCAGCGCCTCGGGCGACGGCGGACCCTCACCCGCCATCGTCCCCGAGCAGGGGTAGATCACCGCGTGCCGGTCCGCGTCGTCCCACGCCACCCACGCGTACGGGGACGTGGTCGGGACGAACGACAGCCGCGCGCCGGTGAGGTCGCGCGGCGGGTACTCGTAGGCGTTGATCCGCAACTCGTTGCCGCCCAGCCACTTCATGCCGGGACGGATGCCGTCGAGCGCGGCGGTCCAACCGCCCGCGGTGAGCTGGCTGGTGCGCGCCACGATGTCGGCCTCCAGCAACTGGCGGCGACGCGGCCACTCGGCGCGCACGGTCCGCGTCCACACCCACTCGAGCAGGTCGGCAGCCCGCGCGGCGAGGTCGTCGCGGCGCAGAATGGGCGGAAGCGGCCCGACGTAGCCCTCGAGCAGTACGTCGCGGGCGAGGTCGGGCGTCGCCTCGCGAACGCGGCGCAACGCGTCGTGGAACGTCCGATCGGCCGGATCGGGCGGCGCGATGATGAAGTCGGCGATCCAGCGGGGCCGGAAGACCGCGCCGAGCAGGGCCGGCCACAGCGGGTCGTCGGCGAGCAGTCGGCGATACGCGGGGCGATGCGTGCGGTACCAGTCCTGCAGGTCTATGCGGGGACGGGCCCGGTGCAGGACCATCAGCGCGCCGACCGTCTCGAGCAGCGGCGACACCACGAACCGGCTCTCGGCCAGCTCGTCCGCACCGATCCGCCAGACGCCCATGTTTCGCCTCCACGCGAAACTGTAGCTGCCGGAACGAGCGGCGGGGCAGCCTGATCCGGTGCGTACCTATCGCGAACTGTTCGGCGTCGAC
>DASXYE010000098.1:0-9974 GCA_036502695.1 Jatrophihabitantaceae bacterium
CTGGGTCAGCCGCAGCGGTGGCTCGACCGGGCCCGAGCGGTGCCGCCACAAGCCGTGGTCGGCGTCGAACCGGTAATCGGGCAGCAGCCGCCAGCCGTCCCGGGCCACGACGCGCACCGCCTCGACGATGTAGTCGCACACGGCGTCCGAGATGAAGTAGTTGAAGTTCACCCTTACCCAGCCGGGTTTGATGCCTTCGCAGCCGTGCTCGATCTCGCGAGCGAACGCGTTGGACCGTTCCAGGTCGATGCCCAGCAGCTGGTGCCCGTACGGGCCGGCACACGAACAGCCACCCCGCGACTGGATGCCGAACAGGTCGTTCAGCAGGGCCACGACGAAGTTGTGGTGCAGGTACCGCCCGCTGGGCGCGCGCACCACGAACGACACGATCGACAGCCGCTCGGCGTCCAGGTTGCCGAGGATCTCGATGGCCGGTTCCTGCGCCCAGGCCGACACCGCCCGCTGCAGGTAGTACGCCTCGTGCTCGCGGATGATGTCCACGCCGACGGCCTGCTTGAGCTGGAACACCAACCCGGCCCGGATCGACTCGATGATCGCCGGCGTACCGCCCTCCTCGCGCTGCGTGGGGTCGTCGAGGTAGCGGTGCTCGGACGGGTTGACGTAGGCGACGGTGCCGCCGCCCGGGACGTCCGGCACCCGATTCCGCAGCAACGACCGCCGGACGACGAGCACCCCGGGCGTACCTGGTCCGCCGATGAACTTGTGCGGGCTGAGGAAGATCGCGTCCTTGCCGGTCATGTGGATGTCGACGTAGGGCGCCGCGGCGGCAAAGTCCCAGAACGACAGCGCGCCGTGCTCGTGCAGCAGCGCGCTGACCCGGTCCTTGTTGCTGACGATGCCCGTCACGTTGCTGGCCGCCGAGAACGACCCGATTTTCAAAGGACGATCGGCGTGCGCGACCAGCTCCTTCTCGAGCCGGTCCACGTCGATGTAGCCGTCGTGGTCCTGCGGGATGACCACCACGTCGGCGATGGATTCCCGCCACGGCAGCTCGTTCGAGTGATGCTCGTACGGGCCGATGAACACCACCGGCCTGCTCGGAATCCGCGCCGAGAGCTGGTACTCGTCGTCGAGTTGTGCCGGGATGCGCAGGCCGAGGATGCCGATCAGCTTGGCGATGGCGCCGGTCGTGCCGGATCCGCAGAAGATCACCACCGTGTCGTCGTCGCCGCCGACGCTGTCGTGGATGATGCGCCGGGCGTCCTCGCGCAGCCGCGTCGTCTGCAGGCCGGTGCCGCTCGACTCGGTGTGCGTGTTGGCGTACCGGGGCAGCACCTCGTCGCGGATGAAGTCCTCGATGAACGCCAGGGATCGCCCGGACGCGGTGTAGTCGGCGTACGTGACCCGCCGGGGGCCGTACGGGCCGGGCATGACCTGATCGTCACCGATGACCGCTTCGCGAATGCGGCGCAGCAGCGGGGTTTCGGCCGGTGGGTGGACGTCCATGCCTCACAGTGTCCCTCGCCGGCGCCGTGCGAGGATTCCGCGTGTGGCCGCCACCCCGCAGCCGGTGCTCACGTCGCTGACCAGTGCCGCGCAGTTCCTCGTCCTGACCATCGATGACGGCGGCGAAGCCGTCACGCGCGACCTGCTCGCCGACCTGCCCGGCCTGGAGCGGTCGGTCAGCTTCCGGGCGCTGGACGGCGGGCTGGCCTGCGTGGCCGGCATCGGCTCGAACGCCTGGGATCGGCTGTTCGACGGGCCACGGCCGGCCGGGCTGCACCCGTTCCGGGAACTCAGCGGGCCGCGCCACCACGCGCCGTCGACGCCGGGCGACCTGCTGTTCCACATCCGGGCGACCCGCCAGGATCTGTGCTTCGAGCTGGCCACCCAGATCGTCGGGCGGCTGTCCGGCGCCGCGACGGTGGTGGACGAGGTGGCCGGCTTCCGGTACTTCGACGAACGCGACCTGCTCGGCTTCGTCGACGGCACCGAGAACCCCGACGGTGCACTCGCCGCGGCGGCCGTCACCGTCGGCGACGAGGACGCGGAATTCGCCGGCAGCAGCTACGTCATCGTGCAGAAGTACCTGCACGACATGACCGCCTGGAACGCGCTCACCGTCGAGGACCAGGAACGCGCCGTCGGCCGGACGAAGCTCACCAACATCGAGCTGCCCGACGACGCCAAGCCGCCGAGCTCGCACCTCGCGCTGAACGTGATCACCGATGCGGACGGCAACGAGCTCAAGATCGTCCGGGACAACATGCCGTTCGGGCGGGTGAGCGCCGAGGAGTACGGCACTTACTTCATCGGGTACGCGTCCACGCCGGATGTCATCGAGCGGATGCTGCGCAACATGTTCATCGGCGATCCGCCCGGGACGACCGACCGCCTGCTCGACTTCTCCCGCGCGGTCACCGGCAACCTGTTCTTCGTGCCCACCACGGATTTCCTGGACGACCTAGGCGATTAGCCCGTCGACGAAGTCGTTGCCGAACTTGCCGTTCGGGTCATAGTGCTCGACGAGGCGCGCGAAGTCGGGCATCCGCTCGTACTGTGCAGCCTGGGTGAATACCTTGCCCCAGTGCGGTCGCGGATCGAACGGGGCCAGCGCCTGCTCCACCGTCTGGATCACCTCGATGGGCGCCTCGGCCGTCCAGGTGAAGTGGAAGCCGACCGTGTCCCGGCCGTACGCCGGGCTGAGCCACTGGGCATCGGCGGCGATCGTCCGGATCTCGGCAATCCTCAGCACGGCTGTAATTCGGCTGCTTACCTCCCGCAGGGCACGCAACGCGGCGACCCCATGCTCCCGGGGCACCAGGTACTCGCTCTGCAGCTCGTCACCGCTGCTCGGGGCGTACTCGGCGCGAAAATGGGGCAGCCGCTCGTGCCACGGTCCGGGTACTCCGAGCTGCGGGGTGCAGTTGTCTGGCGACATGCCGGGGACGGGATTGCGTGACTCGAGCGCGGCCAGGGCCTCGAACAGGATCGGGCCGGGCGGCGGATCGGCCGCCAACTGCTTGCACCACAGGCGATTGTGCTCGTCGAAGGCGGTGAACACGCTGACGCTGTACCCGGTGGCGAAGATCGCGTCGAAGTCGGCGTCCAGGTCCTCGTCCGGCAGGCTGTCGTACACGTACTGCGCGATCTCGTAGGACGGCACGAGGTCCAGGGTCAGGGCGGTGACCACGCCCAGGCGGCCCAGGGCCACCACCGCGCCGTCGAAGCCGGGATCCCCGCGGCGAATCGTCACGACATCGCCGTTGGCCACCACCAGGTCGATGGCGCTCACCGCCGACGCCAGGACGGTGTTGCCGTCGCCCGATCCGTGCGTGCCCGTGGCGCATGCGCCCACCACCGTGATGTGCGGCAGCGACGCGAGGTTGGGCAGGGCCAGCCCGGCCGCGTGCAGCTGCGGCGCGACCGCGGCATAGGTGAGGCCGGCGCCGATCCGGACCTGCCGGGCGGCGGCGTCGATGTCGACCGACGGCGGCAGGCTCGTCAGCGACAGCTGCGTCCCGGATGTATCGGCGATGCGGTTGAACGAGTGGCCGCTGCCGAGGACCCGGACGTGATCGGCACGTCCGACAACGGCACGCACCTCGTCGATCGACGTCGGCTGCTCGTACAACGCCGCACCGAACGCGACGTTGCGAGCCCAGTTGGTTGCGGGCACCCACCTAGGCTAGAGGCATGCGACTGGTGTTGATCCGGCACGCCAAGGCCGAACAGGGCAGTCCCGACATCGAGCGACCGTTGTCCGACCGCGGACGGGCCGACGCCGCGGAGATAGGGCGCTGGCTGGCCACCCAGGGCATCAAGCCCGATCGCGTAGTGGTCTCGCCGTCGCGACGCACCCGGCAGACCTGGGAACACGCCGGGACGGCGCCGGTCGAGGTCGACGGCCGGATCTACGACAACACCGTGCGCGACCTGCTCGAGATCGTCCGCGAGACGCCTGACGACGTGCAGACGCTCGTGCTGGTCGGCCACAATCCGTCCATGGGCGAACTCGTCGCCCTGATCGACCCGGACGTGCGCGAGTTCCCGACCAGCGCCACCGCGATCGTCGAGCTGGACGACTGGGCCGACGCCCGGTCCGGCCGCCTCGTCGCCCGAACGGTCCCCCGCGGCTGACCCGCTGACCTACATATTCGCGGCGCCGGCCTTGATGGCTTCACGGATGCGGAAGTACGTGCCGCAGCGGCACACGTTGCGGATCTCGTCCAGGTCGGCGTCGGTGATCTCGCGCCCTGCGGCGTGGGCCGCTCGGACCTTGGCCACCGCCGTCATGATCTGCCCGGGCTGGCAGTAGCCGCACTGGGCCACGTCGTGGTCCAGCCAGGCCTGCTGCATCGGGTGCAGGTCCTGGTCGACGGTGGCCGGCAGGCCCTCGATGGTAGTGATCTCGTCGGTCGGTTCGAGGTCGCCCACCGGTACGCTGCATGGGTTGAACGCCTTGCCGTTGATGTGGCTGGTGCACGCCTTGCAGACCTCCAGCCCGCAGCCATACTTCGGACCGGTGACGCCGAGCAGATCGCGCAGCACCCACAGCAGGCGGACGTCGTCCGGGCAATCGACGGAAACCGGCTTCCCATTCAGGATGAAGCTCTGCATGACGCGCTCCTAGAACGTGTGGCTCAGGCCGTCGGTGGGGCTCTGCGGGATGGGCGGCACCGTGGGCAGCGGCTCGAACGCGAGCGGCCCATCGTGGTTGATCGGGAACGTCGTGGGCATCGTGCCGGTCGCTCGGGCGTACGCGCAGGCCACGGCGGCGAACGACGCGGCCACGCCGAATTCCCCGACGCCGCCGGGCTGTCCGGTCGTCGGCGGCATGACGATCACCTGGATGTCCGGCGGCACGTTCCACTGCCGGGTGTAGAAGTAGTTGTCCCAGCTGCCCTCGAGCGGCAGCCCGTCCTTCAGGTGCAGGCTGGACGTCAGCGCCAGCGCGATGCCGTCCATCACCCCGCCCAACATCTGGGCCTCGACGCCGCGGGGGTTGATAGGCAGGCCGACGTCCACGACGAACACGACCTTGGTCACGCGCGGACCGGTGACGCCGTCCTCGATGGGCCGGTTGACCGTCGCCGGACGGCAGTCGATCTCGACCAGCGCGGCACAAACCCCTTTGTACTCCTCGTGAAACGCGATGCCCTGGGCCGTGCCGGCCGGCATCGTCCGACCCCAGTTGCCTGCCTGCGCGGCGCGATCCAGGACGGCGCGCGAGCGGTCGTCCTTGAGGAACTCGTGCCGGAACCGGTACGGGTCCTTGTGCATCGCCTTGGCCAGCTGGTCGACCACCAGCTCCTTGGCCACCGTCACGTTCGGCGAGTAGATGTTGCGCATGCTGCCGGTGTGAAAGCCGGTGTCCACCTCGTTCAGCAGCTGCGTCGTGACGCCGAAGTTGTAGGGGACGTTCTGGGTCAGCGCGAACACCGTCTCGGAGAAGCCGAGGTTGCCGACCGGCAGGCTCGACGCGAGCGACGTGAGGATCTCGCCCAGCCCGTGCGTGAAGTCGGTGGCCACACTCGTGTGCCGCTGCTCGAACGTCAGCACGTTGCCGAGCAGGTACGTGGCCCGGACGCGCGACGTGCACATCGGGTGCGTGCGTCCGTGGCGGAAGTCGTCGGTGCGGTGCCACATCAGCTTGACCGGCTTACCGATCGCCTTGGAGATCTGGGCAGCTTCGGCGGCGGCGTCCCAGAACAGGTGCCGTCCGAACGAGCCGCCGCCCTGCGTGACGTGCACGGTCACCTTGTCGACGGGCAGGCCGAGCTGGCCGGCGATGGTCTCCTGCGCGGTGATCGGCGACTTCAGGCAGGACCAGATCTCGGCCCGGTCGGTGCGCACGTCGGCGATGGCGCATCCGGTCTCGAGTGGGCTGTTGCTGGCGAACGGAAAGGTGAACGCCGCGTCGATCGTCTGCGTCAGGATCGGCACCTTGGGCACGACCATCGGCAGCTCGGCCTGGTGGATCTCGGCGAGGATGTTCGCGTCGGACTTGCCGTCAGCGGTGCCCGGTCCCCAGTCGACGTCCAGCGCGCGGATCGCGTCGATGCACTGGCCGAATGTGCTTGCCCGGACGGCAACTCCGGTGTCGACGGGGGCGACGTCGGTGACGCCGGGCATGGCTTCCACCGTCGCGGCATTGCGCACCGAGCGCACCGTGCCGTTGATCGTCGGCGGGCGGCACACCATGGTCGGCAGCGCGCCGGGCACCTGCAGATCCATCGTGAACTGCTTGCGCCCGGTCACGGCGTCCCGGGCGTCGATGCGGTTCTGCGGCGTGCCGACGACGGTCGGCTGCGCCTTCAGCTGCACGTGCGCCGTGGCGTTCGCGGCGGCGGCCGCCGCCTTCGCGAGCGATCCGTACGTCGCGGTACGGCCGCGCGGCCCGTGTACGACGCCGGCCTTGGTCGTCATCGTCGACGGGTCGGCGTTCCACTGCGCTGCGGCGGTCTGCACCAACCGCTGCCGGGCCAGCGCCGCCGCCGTCCGCACCGGCGTGTACAGCGACCGGATGCTGTTCGACCCGCCGGTCAGCTGGTTGAACAGCAGCTCGGGGCGGGCGTCGGCCAGTGACATCCGCACCTGGTCCAGCGGCAGGTCGAGCTCGTCGGCGATCAGCATGGCGACCGCCGTCGTGAGGCCCTGCCCGACCTCGGCCCGGGGCAGCGCGAACGCCGCCGTGCCGTCCTCGCCGATCACGATCGTGATCAGCCCGGATGTGGGCAGCGTCGCCAGGGTGAGCACGTCGCCGAGGTCCATGAGGTCGGATGGCTCGGGCAGCGACGGGACGCTGGCCCCGGCCGGCTTGCCGTCCCAGGCCAGCTTGGCGGCCACGACCAGCGTCGGCGCAGCGAGCACGTACCCGAGGAAGCGACGGCGATCTATACCGGTCCGCTCGGGGGTTTCGGCGGCTTCGGCGGCTTCAGGTTCGATGGAACGACTGCGCATGGCACACCCCAATCGCTGCGATCGGGGCAGTGTCCACCTATCACCGGGTTTGCGCGAGTTGATCAGCGCGGGACGAGCAGGCGCAGCGCGGCCGGTACGGCGGTCACCGTCACCGGTAGTGGGGCCACCCGCTCGCCGTCGGCGTAGGCCTGGATGCCGGGCGAGTCGACGCTGATCCGGCTCGTGCGGTACGTCTCGACCTCGGTGCGCTCGACGTGGGTGCCCTTGAAGACGGTCGGGAAGAACCGCAGGACCCGGCGCCGCGGCATCGCCCGGACGGCGGTGACGTCCAGCAACCCGTCCGTCGAGTCGGCGCCGGGGCAGACGAGCATGCCGCCGCCGTAGCTGCGGGTGTTGCCGATCGCGGCCAGCAGCAGATCGCGTTCGATCACGGTGCCGTCGTCCAGCTCCAACCGGAACGGCAGCGGCCGCAGGTGGGCCAGCTCGAACAGGGTGGCCACGTTGTAGCGCATCTGCCCGCGCGGCCAGCGCAGCCGGTTGGCCCGGTCGTTCACCAGCGAGTCGAAGCCGGCGGCCATGACCAGCCCGAAGTAGCGCGCCGGCCCGTCGGCGGGCTCGATGCGGCCGACGTCCACGCGTCTTGTGAACCCGTCGACGATCACGTCGGCGGCCTTCTCCGGCGCGCCACGAGGCAGGCCGTACTCGCGGGCATGGTCGTTGCCGGTGCCCGCCGGGACGACACCGAGCGGCACGTCGGTGCCGACCAAGGCTTGCAGGGCAAGGGAAATCATGCCGTCGCCGCCGACCACCACCAGCGCGTCGACACCGTCGGCCACCGCCCGGTGGGCCAGCCGCTCGGCGTCCGGTCCGTCGACGCCGGTCAGCTCGCGCACCTCGACGCCGCGCTCGGTCAACCGGGCGATGGCCTGCCGAGCCGCCTTGGCGCCGCGCCCGACCCCGGATGCGGGGTTGACCAGCACGGCCACCCTCTCGATCGTGCAACTTTGGGCCGCGTCAGGCGGCCGAGGGTTGCGCGATCGGTCGTCCGTCACGGGATCAGTTTGCCGGGGTTGAGGACTCCGGCCGGATCGACGGTGGCCTTGACGGCGCGCAGGATCCGTCCACCGAGCTCGCCGACCTCCTGCGTCATCCAGGGACGGTGATCGGTACCCACGGCGTGGTGATGCGTGATGGTGCCGCCGCTGGCCATGATCGCGTCGCCGGCGGCGTGCTTGGCGGCCTGCCACCGGGCGATCGGGTCATCGCCCAGCGCGGCGACAACGGTGAAATACAGCGAGGCTCCAGTTTGGTAGACGTGCGAGACGTGGCACATGACGAGGCTGGCGCCCAGCTCGCCTTGCAGGGCAGCGGTCACTGCCGTCTTCAGCGTCTCGAGGTTCGCCCACGACGTGGCCGTCTCGAGCGTCTCGCACAGGGCACCGTTGGCGAGCAGCGCATCGCGCAGGTAGGGCGCGTCGAAACGACCGTGCTCCCAGGCCTGGGCGGCGTCCGGTCCGAGGCTCGCGCCGCCGGTCCCGTCGAGCACCGCTCGGGTGGCATCACGCCGTGCCTGCACCTGTTCGGCGGCGCCTTCGAAGACGGTGATCGCCAGGCAACCCCCGGCCGGCGGGGCCGCACCGATCTGGGTGGTCAGCGCCAGGTTCACGCCGGTCTCGGCCTCGTCCGACAGGCGGATCACCGTCGGGCCGGTGCCGCGCTGGACGACCGCCCGCAGCGCTGCCGCCCCGGTCGCGAAGTCGGGGAACGTCCAGGCCTCGTAGGCCTTCGCCTCGGGCGCCGGGTGGACGCGCACCCGCACGGTGGTGATCACGCCGAGGGCGCCCTCGGAGCCCAGGAACAGCTGGCGCAGGTCCGGGCCGGCCGCGGACGCCGGGGCGCGACCGAGGTCGAGGACGCCGGCCGGTGTGACGACGCGCAGCCCGGTCACCATCTCGTCGAACCGCCCGTACCCGGCCGAATTCTGGCCGGACGACCGGGTGGCGGCGAACCCGCCGATCGTCGCGAAGCGGAAACTCTGCGGGTAGTGGCCCAGCTCGAAGCCCTGCTGGGCCAGTAGTTCCTCGGCTCGTGGCCCGGACAAGCCGGCGCCCAGGGTGGCCTCGTACGACGTCTCGTCCAGCGCGAACGCGTCGAACCGGCGTAGGTCGAGGGAGACGACGGCGGTTCGCTCGCCGCGCGCCGGGTCGAGGCCGCCGACGACGCTCGTGCCGCCGCCGAAGGGCACCACGGCGATGCCCCGCTCCGAGCAGATACGCAGTACGGCTGTAATCTTTGATTCATCGGCCGGCGAGACGACGGCATCCGGGGCGTCCTGCGGCTCGCGGCTCTTACGCCGCAGCAGGTCGAGGGTGGACTTGCCGCCCGCGCGGGGCAGCCGGTCGGCGTCGTCGGTGCTGATCTCGGTGACCGCCGCCAGGGCGTCCCGGTCGGCATCGCTCAGCGCGGACGGGCGCAGCCGCACCTCGTCTCGGCTTGGCGCGTCGACGTCGTCGGCCGATACGCCGAGCGCGTTCTGCAGCAGCGCCGTGACGCTGTCGGACAGTGGCCGAGCCAGTGCCGGATCGCCCCACGCATCCCACTTCATGGGTGGCATCGGCAGCGTCATGCGTTACAGTTTTACATATCATGTCAAGCAGTAACGCGATCTTGGACGCCGCCGCGGAGCTCATCAAGCAGCGCGGCGTGCGCGGCGTGCGCATCGCGGAGGTCGCCCGGCAGGCCGGCGTCAGCCGTCCGACCGTGTACCGGCGTTGGCCCGACGGGCACGCCATCGTCGCCGCGCTGCTGACCCGCGAGATCCAGGCCATCCAGGCGTCGGTGCCGCTGGACGGCACGGACCGGACGGCGCTGGTGACTGCGATCGTCGAGACGGCGGTGCGCATCCGCGACGACGACCTGCTCGGCGGTGTGCTGCTCACCGATCCGGAAGTGCTCGCCGAGTACACGACCCAGCGCCTGGGCACCAGCCAGCGGGGGCTGCTCGAAGCGCTGCGGCGGGCCATCCAGGCCGGTCAGCGAGCCGAGACCATACGCCGGGGTAGGGCCGCCGAGCTGGCCGCCATGGTGCT
>DASXYE010000099.1:0-2533 GCA_036502695.1 Jatrophihabitantaceae bacterium
TTCGATTCCCGCCGCCGCCTCGCAAGCGTTCGACAGCTGAACATGTTCGACAAGTGAACAGAGGGCGATTAGCTCAGTGGGAGAGCACTACCTTGACACGGTAGGGGTCACTGGTTCAATCCCAGTATCGCCCACCCGAACCGGCACATTCAGTCCGTCCGCACCGACGGTAACGTCGTAGACGGCGTGCTGCCCGGCGAACCATTGCTGGAGCGCTTGTTCTAGAACGATTGCTCCGTTACGGTGCTCGGCATGCCGCGGCCGCGTACACACGACGTCGACGAGTTGCTCGACGTGGCCGAGCAGATCGTGACCGAAACAGGAACGGCCGGACTCACGTTGCGGAACCTCGCAGCAGCCGCCGGCGTGTCGAACGGCAGCATCTATCACGCGTTCTCCTCGAAGGAGGAGCTGCTGGCTCGGGTCTGGTTGCGCACGGCTCAGCGATTCCTGCAGCGGCAGGCCGAGGCGGTCGACGCGGTGCTCGCCCACGCCGACCCCGACGTCGACGTCGACATCGACATCGACCGAGCGGCCGGGATCGAGGCTGTGGTGCAGGCCGCGCTGACCCCGGTGGGCCTCGCCCGCCAGTACCCGGCCGCGGCGCGCCTGTTCTTCATGCAGCGGCGTGACCAGCTGTTCTCGCCTCAGCTGTCGCCATCGACGGTGACCGAGCTGGAGTCGGTGCAGACCCGGTTCACCGCCCTGCTGATCCGGCTGGCCGACGCGGTCTGGCGACGCCACGACGCCCGGGCCGTCGACACGATCGCCGCCTGCGTGGTCGACCTGGCGGGCGGATTGATGCGGCGGCAGCTGCTGTCCGGCCAAGGGGTCGACGAGCACACCGGAACTCGGATCGCGGCGGCGACGCGGGCCATTCTCGCCCTGCCGCTGCCCGAAGCACCCGCCCGCAGGGCCCGTACGTCCCGCCCGAAGCGAAAGGAACGGTGATCATGATCGATCTGTCCAAACCGAATGGCGTCTATGTGCTGAAGCTCGGTAACGACGAGAATCGGTTCACGCCGGACTGGCTCAACTCGATCAACGCCGCGCTGGACGACGTGGTCGCGACGCCCGCCCCGCTGGTGACCATCGGCGACGGCAAGTTCTACTCCAACGGCCTGGACCTCGACTGGATGATGGCCAACCCGGCCCAGGCCGCCGGCTACGTGGCCGACGTCCAGGACCTGCTCGCACGCGTGCTGACCCTGCCGGTGCCCACCGTCGCCGCGGTGTCCGGCCACGCGTTCGGCGCCGGGGCCATGATCGCCATGGCCCACGACTGGCGGATCATGCGCGCCGACCGCGGTTACCTCTGCTTCCCCGAGGTCGACATCCGGATTCCGTTCACGCCGGGCATGGCCGCGCTGGTGCAGGCGAAGCTCACCCCGCAGGGCGCTGTCGCGGCGATGACCACCGGGCACCGTTACCCCGGACCGGAGGCGCTGGCCGCCGGGCTCGTCGACGGCGTCGCGGCCGAGGCCGAGCTGCTCCGCGAGGCAGTTGCCCGGGTTGAGCCGCTCGCCGGCAAGGATGCGGGCACCCTGGCCGCGATCAAGACCACCATGTTCGCCGGCGCCGTCGCGGCCCTGCGCAGTCGTGAGCCGGCGACGTCCTCGCAGTAACCGGCGGGTCGGCCTGACACGATGTTTGCGTGGACGCCGACCTCGTTGCTGCGCGTGATGGTGATTCCGCGGCGTTCGACCGCCTGGTGGCCCGCCACCGCCGCGAGCTGTACGTCCACTGCTACCGGATGCTCGGCTCGGTGCAGGACGCCGAGGACGCCCTGCAGGACGCGCTGCTGGCGGCCTGGCGGGGCCTGGCCGGATTCGAGGGGCGCAGCTCGTTGCGCGCCTGGCTGTACCGCATCTGCACCAACGCCTGCCTGCGGCAGCGGACCGGCCGTCCGCATCGGGTGCTGACGCCCGACCGCAATCCGGCCCGGTCGGACGTGCAGGACCTCGGCCAGCCGGTGCTCGAGCCGATCTGGATCGAGCCGCTGCTCGACGAGCGGCTGCCGCCGGCCGCCGACCCCGCGCTGCAGTACGAGGAGCGCGAGAACGTCGAGCTGGCGTTCGTCGCGGCGTTGCAGCACCTGCCCGGGACGCAGCGGGCCGTGCTCATCCTGCGCGAGGTACTGCAGTTCTCGGCAGTCGAGGTGGCCACCGTCCTGGACACCAGCCTCGCCTCGGTCAACAGCGCACTGCAGCGCGCCCGCAAGACGGTCGACGAGCGATTGTCCGGCGCAGCCCAGGCCGCCGAATTGGACGCGCTGGGCGAGCCCGGGCAGCGGGAACTCATCGACGCGTTCGTCGCGGCCTGGGAACGCGCCGACATCGCGGCCCTGCAGGAGCTGCTGGTCGCCGACGCCCGGTTCACGATGCCGCCGTTGCCGGCCTGGTTCGACGGGATCGCGGACGTCAGCCGGTTCCTGGCCGAGCGGATCTTCGCCCTGCAGTGGCGGCTCGAGCCGATCCGCGTCAACGGTCAGCTCGGGTTCGTGGGCTACTCGCGCGAGCCTGGCACCGGCCCG
>DASXYE010000100.1:0-18213 GCA_036502695.1 Jatrophihabitantaceae bacterium
TCCGGCAAGGTGCTGACCGCCCTCGCGCCGGTGCTGCCCGAGCTGTGGGGCGGCTCGGCCGACCTGGCCGAGAGCAACCTCACCACGATGGCCGGCGAGCCGAGCTTCGTCCCGGCCGACCGCCAGACCAAGGAATGGTCGGGCGGGCCGTACGGGCGCACGCTGCACTTCGGCATCCGCGAGCACGCCATGGGTTCAATCATGAACGGCATCACGCTGCACGGCGGAACCCGCGTCTACGGCGGCACATTCCTCATTTTCAGCGACTACATGCGCCCGCCGGTGCGGCTGGCCGCGCTGATGAAACTCCCCACCATCTACGTCTGGACGCACGACTCCATCGGCCTGGGCGAGGACGGCCCGACGCATCAGCCGATCGAGCAACTGGCTGCGCTGCGGGCCGTCCCGGGTCTGGACGTCGTCCGCCCGGCGGACGCCAACGAGACCGCCGTGGTCTGGCGCACCGTGCTCGAGCACACCGACCGTCCGGCCGGCCTGGCGCTCAGCCGGCAGGGCCTGCCGGTGCTCGACCCGGCCAAGGTCGTGGACGCCGCCAAGGGGGGCTACATCCTCGAGGAGGCAACGGGCGGACAGCCCGCGGTGCTGCTGATCGCCACCGGGTCCGAGGTGTCGCTGGCCCTGACCGCCCGCGAACGCCTCGAAGCCGACGGCACACCGACCCGGGTCGTGTCGATGCCGTGCCTCGAGTGGTTCCACGCGCAGGACGACGCCTACCAGCAGCAGGTCCTGCCGCCGAACGTCAAGGCGCGGGTCAGCGTCGAGGCGGCCGTCCCGCAGGGTTGGCGCGAGGTCGTCGGCGACGCCGGCGAGATCGTCAGCATCAACCACTTCGGCGCCAGCGCATCGGGTTCGGTCCTGATGGAGCAGTTCGGATTCACCCCTGACCGCGTCGTCGCGGCCGCCCACGCCACCCTCGACCGGGTCGGCCAGATCAGCAGCACCACCACTGGGACGTAAGGAGAAGCCATGTCCGACGCACTCGCCGACCTCTCGGCCCAAGGTGTATCCGTCTGGCTGGACGACATCAGCCGCGACCGGCTGCGCACCGGCAACCTGCAGCAGCTGATCGACGACAAGCACGTCGTGGGTGTGACGAGCAACCCGACGATCTTCCAGAAGGCCCTGGAGAAGGGCAGCGCCTACGACGAGCAGGTGCACGACCTGGCGCTGCGCAAGATCACCGTCGACGGCGCGATCCGCTACCTGATGGCCTACGACATCCGATGGGCCTGCGACGTGCTGCGCCCGGTCTACGACCGCACCGACGGCCTCGACGGCCGGGTGTCGATCGAGGTCGACCCGCGCATCGCGCACGACTCGGAGCGCACCACCGCCGAGGCCAAGGGACTGCACTGGCTGGTCGACCGTCCCAACGTCATGATCAAGATCCCGGCGACCAAGGAAGGTCTGCCGGCCATCACCGCGGCCACCGCGGTGGGCATCAGCGTGAACGTCACGCTGATCTTCGGCCTGGATCGCTACGACGCCGTCATGGACGCCTTCCTGACCGGCCTGGAGCAGGCCAAGGAGAACGGTCACGACCTGAGCCAGATCCGGTCGGTGGCCTCGTTCTTCGTGTCCCGGGTGGACACCGAGGTCGACAAGCGGCTGGACAAGATCGGCACCGACCAGGCCCTGGCTTTGCGGGGCAAGGCGGCGATCGCCAATGCCCGGCTGGCCTACGAGCGCTACGAGAAGGTGTTCTCCTCCGACCGCTGGCAGCCACTCAAGGCGGCTGGCGCCAACGAGCAGCGCCCATTGTGGGCCTCCACCGGGGTCAAGAACCCGGCTTACGACGACACGATGTACGTCGTCGAGCTGGTCGCGCCGAACACGGTGAACACCATGCCCGAAGCGACCTTGGACGCCGTGGCCGACCACGGCCAGGTCCGCGGCAACGCCATCGCCGGCACGTACGCCGACGCGCAGCAGGTGCTCGACGACCTGGCCCAGCTCGACATCGCTTACAACGACGTCATCGAGGTGCTCGAAGCCGAAGGCGTGCAGAAGTTCGAGGACTCCTACAACCAGCTCGCCGAGAGCGTGAAGGCTCAGGTCGGCGATGCCGGAACTCGATGATCCGGTATCCGAGGACAAGGTGGACCCCGTGACCGATACCTCTCCGCCGGAGACGGCGTCGTCCGCGCCGAGCGAGCAGCCGGCGACTCCGGCTGCTTCCCCGGCGACGGCGCCGGTCGGCTCTCTGATCACGAGCAACCCGCTGCGCGATCCGGCCGACCGCCGCTTGCCGCGGGTGCCCGAGCCGTGCGCGCTGGTCGTCTTCGGGGTCACCGGCGACCTGTCCCGCAAGAAGCTGCTGCCCGCGATCTACGACCTGGCCAACCGCGGCCTGCTGCCGAACGACTTCGTGCTGCTCGGCTTCGCCCGCCGCGACTGGGGCGACGGCGACTTCGCGGCGCTGGCCAAGAAGTCGGCCAAGGCGCACGCCCGCACGCCGTGGAACGAGGAGGTGTGGAACCGGCTCTGCGCGGACATCCAGTTCGTGCCGGGTGCCTTCGACGACGACGAGGCGTTCGACACGCTGTGCAAGACGCTCGACCAGCTGCGCGAAAGCCACGGCATCAAGGGCAACGCCGCGTTCTACCTCTCCATACCGCCCAGTATGTTCCCGGTCGTACTCAAGCAGATGGAGCGCACCGGCCTGGCCAGCAACGACCAGAGCGGGGGCTGGCGGCGCGTCGTCGTCGAGAAGCCGTTCGGGCACGACCTGCCGAGTGCGCTGGAGCTGAACAGCCTGGTCGACACGGTGTTCACCGCCCAGGACGTGTTCCGCATCGACCACTACCTGGGCAAGGAGACGGTCCAGAACATCCTGGCGCTGCGCTTCGCCAACCAGCTGTTCGAGCCGGTCTGGAACTCGAACTACGTCGACTCGGTGCAGATCACGATGGCCGAGGACGTCGGTATCGACGGCCGGGCCGCGTTCTACGACGCCACCGGCGCGGCCCGCGACGTCCTGCAGAACCACCTGTTCCAGCTGCTCGCGCTCACCGCGATGGAAGAGCCGGTCGAGTTCTCGGCCGAGGCCATCCGGACCGAGAAGATCAAGGTGTTGCGGGCGATCTCGCTGCCGCCGGATCTCGGCGAGTACGCGATCCGCGGCCAGTACGACCAGGGCTGGCTGGCCGGCGAGCGGGCCGTGTCCTACACGCAGGAGAAGGACATCCCGGCCGATTCGAAGACCGAAACGTACGCCGCGGTACGGCTCGGCATCGAGACGCGGCGCTGGGCCGGCGTGCCGTTCTACCTGCGAACCGGCAAGCGACTCCCCCGCCGGGTCACCGAGATCGGCGTGCTGTTCAAGAAGGCCCCGCACCTGCCGTTCAGCCAGACCGACACCCAGGAGCTCGGCCACAACCAGCTGGTGATCCGGGTGCAGCCCGACGAGGGTGTCACGCTGAAGTTCGGCTCGAAGGTGCCGGGTACGCAGATGGAGGTCCGCGACGTCGCGATGGACTTCCTCTACGGCGAGGCGTTCACCGAGTCCTCGCCCGAGGCGTACGAGCGGCTGATCCTCGACGTGCTCATCGGGGACGCAACCCTGTTCCCGCGCAACGACGAGGTCGAGGCGTCCTGGCGGGTGATCGATCCGCTCGAGGAGTTCTGGGCCGATAGCTTGCCCAACCTGTACCGGGCCGGCGAGTGGGGCCCCAAGGAAGCCGACGAGATGCTGGCCCGTGACGGCCGGCAGTGGCGTCGTCCCTAAGGAGGCCGATGATGACAACCCTGTGGGATACGACGGGCACTGCGGTCGTCAAGGCGCTGGCCGCCGAGCGGCGGACCGGTGGGGCGGTGACGAGCGGCATCGCGCTGACCCTCGTCGTCGTGGTGGACGAGAAGGACGTGGCCGAGGCCGAGGAGGCTGCCACCGTCGCCGCCAGCAAGCACCCGATGCGGATGCTGATGGTGATTCGTCGACAAATTGACGCGCCGGTGCCGCGGCTGGACGCCGAGGTGCTGCTGGGCGGCCGGCTCGGACCGGGCGAAGCGGTGGTCATGCGCATGTACGGTCGCCTCGCGCTGCACGCCGAGTCGGTGACCCTGCCGTTGCTCGCCCCGGACGCGCCGGTCGTCACGTGGTGGCACGGGGCGCCGCCGGATCGGATCTCCTACGACCCGCTGGGCGTCGACGCCGACCGGCGCATCACCGACGTGCAGCGCACCGAGGACCGGGTCGCCGCGCTGCGGCAACGAGCGGTCGACTTCGCGCCCGGCGACACCGACCTGGCCTGGACGCGGGTAACCGGCTGGCGGGCCGCGCTCGCGTCCGCGCTGGACGGCCAGCACGACATCCCGACCTCGTCGACGGTCTACGGCGACGACACCGACCCCTCGGCGCTGCTGCTCGCCGGCTGGCTCTCGGCCCGGCTCGGGTTCTACGTCCCGGTCACCAAGACGGGCGAGAACATCGACAAGGTGACGATCGGGTTCGCCGACGGCGCCAAGTTCACCGCCGACGCCGATGGTGGGCGGCTGATCCTGCAGCGCGAGGGCCAGGCCGACTCGATCGCCCCGTTCCCGGACCGCTCCCTCGGCGAACTGCTGGCCGAGGAGTTGCGGCGCCTCGACGACGACGAGGTCTACGCCCAGGCGCTCGGCGCGGTCACCGACCTGACCGGTTTGGCCGATCGGCCCAGCCAGCGCGTGCACATCTGGAAGGACCCGGCGCTGGCCGACGACCCGGCCGCTGCGGCGTCCTGATGGGGGCGGCTCCGGAGATCGTCGTCGACGCGACGGCGGCCGAGCTGGCCGAGGACGTGGCGGCGCGGGTCGTCGCGACCCTGGTGGCGGCGCAGGCCGCCCGACCGCTGGCCCACCTGGTCGTGACGGGCGGTGGCATCCTCGAGCAGGTCATGGCGGCGCTGCGCGAGCTGCCGACCCGGGACTCCGTCGACTGGAGCCGGGTGGCGCTGTGGTGGGGCGACGAGCGCTACGTCCCGGCCGACTCGGATGATCGCAACGACCGCGCCGCGTTCACCAAGCTGTTCGACGCCCTGTCCCTCGATCCGGCCAACGTGCACCGCATGCCGGCCGCGGACGGGCCGTTCGGCGACGACGTCGAGGCCGCTGCCGCGGCGTACGCCGCCGAGCTCGGGGCGGCCGCCGACCTCGGCTCGGACGTGCCGCGCTTCGACGCGGTACTGCTCGGCATCGGCCCGGACGGGCACTGCGCATCGCTGTTCCCCGGGTATCCCGGTCCCCGGGTGAACGACGCCGCGGTGATCGCCGTGCACGACTCCCCCAAGCCGCCACCGACCCGGATCTCGCTCACGTTCGGCACCCTCGACGCCGCCGACGAGGTGTGGTTCATCGCGTCCGGCTCGTCGAAGGCGCACGCCGTCGCGCTGGCCTTCAGCGGAGCCTCGCCGGAGCAGGTACCCGCCGCCGGACCGCACGGCCGGCGACGCACGCTGTGGCTGCTCGACCAGCAAGCGGCGGCCGACCTGCCGGCCGACCGCCGCCCGCCGACGGCCTAACTTCGCGAGTTGTCACACCTCGGCTGTGCCCGGGCACGGCCAAGGTGTGACAACTCGGAAGGGTCAGTCAGGGCGGGCCACCTTCCAGACGCTGCGCCCGAACGTGGCCGCGTACAGCACGGATCCGTCGCCGGACAGCTTGACGTCGAGCACCGGCGTGTTCGGCAGCCCATGGCCGAGCCGCTTCCAGTTCCGCTTGCCGTTCTTGTCGTAGAACAGGCCCAGATCGGTGGCGGCGTAGAGCTGGTGACGTGGCTGGTCGTACGCGAGCATCTCGACCGGCGCGTTGGGTAGCTTGCCGCTGATGTTCGTCCAGCGCTGCCCGCCGTCCGTGGTCTCCCAGACGTTGGCGGCGGTGTCGCCCTCGCGGTACCCGGAGAACGCGACGTAGACGTGGTTGGCGTTACCCGGATCGACGACGATCGAGTTCACCCAGTTGGTCGGCAGCCCCTTGCCGGTGAACTCGGTCCAGTGCGCCCCCAGGTCGGTCGTCTTCCACAACCGCCCGGTGTCGGTGCCGACGTAAATCGTGTTGGCCGCGGTCTTGGCCGGCGCGATCTGGGTGATCGTCGCGTACTCGTTCGCGTAGAACGGTCCCTGGTCGTTCTCGTCGGGCGGCACCGGTCCGGTCAGGTAGTCACCGGGCGGGCTGATCTGGGTGAACGTCGCGCCGCCGTCGGTCGAGCGGTCGAGCACGTTGCCGCCGAAGTACACGACGTCGTGGTTGGTGGGATCGAGGACGACCGGGGCGTCGGTGGTGATGCGGTCGGAGTGCCGTTGCCCAAAGGGCGTGCTCTTCGACGTGCCACCCGAGTCCTCGTGGCGGTGGCACACGCCCACCTGCGAGCACTCGTAGTAGATGTTGTGATCGGCGTAGTCGATCAGCACGTCGTGCCCGTCGCCACCGCCGTACGCGTTCCACTGCGTCAGGTCGCCGGGCGGAGCGGTGTCGGTCCAGGTGCGGGTGCTGCCGTTGTCCTGCAGGCCGGTGGCCAATCGCGTCGGGTCGTCGGCGGCCACGGCCAGGTGATACGACTGGTTCACCGGCTCGTACGTGGCGTGCACCCAACTCGTGCTCGCGCCGTCCGTCTCGGAGTGGTAGACGCCGCCGTCGTTGCCGAGGTACACCCGGTGCGCGTGGCCCGGATCCCACTGCATGGCGTGCTGATCGGCGTGCACACCGCTCGACACGTGCCACGTCGCGCCACCGTCGGAGGACTCACGCAGGTTCACGTCCGCGTTGAACAGGTGGTTCTCGTTCGCCGGGTCGACCCAGATCCGGCCGAACCACCATTCGTAGCCGCTGTTGCCGCCGGCCCGCCCGCTCGGCGCGAACGAGTCGCCGCCGTCGTTGGAGACGTAGAAGCCCTTGTCCAGGCCGTACTGCGTGCCGGACACGACGTACACCCGCTTCGGGTCGGTCGGCGCCACGGCCACCCCGATCCGGCCGAGGCTGGCGTCGCTCTTCAGCCCGGTGCCGGCCTGATCGGTGGGGGCCACGCCGGTGATGTTCTGCAGCCGCGTCCAGGTGCTGCCGCCGTTGTCCGAGCGGAACAGCCCGGATCCGACCCCGCCGTACACGCGCGCGCCGTTGTTGCGGTGGTGATCCCAGAGCGTGGCGAACACCCGGTTGTGATTGCTGGGATCGATCGCCAGGTCGACGCCGCCGGTCGTGTTGTTCGGTGTCGACAGCACCCGCTGCCAGTTCGCGCCCCGACCGTCGAGCCGGTAGATGCCGCGCTGGCCGGCGGTCCCGGACAGGTTGCCGGCGGCCGCGACGAATACCCTGCGCGGATCGGTCGGATCGACCACGATCTTGCCGATGGCCCCGCTGTCGCGCAGCCCCCACTGTTGCCAGTGCGCGCCGCCGTCGGACGAGCGGTATACGCCGTCGCCGAAGAACGTCAGCCCGCCACCGGACGGGTTCGCCTCACCGGTGCCGGCCCACAACGTGCCGTCGCTGCCCATCGCCAACGCGCCCAGCGTCTGGGTGAGACCGTCCGGCCAGGCCGGGTGGAACGTCAGGCCGGCGTCGGTGCTCTTCCACACGCCACCGCCCGACGCCGCTACGTAGACGGTGTCCGGATGGCGCGGGTCGACGACGAGGTCGGTGATCCGTCCGCCGATGTTCGACGGACCGACGAGGTTCCACGACCCGCCACCGGTCGGCAACGCGTTGGCCTGGGCCTCGGCGCGACGCACCTGCGCCGGCGTGACGTCGTGGCCGGAGGTGAACTTCTGGGTCAGGTACTCGGCCGGGGCGCTCGGGCCGCCGTCGTCCTCGTCCTCACCCTGGTCGTTGTCCTGACCCTTGTCCTTGTCCGCGCCTTGGTCCGCGTCCTTGTCGCCCTTGTCGCTGCCGCGCGCGTCGCGGTCCTGACTTCGCTCGGTCCGGTGATGGTCCGAACTCAGCACTACCCCGGCGACCGTGGACCCGGCCGCGACGATGAGCACCGCGAGAACGACGAGTGGCCAGCGCAGCGTGATACGCATCGCGTCTCCCCGAGCAGACGCGACCGAGCGGGGTGCTCACCCGGAACGTCCGGCCGACAAGTTCGCCCCGTCTTCGGCCGTTACACAATGGTTAGACCGTAACACCAGCTGTAGATCAACAGGAGCGGTTCGACCCGATCAATCTTCGGTGGTCACGTCGGCGCCGGTGCGCCCGTCGACCAGATAGACAGGCTCGCCGGCGTGCGGATCCCGGGCCTGCACCGCGTGGAACAGCGGGCCGCCCGAGGTGCCCAGCTCGACCACGGTCGCGCCCGCACCTTTGACGCCGCGCCACAAGTGCGGCCGGGTGGTGAGGTCGAGCCGGGTCACCACGCCGGGCGTGACCGACACCGGGATCCCACGCAGGGAGCCGGCGAGCTGCAGGTGGAAGTGCCCGCACAGCACGGCGCGAACGTCGGTGCCGGCCAGCACGTCGCCGAGCGCTTCGGCGTTGCGCAGACCGTCAACCGCCATCCAGGGCACGAAGGTCGGTGCGATCGGCGGATGGTGCACGACCACCACCGACCCGTTCGGCGCCGGCCGGGCCAGAACCGAGGCCAGCCACGCCAGCTGCGCGTCGCTGATCACGCCATGGGCCGAACCGGGTACGAGGCTGTCCAGCGTGATCACGCGCAGCGCCGACACCTCGCTCACCGCGGCTCGGGCGTCGATCACGGCCGTCTGACCGATGTCGCGACCAGCGGCGTCGAAATGCCCGGTGCCGAGCACCTGGGCGAACGCGGCGCGGTCGTCGTGATTGCCGACGCAGTGGACCTGCGGGATCTGCCGCTCGGCGGCGAACCGCTCGATCCGTTCCTGGACCGCGGTGTAGCCCGCGACGGAACCGTCATCGGCCAGGTCGCCGCTGACGACGATCAGATCGAGGTCGGGCACGAACCGCACATCGTGCAGGATCCGGTCCAGCGACGCGGCCGCGTCCACGCCGTCCTCGTCGAAACCGCTGGCCGTCAGATGCGTGTCGGACAGGTGCAGAAGCCGCATCGCAGCCGTACTCGCGGCTCGCGCGCGATCAGTTCTCGCCGCGACGGGCCCGCAGCCGTTGTAGCGCCTCTTCGAGGATGGCCTCGCCGTCCTCGTCGCTGCGACGCTCCTTCACGTACGCGAGGTGCGTCTTGTAAGGCTCGTTGCGGGGCGCGTTGGGCGGAGCCGCCGACTCGCGTCCGGCCGGGTACCCGCACCGCGGGCAATCCCAGGTGTCGGGTAAGACGGCGTCCAAGGCGAACGCGGGCGTGATCTCGTGCCCGTTCGCACAGAAGAAGGAGACGCGCTGCCGCGGCGCTGACTCGCCACGCTCCTTCTCACCCATCGGTCCAGCTCCGACCCGGCTACCGCGGATCGCACTGCCACCGGCCACGTCGTATCTCCTCGGAATGACTCAGGACTTGCGGCGGACAGGTAACTTTCAGCTGTTCTTGTACAGCAATCCCAGGCCGATGATGCAGATCGCCCAGACGATGCCGGCGATGACGGTCAACCGATCCAGGTTGCGTTCGACGACCGACGAGCCGGACAGGTTCGAGTAGAACGAACCACCGAGCATCGACGACAAGCCACCGCCCTTGCCCCGGTGCAGCAGCACCAGGACGACGAGCAGGAGGCTGACGACAACCAGCACAACCGACAGCGCGAAGATCATTGACCGGCCTTAGCGAAGAAGCGGCGAGACATCCGGCACAGCCTACCTTGTCATGGTGAGGCGGCCTCAGCTTGGCCGCGCGGCGAGCACGATGGTGGCGAATTCGGTGCCGTCGAGGCTGGCGCCACCGACCAGGGCACCGTCGATGTCGGGCTCCTTGACGATCTCGGCGGCGTTGTTGGCCTTGACCGAACCGCCGTACAGGATGCGCACGCCGGCCGCTAGGTCGGGCGTGTACAGCCGGCCGAGGTGCGCGCGGATCGCGCCGCACACCTCCTGCGCGTCGGCCGGGGTTGCCACCTTGCCGGTACCGATCGCCCAGATCGGCTCGTACGCGATGACGAGGGTCGCCGCCTGCTCGGCCGTGACGCCGTCCAGCGCCAGTTCGAGCTGGTTGCTCGAGTGCGGGACGTGCCGACCCTCCTCGCGGATGTCGTCGGTCTCCCCCACGCACAGGATCGGGATGAGCTCGTGGCGAAACGCCGCCTTGACCTTGGCGTTGACCGTGGCGTCGTCCTCGTGGTGGTACTGGCGTCGCTCCGAGTGGCCGACCACGACGTAGCGGCAGCCGAGCTTGGCCAGCATCGTGCCGCTGATGTCTCCGGTGTAGGCGCCGGAGTCGAACGGCGACAGGTCCTGCGCGCCGTAGCCGATCAGCAGCCGGTCACCGTCGACCATGGTCTGCACACTGCGCAGGTCGACGAACGGCGGCAGCACCACGACGTCGACGGCGTTGAAGTGCTCTTCCTTGAGGCTGAACGCGATCTTCTGAGTGAGCGCGATCGCCTCGAGGTGGTTCAGGTTCATCTTCCAGTTGCCGGCGATGAGCGGTTTGCGCTGGGGCTGCGGCAACGTCAGCTCTCCTCGAGGACGGCGACACCGGGCAAGGTCTTGCCCTCCAGGTACTCCAACGACGCACCGCCGCCGGTCGAGATGTGCCCGAACGCGTTCACATCCAGGCCGAGGGCCCGCACCGCCGCGGCTGAGTCGCCGCCGCCGACGACGGTCAGGCCCGGCGCGGCGGCCACCGCCTCGGCCACACCCTTGGTGCCGGCGGCGAAGGGGGCCACCTCGAACACACCCATAGGCCCGTTCCAGAACACCG
Source organism: Jatrophihabitantaceae bacterium (assembly GCA_036502695.1). Taxonomy (GTDB): domain Bacteria; phylum Actinomycetota; class Actinomycetes; order Mycobacteriales; family Jatrophihabitantaceae; genus DASXRA01. Next base: position 10,775 of record DASXYE010000100.1, read on the forward strand.
TCTTGGCCTGGGCCAGCTCGGCGGCGAACGCCTTCACGGTCTGCGGGCCGATGTCCAGGCCCTTCGTGCCAGCCGGAATGGCGTCGGCGGACACCGTCTGCGTCTCGGCGTCGTCGCTGATCTCGGTAGCCACCACGATGTCGCTGGGCAGCACGATCTTGTCGCCGCTGTCGGCCAGCAGCTGCCGGCACGTCTCGACCTGATCCGCCTCGAGCAGCGAGTCGCCGACCTCGTGACCCTGCGCCTCGAGGAACGTGAAGCACATGCCGCCGCCGACGAGCAGCTTGTCGACCTTGGGCAGCAGCGAGTTGATGACCGCCAGCTTGTCGCTGACCTTGCTGCCGCCGAGCGCGACGATGTACGGGCGCTTGGCCGCCTCGCCGCTGAGCTGGGTCAGCACGGCCAGCTCGTCGCGCACCAGGTCGCCGCAGTACGGCGTCAGCACCTTGGCCACGTCGTACACCGAGGCGTGCTTGCGGTGCACGGCCCCGAACGCGTCCTCGACGAACGCGCCGCCGTCGTCCTCGCCGCCGGTGAGGAACGCCAGGCACTTGGCGAACGAGTGCCGCTCGGCGTCGTCCTTGCTGGTCTCGCCCGGGTTGAAGCGGACGTTCTCGAGCAGCAGCAACTCGCCGTCGTGCAGCTCGCTGGCCAGCAGGCGCGCACTCTCGCCGATCGTGTCGAGTGCGAAATCGACCGGACGGCCCAGCAGCTGGGCCAGCCGGTCGGCGACCGGACGCAGCGAGTACTTCGGATCGGGCGCGCCCTTGGGCCGACCGAGGTGCGCGGCGACGATCACCCGCGCACCGTGGTCGAGCAGCTTGGTCAGCACCGGCAGCGACGCCCGGATGCGACCGTCGTCGGTGACCTTGCCGTCCTTGATCGGGACGTTGAGGTCGGAGCGCACCAGGATCCGCCGGCCGGCGACCCCGTGCTTGATCAGCTCGTCGACGGTACGCATCGGCTACAGCGACGAACCGACCAGCACGGCGGCATCGACCAGCCGGTTCGAGTAGCCCCACTCGTTGTCGTACCAGCCGACGACCTTCACCTGGTTGCCGATGACCAGCGTCAGCCCGGCGTCGAAGATGCACGACGACGGGTCGGTGACGATGTCGGAGGAGACGATCGGGTCCTCGGTGTAGCTCAGCAGGCCCTTGAGCGGCCCCTCGGCAGCAGCCTTGAAGGCCGCCTTCACCTCGTCGACCGTCGTCTCACGGCTGGTCGTCACCGTCAGATCGGTGGCCGAGCCGGTGACGACCGGGACGCGCAGCGCGTAGCCGGTGAGCTTGCCGTTCAGGCTGGGCAGCACCAGGCCGATCGCCTTGGCGGCCCCGCTCGACGTCGGGACGATGTTCTGGGCTGCGGCCCGGGCCCGGCGCAGGTCCTTGTGCGGGCCGTCCTGCAGGTTCTGGTCCTGCGTGTACGCGTGGATGGTGGTCATGAGGCCGCTCTCGATGCCGAAGGCGTCGTCGAGGACCTTGGCCAGCGGGGCCAGGCAGTTGGTGGTGCACGAGGCGTTCGAGATCACGGTGTGCTTGGCCGGGTCGTAGTCGCCGTCGTTGACGCCCATCACGATGGTGACGTCCTCGTTCTTGGCCGGCGCGGAGATGACGACCTTCTTGGCCCCGCCGTTGTCGACGTGCACGCGCGCCTTGGTGGCGTCGGTGAAGAACCCGGTCGACTCGATGACGACGTCGGCGCCCACCTCGCTCCACGGCAGCTTGGCCGGGTCGCGCTCCTCGAACGCCTTGAACGTGTGCCCGCCCGCGCTGATCGTGTCGGCGGTGGAGCTGACCTCGCCCGGGAAGCGGCCGAGGATGGTGTCGTAGCGCAGCAGGTGCGCCAGGGTGGCGTTGTCGGTGAGGTCGTTCACCGCGACGACCTCGATGTCGGCGCCGCTGGCCACGGCGGCGCGGAAGAAGTTACGGCCGATGCGGCCGAAGCCGTTGATGCCCACACGAACGGTCACTGCATGACTCCTCGAAAACGGCGCTTCACGAACCCGGCGGGGCGACGACGGCCCGCGTCGTGTCGAACACTAGTCGGGTCCGCACTGGTGCTCTGACGCGGCTCACGGTAGGGCCAGCGCGATGCGCAGCCCGTCGGACACGGCCTTGACGGTCGGCGGACTCAACGCGCCCTGCGGCCGGGTCAGCTCGTCCCGGTACAGCTGCACGATGTCGTCGCACAACACGAAGCCGACGAGCGGATCATCGGCGCCCAGCGGGATGACCGTGGGCAGTTCACGATGCTTGCGGGTGGTCGTGATCCGGGCGGCCAGCACCGACTCGAGGTTCCGGTTACGGGCGTTGTTGCTGACCACCAGCCACGGCTTACGGCCGTGTCCGAGGTCGACGCTGTAGACCTGCCCGAGCAGTGGCGCGGTCACCGCTTTGCTTCGGTGCGCTCAACGTATCGAGCTCGGGCGGCTCGCGAGTCGGACGTCTCGTCGGCCAGCGTGACGGCCAGCCCGGCGTAGGCCACGTCGAGAGCGCCGCCACGAAGCGACTCGGCGCCGGCCCGGATCAGCAGCCGGAGCAGCGCTGCTTCCGAGGTGAGCCCGTCCGGGTCGATGCCCCGGCTGGATGCCCAGGCCACCAACGATTCGTGCTCACGACTCGACGAGTCGGCGAATGCCTCGACAGTGCGCACGTCCTCGGCCTCGAGAGTCACGCTCAACCGCTTAGTCATGCACCAGACTGTACACCGCGATCTGCACCACCCTGCGGTGCAGGCGTCGGCGAGCGGGCGACGACTCGTCGACAGCGTGTTTACATATGTAGATTCTGTTCGCGTTACTGAATCGTTACGCCTATGCTTCTTGTCCGTGGCGGTGGTCCATGTGACCGTTTGCTCCTACGTCACGGGGTTGTTGCAGAGTCGCAATCACCCACTGCCATGAGCTGAACCGAAGCCCGTCGCGCCCTGCGCCCCGGGTTCGGTGCTGTGCCGATTAGTCGACGAAGCGAGGCGATCGAGCATGACACTGCGGACGGCCGGTGCCGGCCACCGATCCATAAATAAAGCCACGCTGTATTTCTTCGGCGCGATGGGCGGCATCCTGTTCGGATACGACCTCGGCGTCATTGCAGGCATCCTCGTGCTGATCGTCAAGCAGTGGCACCTGTCCGCGGTCGAGAAGGGCATCATCACCGCGAGCCTCTCGGTCGGCGCGATGCTCGGGGCCGCCGTCGCCGGCCGGCTGGCCGATCGCCTCGGGCGGCGGCGCACGATCATGCTCGCCGCCGTCGTGGTCATCATCGGCACTGTCTTCGCCATGACGTCCGGCAACTGGCAGACGTTGATGATCTCCCGCGGCATCATCGGCATCGGCGTCGGCTGCTCGTCGGCGACGGTGCCGACCTACATGGGAGAACTGGCCCCGGCCCGATTGCGCGGCGCCCTCTCGTCGTTGAACCAGCTGTTCATCGTGAGCGGCATCCTGATCGCCTTCCTCGTCGACTACTGGCTGGCCTCGACGGACAACTGGCGCGGCATGTTCTCCGGCGCGCTGATCCCGGCGGTGATCCTGCTCGGGGGGCTGACGCTGCTACCCGAGACGCCGCGCTGGCTGGTCAAGGCCGGCCGCGAGGACGAGGCCCGGGTCGTGCTGGCAAACACGCACGGCCGAGAAGACGTCGACAGCGAGATCGCCAGCATCCACGAGGTGCTGCGGATCGACGCCGAGCAACACGGGCGGATCCGCGATCTGTGGACGCCCTGGGTGCGGCCGATGCTCTTCGTCGCGCTGCTGCTCGCCGTCGGTCAACAGTTCAGCGGCGTCAACGCGATCAACGCCTACTTCCCGACGATGCTCGTGTCGCTCGGCTTCACGACCAGCACGGCGCTGCTCAGCGCGGTGCTGCTCGGGGTCACCAAGTTCGTGTTCACGGTCGGCGAGCTGTTCACCGTCGACCGCTGGGGCCGCAAGCCGTTGCTGCTCACCGGCAACGTGATCATGGCGCTCTCGCTGGTCGCGGCCGGGCTGACGATCATCCACGTCCACGACAAGACGCTGCTGGGGACGTTCACCCTGATCTTCTTGATCCTGTACCTGGCCGGGTACGAGCTCGGCTGGGGCGCCGTCGTGTGGGTGATGATGGCCGAGGTGTTCCCGCTGCGGGTGCGGGCGGCCGGCACCGGTGTCGCGACCGTCGTGCTGTGGGCGGCCACCGGCATCATCACCGCGGTCTTTCCCACCATGTCGGACAAGAGCAAGCTCGGCATCGGCCCGTCGATGTTCGTCTTCGCCGGGGTCAGCGTCGTGCTGTTCGTGCTGACCAAGTGGCTGGTGCCCGAGACGAAGGGACGCAGCCTCGAGCAGATCGAGCTCGACCTGCGCGGCCGGCGCGGGCGCGGCGCGCCCCAACCCGAGGCGGTCGCCGCCCCGGTTACGGCGCCAGCATCTCCGGAGTGACGGCCGACTCGGTGTCCGGCACGCCCAGGTCGGAGGCCCGCTTGTCGGCCATGGCGAGCAGCCGGCGGATCCGGCCGGCCACCGCGTCCTTCGTCATGGGCGGGTCGGACAACGCGCCTAGTTCCTCCAGGGACGCCTGCTTGTGCTCCAGGCGCAGCCGGCCGGCCTGCAGCAGGTGATCGGGCGCCTCGTCGCCGAGAATCTGCATCGCCCGCTCGACGCGCGCCCCGGCGGCGACGGCGGCCCGGGCCGAGCGGCGCAGGTTGGCGTCGTCGAAGTTGGCGAGGCGATTGGCGGTGGCGCGCACCTCGCGGCGCATCCGCCGCTCCTCCCAGGCCAGGACGCTCGCGTGCGCGCCGATCCGGGTCAGCAGCGCGCCGATGGCATCGCCGTCGCGCACCACGACCCGGTCCGATCCCCGGACCTCGCGCGCCTTGGACGGGACGCCCAGCCGCCGGCCCACACCGACCAGGGCCAGCGCCGCTTCGGTGGACGGGCAGGTGATCTCCAGCGAGCAGGCCCGGCCCGGCTCGGTCAGCGACCCGTGGGCGAGGAACGCGCCGCGCCAGGCCGCCTCGGCGTCGGCGATGCCGCCGGCGACGACGTGATGGGGCAGGCCCCGCACCGGGCGGCCGCGCAGGTCGACCAGTCCGGCCTGCCGGGCCAGTCCCTCGCCGTCCTTGGTGACCCGCACCAGGTAGCGGCTGCCCTTGCGCAGGCCACCGCCCGCGACGATTTGCACCTCGGACCCGTGCCCGAAGATCTCGGCGATCTCCTTGCGCAGGCGGCGGGCCACCGATCCGGTGTCCAGCTCGGCCTCGATGACGATGTGCCCGCCGACGAGGTGCAGCGCACCGGCAAAGCGCAGGACGGTCGCCACCTCCGCGCGCCGCGAGGTGGCCCGGGAGATCTCCACCCGGCTCAGTTCGTCCTTGACCGCGGCGGTCATCGCCATCGGTCTGCCCTCCTTCATCGGTCGGCCCCATCCAGTGCCGCCAGGTAGGCGGCGGCCAGGCGGGCCGGGTCGTGCCGCTCCGCGCTGTCGTCTGCTGCGATGCTCGACAGTACGAGACGCGCGCCGATGTCGCTCGCGTAAGCACGGAGCGTCTGGTGATCGAGTACCGAATCGGCGTCGGCGACGATCGCGTCGATGAACAGTCCGCCGTGCCGGTCGGCGTGCTCGCCGAGCACCCGCAGCAGCTCCTCGGGCGAGAAGTCGTCGGTCTCCCCCGCCTGCGGCACCAGGTTGACGGTGACGATCACGGTGGCATCGGTCGACGCGATCGCCTTGCCCAGTTCGTGCAGCAGCAGGTGCGGGATGACGCTGGTGAACCACGACCCTGGACCGAGCACCACGACGTCGGCCTCGCGCACCGCATCGACCGCGGCGGCGCACGCCGGGGCCCCCGTCGGCAGCAGCCGGACGCTCCGCACCCGTCCGGGCGTGGACGCGATGGACGACTGCCCCCGAATGCGCCGGACCCGCACCGGGTCGTCCGGGTCGAAGCGGTCGACCTCGGCGATCAGGTCGAGCGGCACCGGGCTCATCGGCAGGACGCGCCCCACGGCACCGACCAGCCCGGCGACCTGCTCCAGGGCCCCGATCGGGTCGCCGTACCGTTCGAGGAACCCGGTCAGCAGCAAGTTGCCGATCGGATGCCCGGCCAGCGCCCCGGTGCCGCCGAACCGGTGCTGCAGCAGCTCGGCCCAGCGGGCGTCGTCGTCCTGATCGCCGGCCAGCGCGGTCAGCGCCATCCGTAGATCGCCGGGCGGCAGCGTGCCGAGCTCGCGGCGGATCCGCCCGGACGAGCCGCCGTCGTCGGCGACCGTGACCACGGCGGTCAGGTCGGTGGTGAGCCGGCGCAGCGCGGACAGCGACGCGTACAGCCCGTGCCCGCCGCCGAGCGCCACCGCACGCAAGGACTCACTCACGGCCCAGGTCCCGGTTGACCACCGTGGCCCGAACACCCATGTCGGTAAGGCGATTCGCGAGCTCACGGGCCATGACCACCGACCGGTGCTTGCCGCCCGTGCAGCCCACGGCCAGGGTCAGGTAGTGCTTGCCCTCGCGGGTGTAGCCGGCCCCGATGATCTTCAGCAGGTCGGCGTAGCGGTCGACGAAATCGGCCGCGCCCTCCTGCGTCAGCACGTAGTCGCGCACCTCGTCGTTCTCGCCGGTCAGCTCGCGTAGCTCGGGGATCCAGAACGGATTGGGCAGGAAGCGGACGTCGGCCACCAGGTCGGCATCGACCGGCAGCCCGTACTTGTAACCGAACGAGACGACGGTGGCTCGCAGCACCGGCCGGCCGTCCAGTCCACCGCCGGTGAACGCCCGCTCGATCTCGGCGCGCAGCTGGTGGATCGACCGATCGCTGGTGTCGATGACCAGGTCGGCCTCGCCCCGCAGGCCCGCCAGCAGCGTCCGCTCGGCGGCGATGCCGTCGACCAGCCGGCCGCTGGCGGATCCGCCCTGCAACGGGTGAGCCCGCCGGACGTTCTCGAAGCGGCGCACCAGCACGTCGTCGCGGGCTTCGAGGAACAGCACGCGGGGACGCAGGCCGCGCTCGGCCAGGTCGCGCAGTACGCCGGTCAGGTCGGACGAGAACGCCCGGCTGCGCACGTCCATGACGACGGCGATACGCGTGATGGCGCCCTGGGTCCGGCTGCCCAGATCGACCATCGTCGCGATCAGCTCGGGCGGCAAGTTGTCGACGACGAAGAAGCCCAGGTCTTCCAGGCATTTCGCCGCCGTGCTGCGTCCGGCGCCGGACAGGCCGCTGACGACGACCGTGTCGAGGGCGCCGCGGGTCTCGGTTTCCGTGCTCACGGATGTCCTAACGATCGTCGGCGTCCAGGATCTCCCCGGTGGTGACATTCACCGCGGGGGCGGGCGTCGACTCGGCCAGTGCGACCACGATCGCCTGCGCGGTCCGCCGGCCGATGCCCGGCACCGACTCGACGTCCTCGATACTCGCGGCACGCAGCCGCTTGATCGACCCGAACTGCCGCAGCAGCGCCT
>DASXYE010000101.1:0-1930 GCA_036502695.1 Jatrophihabitantaceae bacterium
CGCCAGCGGCCGGCCGACCGTGATGCCCCGGCCGATGACCACGACGTTGGCCCCGGCGATCGGCACCTCGTAGCGGCGCAACAACTCGATGATTCCGGTCGGCGTGCAGGGCAACGGGGCCGGCTTGCCCAGCACCAGCCAGCCCAGGTTGATCGGATGCAGCCCGTCGACGTCCTTGGCCGGATCGACCCGGCTCAGGATGGCGAACTCGTCGAGTCCGGTCGGCTGCTGCACGAGGAAGCCGGTGCACGCCGGGTCGGCGTTCAGCTCGTCGATCACCGCCTCGACATCGGCCTGGGTCGCGGTGGCCGGCAGCTCGCGCTCGAGGCTGGCGATGCCGATCTCGGCGCTGTCGCGGTGCTTGGCGCTGACGTACCAGCGGCTGCCCGGGTCGTCGCCGACCAGCACGGTGCCCAGGCCCGGGACGATGCCGCGCTCGCCCAGGGCGGCGATGCGCTGCTTCAGCTCGGACTTGATCGCGGCCAGGGTGGCCTTTCCGTCCAGGACGGTGGCGCTCATCGGGTGTCCTCGCTCACGCTGCCATCCTGCCAGCGGTCGCTGATGAACCGGCGGACGCCCCGGGCCGTAACTAGAGGTATGACGGCCAACGCGTAAACCAGCGGGCCGGGTAGGAGAATCCACATGTCCAGATTGACGATGACGCATGCCCTGCGGACCGGTCTCATGACCGCTGCCGGGGCGGCCGCGGCCGCCACCCTGTTGGCGGCGTGCAGCAGCAGCTCGAAGAACGACGGCGGCGCCGGTGGCGGCACCAGCGGTGGCGCCGGCAGTGGCGGGGCCGCGAGCCTCGCGACGCACGACGTGAGCAGCGTCGGCACGGTGTTGGCCGATGCCAGCGGCATGACGCTCTACACCGCCGACCAGGAAGCCAACGGAACGATCAAGTGCACGGGGGCGTGCCTGCAGATCTGGAAGCCGGTGACCGGTTCGGTGAGCGCTCCGAGCGGCGTGACCGGCAAGATCGCCAGTACGAGCCGCTCGGACGGGGTGACGCAGCTGACCTACAACGGCGCACCGTTGTACACCTTCGCCGAGGATTCCGCGGCGGGCGACGCCAAGGGCAACGACGCCAAGGATGCTTTCGGCACCGAGCACTTCACGTGGCACGCCGTGGTGATCACGCCGTCCACCGGAGGGGCTAGCTCGTCCTCGGGTGGCGGAGGCGGCGGCGGCTACGGCGGCGGCTACTGACCGCCGGACACGCTGTCGGTCCATGATCAAGAGGGAGAAGTGGTCGCTATGGCAGCCACTTCTCCCTCTTGATCATGAGTCTTGGGCGAGACCCGAGTGGCTAGGACACGCGGTGCAGGGTGCCGGCGATGGCCAGCAGGTCGGCCTCGCTCGGGTCGGCCGAGTCACCTTGGTCGGCGGAGACGACGAACACGTCGGCCCCGTCGGTCGAATCGACCGCGATCGCATAGACGACGCCCCGCACCGAGCCACACCCGAGCGCCACCGTGGCGCGCGCAGTGGCCCGAACGAGCGAGCCCCGCAATCCGTGCGCGGTGAACGGACGAGCCCGGCTGACCACCACGTTCGGCTGCTCGTCCTGCTTGCCGGAATAGGTCCAGGTGGCCCACGCAAGGGCCTCCTCGCGCGCGACCGCGGCCGCGTTGTGCTCGTCCTTCGCTCCGCGCGTCCCGGCGATCGCGCGGTAGGACGTGGTTGACGCCGGGCAGTAGCCGGAGCCGTACTTGGCCACGCTGCCGAGCACGATCTGCGGCTCGCCACACCGGTTCTCGAAGCCGTCGAGCGTGCCCTCGCTCTCCGCTTTCCACCCGGACGGCAAGGCGAACGCCAGATGGTGCTCCTGCGACGTCTGCACCGAGGTCCCCACCGGGTGCGGTTTGACCAGCGGTGGCGACGTCGCGGCGCTCGACACGTGATACGTCGGCGTACCGCAGTTCTT
>DASXYE010000102.1:0-2118 GCA_036502695.1 Jatrophihabitantaceae bacterium
GAGAACCGCGACCTGCTGCTCGAGCGGCTGCCCGGGATCGGGCTCGATCGGCTCGCCCCGGCCGACGGGGCGTTCTACGTCTACGCGGACGTGTCGCGCTGGACGACCGACTCGCTCGCGTGGAGCGGGCGGCTGCTCGACGAGACGGGTGTCGCCGTGGCCCCGGGCATCGACTTCGACCCGGTCGACGGCGGCAAGTTCATCCGGCTGTCCTTCGCCGGCGACGGCGCCGAGATCGCCACCGCCGTCGACATCCTCGGCGACTGGCTGGCCGAGCGGCCGATTGTGGTTCGGTAGCCCCGAATACGGTGGCTAACGAACCACTATCGGGGTGGACCGTCGGGGGCGTCGACCTGTTCGAGGATCTCGACCGGATCGCCGACCCGCAGCGTCGCGCCCGGGGCCGGGCGGTCGGGGATGAGGTTCATGCCGAACCACGTCTCGCCGTCCCAGCGCCGGTGGCGCGCCAGCGTGGCGATCGGCTCCTTTGACTTGATCAGCGTTTCCGGGTCGACCATCGTCATCACGCACCGGCTGCAACCCTTGACCGCGCGGAACTCGACGTCGCCGATGCGCAGCCGTCGCCAGCCGTCCTCGGCCCAGGCCGGCGCGCCGCGCACGACCACGTTGGGACGGAACCGGGTCATCGGCAGCGGTCCCTCGTCGGCGCGCGGTCCCTCGGCGATCCAGTCGTTGAGCGCGGCCAGCGATTGCTCGGACGCCAGCAGCAGCGGGTACCCGTCGGCGAACGACACCCGATCCGCAGCCTGGCTGAATATCGGGTTGGTGCGGCGGCGCAGCGGATCGTCCAGGTAGACGAGCCGGACCGGGCGATCCAGCAGCAGGCTGAACCAGCGGTGCGCGTCGGCGGACGGCAGCGCGGCGTCGATATCGCTCTTCCAGATGTGCACCGGGGTGAGGTCGCTGCCGTCGGGAGCCTTGACGGTCAGCGTCGGCTGGCCGGGTGCGCGCAGTCGCAGGGCGGTGCCGTCGATCTCGACGGTGACGAGCAGCAGCCGGGTCTCCTCCCGGGCGGTGACTTGCCGGCCGTCCGCGTCGATCACCATCCACCGGCGATCCCCGGCCAGCCCCCACGGCTCGACCTCGGCCGACTGCCGCTCGTCGCGGCGGCACGACTTGATCGGGTACCGGTAGATCCGGGTCAGCTCCACGCGTATGACGCTAGCCGGGCTCGGCAACCGATCTACTCGCCAGCAGCCGCCGGAACGCCTCGAGCCGGTCCGGGGTCGAGTGCCCGCCCGCCACCCAGTCGTCCAATCGGCAGCCAGCCGCCGCGGACAGGTGCTCGCACCCGGGCGGGCACTGGTTGGCCCCGTCCTCGAGATCGGGGAACGCCCACAGCAGGTCGTCGGCGCCGACGTGGGCCAGCCCGAACGAGCGCACGCCGGGCGTGTCGATCACCCAGCCGGCGTCGTCGGGCAGGCGCAGCGCGATCGCCGAGCTGGACGTGTGCGTGCCCTTGCCGACCGCGCTCACCGCCCCGACGGCGCGCTGCGCGTCCGGCACCAGCGCGTTGATCAGCGTCGACTTGCCGACCCCGGAATGCCCGACCAGCACGGACGTGTGGCCGAGCAGCCGGGGCAGCAGTGGTTCCGGATCGCCGTGCTGGGTCACGACCGCGGGGATGTCGAGCTGCGCGTACCGGGTCAGCGCCTCGTCCGGCCCGGCCAGGTCGGACTTGGTCAGGCACAGCAGCGGTTCGATGCCGGCGCTCAGGCTGGCCACCACGCTGCGGTCGATCAGCCCGTAGCTGGGCGGTGGATCGGCCAGCGACGCGACGATCACCATCTGGTCGGCGTTGGCCACGATGACTCGCTCGTACGGGTCGTCGTCGTCGGCCGTACGCCGCAGTACGGTGTCCCGCTCGCGGATCCTGACGATGCGGGCCAGGGTGTCCGGGCGACCGGACCGATCGCCGACCACGCCGACCCGATCGCCGACCGCGATGCCGTGCCGGCCGAGTTCGCGGGCCCGCATCGTGGTGACCTCGACGCCGTCCACCAGCACGGTGTAGCGGCCGCGGTCGACGGTGATCACCGTGCCGTCGACGGCGTCGTCGTGATCGGGGCGCTGCTTCGAGCGGGGACGGCTGCCCCG
>DASXYE010000103.1:0-3605 GCA_036502695.1 Jatrophihabitantaceae bacterium
GATGCCGCCCTCGGCGACGGCGTACTGGTTCAGGCCGGCGAGCGGGAAGCGGCCGTACCGGCTGAGCACCGTGCCGGTGAGGTGCAGCGAGTCCAGCCGGGCCCGGCCGTCGACGCCCACCCCGATCACGTCGCGCGTCGTCGTGCCCGGAGCCAGTCCCGGACCGAAGCGCTGCGAGTTCGGCACCGCCGCCTTGAGTGCCCGCCCGGACGCGATCTCCGGGCCGTCGGACGAACCGGTGGCGGCCACCCCCGGGTGCTGGGACTCGTCGATGTCGAAGAAGTCGGCGTTCACACCGGCGACGGCGTGCGCCGAGGCCGTCATGGCCGACACCGGCTCGCGAGCGCTCACCGCGGGCGGGTGCAGCAGACCGACCGAGACGCGCCGATCGGCCAGGTCGACCGCGACCAGATCCCCGGTGGCCGTCCCGGTGGCGGTGGCCACCTGGAACGTCGACAGCTGCGCGCCCGGCGCGAGCGCGCGGGTACTCGTGACGACCGGTCCGGACGCGGCCGGGGCGGCGTGGCCGGACGTGGCCGCGGCGGTGTGACCGCTGGGCGCGACCAGGACCGAGGCCGCCACGACGGCGACGGCCAGCAGGGCGAATCGCGGGCTGACTCTGGGCATGGTGACTGCCTTCCTCCGACGACATCGACGCTTCATCGTCGTGGTCAGACTGCCAGCAATGCCGAACACCGGGCGACGCTTCGCTAAACGGGCGATGACCGGCAGTGACGCGGACGCCTCGACAACGCATCGTCAGCAGGCCATCATCGTGCGCAACGTGCGCGGCCGGTCCGGCCGTGAGTCACCGGGGGGTGCGACGTGGCTGACGATGAAGAGGATCCGCCGTGGGTGATCAAGATTCATGGCGCCGCCGAGCTGCCTGATGCGCTGAGCATCATCGAGCGGGCGGTCGACTCGCCGTCCCAGGTCGTGGTGGTGCAGATCGGGCGCCGGGCGATCAACCCGACCGGGCTGGGCCGCCTCACCGAGCTGGCGCTCGATGTCGGCGTCGAGCTGCGCATCACCGGCCTCGAGGAATGACGGGCGCGCCGCAACCCGCGGCGTCCGCTCGGCTGCGCTCCGCGGCGACGTGGATCGTTGCCGCGGTCGCCGGCGTCGCCCTGGCCGCCGTCCAGACCGTGCTGTCGACGCGGAAGCCGGACGCGACGCCGACCCCGGCGGGCCCGGCGGCACCCGCCCCTGCGGCCCCGGCCGCGCCGACGCGCAGCGCGGTCGAAGCCCAGGCCGACGCCGGCATCGATCAGTACCGGTCGGTCGCGAAGTGGATGATCACGGCGTTCGCGGCGGTGGCCAGCCTGCTGCTGGCCGGGGTGCAACTGACCTCGATCGGGCACACGACCGGCGGGCGACTGGCGCTCGCGGCCACCGGCATCGCGGTCGCGCTGGCCGCCACGATGATCGCGATCTACTCGCTGACGCTGGTGTTCAAGCCGGGCGTCGTCGGCCCGGACGATGCGGCCGCGCGGGCGGACGACGCGTCCAAGCCGTTCGGCAAGTTCGTCGCCGCCCATCGCTCGGCGTTGCTCCCGGCGGGCACCACGTCCGGTCAGGACCTGTACGACAAGTACACGGCGGCGCGAACCGCGGCCGCGAGCCCCAACGGCACCGAGCAGGACAAGGCAACGGCGCGGCGGTACCGGGCCCGGCTCGCCGACCTGGCGTGGTTCGCCCGGCTGATCGAGGTCGAGTCCACGTTCAAGACGGCTCGAATCAGGGTCTGCATCGCCGCCGCCGTGGTCGCCGCCGGCATCACCACCTTCGCCTGGGCGGCCAACCCGAAGGACTCGTCCGACGCGGACACCACCGCCGCCGCGGTGAATGCGCGTCCGGTCCAGGTCCGCGTTCTGCTCAACCCGGATGGACGTCGCCACCTCGCGACGCTGCTCGGCCGGCCGTGTGCGGCGGCGGCCGGCGTCGCCCCGGGCATCGACGCGCTGGCGACCGCCGCGAGTGCCGACACCACGACGCTCATCGTGATCCCCGGTGGGCCGTGTACCAAGCCGGTGCTGTTCACGCTGTCGATCAGCGACGGAGCCGCGACGAGCACCGAATCGGTCACGCCGGCCGCATCACCCGCGGCCGGCTGACCGATCGGTAACGCCTACGTCGCCGGTGGGATGTTGATGTTGATGCGGAACATGTTGGCCGGGTCGTAGGTGCCTTTCACCTCGGTGAGCCGGGTGAAGTCGGCCGGTGCGAACGCCAGCTTCGCTCGTTCCGGTGCGGCGTCGCGCGGGCCGATGAAGTTGTGCAGCTTGGCCTCGGTGGCCCAGGGTCGCATCGCGTCCTCCAACGCGTCGTGCGCTTGCTGCACGCCGCTTTCCGCACCGGGACGGAGCAGGCCCACCGCGAACAGCACGAAGGGGACGTCCCGGCCCCCGACCGCGCTCGCGGTCGCCGGCGGTCGTGCGTACGCGCCACCGAGCTGCCGGAGTTCGGCCATCAGTGGCGACCCCGAATCCGGCCCGACCTGCCCCAGGATCGCCTCGACCGTATCGGCGTCCACCGTGTGCAACCCGACGCTCGAGTCGGACGTGGCCGCCGGCTCGGTCGGATCGTTGTAGATCGACGCGACGTCCGCGTAGGGCAGTTCGCCGAGCGTGTCGATGATGGGCGGTGCGATGTCGCGCAGCGGCTTGACCAGCTGTTCGCCGTCGTCGGCGGAACCGGTGTAGGCCAGCCGCACGCCGGCGACGTACCGCCCGCGCAACGGCTCGGGGATCTGGGGCAGCGGCGGGAACTGGGCCAGCAGCACCGACGAGGACACCTCGTCCGGCGCCGTCTGCGTCCACTCGCGGTAGGCGTGCAGCACGTCGCCGGCCGCCTCGGCGGCGAAGATCAGGCCGCCGCCGTACAGGCGCGACACCGGCACCAGCTCGAACTCCAACCCGACGACCACGCCGAAGTTGCCCTTGCCGCCGCGCAGGGCCCAGAACAGATCCGGCTCGCTGTCGGCGGTGACCTGACGCAGCTGCCCGTCGGCGGTGACGAGGTCGATGCGGCGCACCCGGTCGGACGCGTAGCCGTAGGCGCGGCCGACCGGCCCGACGCCGCCGCCGAGCGTGTAGCCGACCACGCCGACGGTCGGGCTGGACCCGTTGAGCGGCGCGAGGCCGTGCGGCACCGTCTGCGGCAGCACCTGCTGCCACCGCGCGCCGCCGCCGACCCGGGCCGTCCGAGCGGCCGGATCGACTTGGACGTCGTCCATACGGTGCATGGTGATCATCACCTGGCCGTCGGCCGGCACCGGCTGGCCGTGCCCGGTCGTCTGCACTGCCACCGCGAGCCCCCGCTCGGCGGCGTAGTTGACCGCGGCGATCACGTCCTGGGCGCCGGTCGCGCCGACGATCAGCTCGGGGTGGTGCTCCAACGCGAGGTTGAACCCGCTTCGCTCGGCGTCGTATCCGTCGTCGCCCGGCCGGAACGCCGGACCGTCAAATGCAGTCATGCTCGCGACGTTAGCCAACCCCACCGACAAGCGACGAACGGACCGGACGGCGTTGTGCTGAGCGCGAACGCCCGATACGCAAACGCCGAGCCGTCGATATCGTCCGGACATGGACAACGTGGTGCGCCTG
>DASXYE010000104.1:0-2715 GCA_036502695.1 Jatrophihabitantaceae bacterium
CCCGGTCGCGGTCGAGCCAACCCCGCTCGGCCGCCGCCTCGACCATCGCGTACTCGCCGCTGATCTGGTACGCGGCGACGGGAACCGGCGAGGAGTCGGCGACGACGCGCAGCACGTCGAGGTACGGCAGGGCCGGCTTGACCATGACGATGTCGGCGCCCTGCTCGACGTCGGCCGCGACCTCGGCCAGGGCCTCGCGCGGATCGCGGGCGTAGTCCTGCTGGTAGCTCTTGCGATCGCCCTCTAGCGACGAGTTGACCGCCTCGCGAAACGGTCCGTAGAAGGCGGACGCGTACTTGGGGGCGTAAGCCAGGATGCCGACATCCGAGCGGTCGGCGTCGTCTAGCGCTGCCCGGACGGCGCCGACCTGACCGTCCATCATGCCGCTGGTGCCGAGCAGATGCACGCCCGCCGCGGCCTGGGCCAGCGCCATGCTCCGGTACCGCTCGAGCGTGGCGTCGTTGTCGACGTTGCCGTGCTGGTCGAGCACCCCGCAGTGGCCGTGGTCGGTGAACTCGTCCAGGCACAGGTCGCTCATCAGCACGGTGGCATCGCCGAGTTCCTGGCGCAGGACGCCGAGCGCGACATTGAGGATGCCGTCGGGGTCGTCGCCCCCCGAACCGCGCGCGTCCTTCTCGGTGGGGATGCCGTAGATCATCAGCCCACCGACGCCGGCCTCGACCGCCTCGACGGCCGCCTTGCGCAGCGATTCCATCGTGTGCTGCACGACGCCGGGCATCGATGCGATGGCCGTGGCCTCGGTGGCGCCCTCGCGCACGAACATCGGCAGCACCAGGTCGGACGGGGTGATGTGAACATCGGCGACCAGGCGGCGCAACGCCGGGGTGGCCCGCAACCGGCGCGGGCGCGACTGGGGAAGACTCACGAAGTCCAGACTAGTCGCTGAACGGTTTTGGCCGCCCGGGCACGTATGTGATGCCGGGCGGCCAAAACCGGAGTCAGGCCAGCACGCTGACGTCGTCCACCCAGAAGCTGGTCGGCAGCTTGGTGCCTCCTGTTGCGGCGAACCGCACGGTGATCGTCTGGCCGGCGTACGCGCTCAGGTTGGCGGTGGTGGCAAACCACGCGTTCGTGCTGCTCGCGTTGCTGAGCGTCGCGACCGTGGTGCCGTTGACCTGGACGGTCAGCTTGTCGTAGGCGGTAGTGCCCGTCTCCTGCGTCGTGACGTAGGTGTCGAAGCTCAGCTGCGGGGACGTCCCGGCGGGTAGCGCCACCGACTGGCTGATCGAGTCGGCGCAGTTGTTCGCCCCGCACAGGGCCACGGCGTGCGTGCCGGCATGCGCCCGGGCCGTCGTCACCGCGGCGGCGCCGCCGAGCGTCCAGGGCGAGGACCCGCTCTCGAATCCGCCGTTCGTGACCCGCTCGGTGCCGCCTCCGCCTCCGCCGCTGACCGTGCCGGACGCGAGCCATTCCGTCGCGTTCAGTGCCAGGGTCGCGTCGGTACCCGCCGGGTCGTCCCACCCGTTGTAGAGCGTGTTGCCGGACTGCCCGGTGCCGTCGTCCATCGGCGAGCTGTCGCCCCAGAACGCCACCCGCCCCGAGCCGTACGTGCTGGTGGCGAACGCCGCCCCGGTGGTGCCACTCGTCGAGTACCCGGCCCGGTAGATCTCGCCGTGCGCGGCCGAACTGTTCAGCGTGGCTGTAGTTCCGTCGCGGATGATGCTCCCGGTCGCCGTCCCGAAGGGACCGTTGACGATCCGGGCCGACGTGCCGATCCCGGACGGGTTCTCGTTGCTGATGTCGAGCTTGTCGATGCTGAACCCGAACGGGTTCCCGCTCATCAGGCCGTTCAGCACGGCCACCGAGTCGGAGCCGTCGTTGTTGCGATCGCTGCCGTTGTGGTCGCTGATCATGAACAGCCCGCCGCCGTTCTGCACGAACTGCAGGATGGCTGTCTTTTCCGCGGCGGTGAACAGCACGTTCGGCTCGGGCAGCACGAACGCGTTGACATGGCTCAGATCCAGAGCGTTCGACGAGTTGCCGTACGTGATGGCGCCGGACGGCGGCAACGTCTTCACGGCGTACCGGCCGGTGCGTTGCAGCGCGACGCCCCAGGCCGAGAGAGCACCGGTCCAGCTCGTCTCGGTGGTGGGCGCCGGGTTCTGGGCGAGCGGATCCGGCATGGACGTGGAGACGATCCAGTCCGCGTTGCCGGCCGTCTCGGCCTTGGTGTCGTCGAACAGGACGGTGTAGGTGGTCGCAGCGTGAGCGGCCGGCGCAACAACGAAGCCGGCGATCAAGAATGCGGCAACCAGGGCGATGTGGCGCATTGGGTGACCTTTCGCCGAAGGTCATCCCAGGTTAGTGCGAATCGGTAACTCGTCAATGAACGGTTTTGGCCGCCCAGGCATCTATACGATGCCGGGCGGCCAAAACCGGATCAGGTCGTCCACCTAGCGGCGGCGGTTGGCCCGCTTGGCCGCAGCGGCGGCCGCCTTCTCCTTGTCCTCCACTGCCTTCGCGGCGGCGAACTCGGCCATGGCGTCGATGAGCGCCGGCACCGTGGCCGTCTCGGGCAGCACGTCGACGCGCAGCCCGAACTCGCGGGCCGTCGCGGCGGTCTGCGGGCCGATGCACGCCACGACCGTCCGGGCGTGCGGCTTGCCGGCGATGCCGACCAGGTTGCGCACCGTCGAGGACGACGTGAAGCACACCGCCTGGAAGCCACCCGACTTGATCGCGTCGCGGATCTCG
>DASXYE010000105.1:0-10596 GCA_036502695.1 Jatrophihabitantaceae bacterium
ATGGATGCCCTGATCTACATGGCGATGGGCCCGCGCGAGCCGTGGGGCGAGATCACCATGGCGCAGGCACATCTGCGGATAGCTACAGCCGGGCTGTACACCTGCCTGCGGGCGGTCGCCGCCTGTGGCGTGCGCCGGGCGATCTACACCAGCAGCATGTCCGTCTACCGCGCGGTCGCCGCGCCGAACGCCCCGACCGGACCGCTACCGCGTGAAGAGACGCCACCGGACGCCGTCGACTTCTACGGGTTGGCCAAGCAGTTCGGCGAGCAGATCGGCCGGGCGGCAGTGGTCGAGTACGGCCTGGACGTCGTCGCGCTACGCCTCTGCTTCCCGATACGCGACGAGGAATGGCCGCCGCAGGACCCGAAGACGGCCACCATCGCGACGTCGGGCCGCGACGTCGCCAGCGCGCTGGATGCCGCGCTGTCCTACCAGCACCAGGGATTCGACGCCTTCGCGATCAGCGGGGACGCCGCCGGCCACATCGTCTCGATCGACAAGGCGCGCCGACTGCTCGGCTGGCAGCCGCAGGATCCGACCACGAGCTAGTGTGCTGCGCCTGAGATTCGTTTCCCAAGTCCGAGGGAAGTTGTCCGCGCTTGGATGCGCCCGGACGTCGCGAAACGCGGACAACTCGGTGCGGCGGCCACCGGGGTCAGGTCGGCTGGTCCTGCTTGCGAAGTTGTCCGCGCTTGGATGCGTCCGGACGTCGCGAAGCGCGGACGACGTGCGCCCGAACATAAGTCGCCAACTTCCGGCGCACGACACCAGCGACGTACGCCCCGCGTGGACGTCGTCGCGGTGCGCGTGCGGCACTGGCGTCAGGCGGCCGCTGCCACCGGACTGGGCTCGCTCGGCTCGGCGGCGGCCCGCCGCGGGCTGATCGTCGTACCGAGCACCGCCACCGCGAGGCCGACCGCAGACACGGCGATCAACCCGGCGCCGGCGCCCTGCCAGTCGATCGCGACCCCGGCAATGGGCGCGCCCAGGGCCGACCCGGTCGTCAACGCCGAACCGTGCCAGCCGAGGGCCTCGCCGCGGGCACGGTCCGGGACGAGCCGGCTGAGCTGGTCGACCGTCGCGGTGATCGTCGGCGCGCAGAGCAGACCGGCGACCACGGCCAGGACGCCGAGCATCCAGACGTCGCGCGCGAACGCCATCGGGAACGTGACGGCGGCCAGACCCGCCAGCAGCACGAAGGCCGGGATGGGCCGATGCAGCATGCCGTAGACGAGCCCGCCGACGAGCGACCCGAGCCCCCACACCGACAGCACCGGGCCGATGAGCGTGCTGTCGTGGAAGCTGCGCAGCGCCGCGACGATGGCGATGTCCGTTCCGGACAGGACGATCGTGGCCGCTGCGGCCGCCGCGCACACCGCCACGAACGGGGCGCCCAGCCAGTCGCGCCCTGCCGCGAGCGGCGCCTTCACCGGCTGGTCGGCCGCGATCTCCGGCTGGTCGGCGGCGATCGCCGGGTTGACGGTCCACAGCAGCAAGGAGAACAGCACGCCCGACATCTCGATGCCGAACAGCACCCAGGCGGTGGACCAGGTCGTCGCGGCCCAGATGCCGGCCGCCGGGCCGATCATGAACGAGACCTCGACCGCGACCGAGTCGAGCGCGAGGGCGGTGCGCCGATCGCCTTCCGGCACCGCGATGATCACCGCCTGGCGGATGATCGAGAACGTCGGCACCGCGAACAACGCGGCCAGCCCGGCCGATCCGAACAGCACCCAGTAGCCGGCGAACGGGGCGATCGACCAGCAGACCGCGGTGACCACCACCGAAGGCAGTACGACCCGGCGCAGCCCGTGCCGGTCGAGCAGCCGGCCCCGCCACGGACCGCTGATCGCGATGCAACCCGTCACGACCGCGGTCACGATGCCGGCCTGCGCGTAGCTGCGATGCAGGCTGGACACGACGTGGAACGTCAGCACCACGTTGCCGGCGAACAGCGGCACGCGGACCAGGATGCCCAGCAGGATCGCCTGCCGGGCCGCCCGGATCGCGATCACGCGCCGGTACGGGGTCAGGGTCACTGCCCGAGCCTGACACGAAGCACCGACGCGGCTCCAGCGGATTTCCCGGGTCGCCGGTCAGGGCGGCGGCGCGGTGCTGGCCCGCTCGATCAGCGCGGTCGCCAGTTCGAGGCGATGAGTCTCCGGACGCTCGCCGTCCATGAGCTGCAACAACGTCCGCGCGGCGGCGATGGCCATCTCGCGCACCGGTTGCCGCATCGTCGTGAGCGCCGGGCTGAGCCACTGCGCCTCGACCAGGTCGTCGAAGCCCACCACGCTCAGCTCGTCCGGGATCTGCACCCCCTGCGCGGCCGCCGCGTCGTACACGCCCAGCGCCATCCGATCCGAGCAGGCGAAGATCGCCGTCGGCGGCTGCCGCAACTGCAGCAACCGGGCCGCCTGCCGGGCCGCGAGCGCCCGGTTCCAGTCACCGTGGCGGACGAGTTCGGCCCGGGCGGGCAACCGAGCAGCGGCCAACGCCGAGCGGTAGCCGTCGATGCGGGCCTGGCTGTAGCGGTGCGCCGCCACGCCGGCGATCGCGGCGATGCGCTCGTGGCCGAGCCGGATCAGATGTTCGGTGGCCGAGTAGCCGCCGGCCCAGTTCGTCGCGCCGACCGTGGCGATGCCGGGACCGACGTCGGTGCCCGGGTCGAGGGCCACCAGCCGGACCGCGCCTCGGGCCAGCCGGCTGTGCTGCGCCGGCGTCGGCGTGACGAGCGCCAGGACGGCGCCCCGGCTCCCCCGGGTCAGCAGCCGGCGCACCCAGTCCTGCTGGGCCGGGACATCCTCGCGCGCGACGGTGACCACCAGGTCACGACCCGCCTTGGAGACGACTTCCTCCATACCGGCCAGCATGGTGCTGGCCCAGGAGCCCTCCATGCCGGGCACGACCAGATCGACCAGTCCGTCGACGACCGCCGTGTCGCGGGCGGCCGTCGACACCGAATAGCCCGCCTGCCGCAGGAGATTGCCCACCTGTTGACGCACCGGCGCCGACACGTCGCTGCGGCCGTTCAGCACCTTCGACACCGTCGGAACGGAGACTCCGGCGGCCTCAGCGATGCGGGTCAGGGTGGGCGAGCCTTGGGGGCGTCGGCGGGGCCGAGGTGGCATGCCGGTCAGGGTCGCTCATCTCGCAATCTTGCGCAACACGGAGAGAGCCCGGCCGCTCAGCTTCGCCGATCGGGGTTGCGGCGTCCGCCACGATCGACGTATGGCTCAGCCGATCCTGCACACCGAACGACTCCGGCTCGTACCGCTGGCGGACGAGCACCTCGAGTTCGAAGTCGAGTTGGATTCCGACCCCGAGGTCATGCGCCACCTCATCGGCCGGGCCGCCACGCGGGCCGAGGTCGAGCAGGCGCACCGCCGGCGGCTCGCCGCCGCGCAGGAGATGTCCGGGCTGGGCTTCTGGGTCGGGTTCGCCGAGAACACCTTTGTCGGCTGGTGGATCCTGCGCCCGCCACACGGCCCGGATCAGCCCAACATCCCGGGTGACGCCGACCTCGGCTACCGGCTGCTGCGCCGGCACTGGTGCCGCGGCTACGCCAGCGAGGGAGCCCGCGAGCTCATCCGCTACGGCTTCACCGACGTGGGCCTGAGCCGGATCCTGGCCCAGACCATGGCGGTGAACGCCGCCTCACGGGCCACCATGAGCGCCGTCGGGCTGACGTTCGCCCGCGCCTTCGTCTCGGCCGAGCCGTACGAGGTACTGCTGCCCGGCGCCGAGCAGGGTGAGGTCGAGTACGAGCTCACCCGCACGACCTGGCTGGGCACCTAGCCCTGTGCACCCGACCAGGTGAACGTGGCCGACGTCGAGCCCGGAATCGTGTAGGTGAACGACTCGTTGCCCCAGTTCACCTTCACCGACTGCGGCGCGGACGACTCGTTGTAGGCGACCAGCGCCTTCGAACCGTCCGGGTTGCGCCACGCCACGTTGCGGATCGTCGAGTTGTCGGTGGAGTCGATGCGCACCGCGCCGGGTCGCACGAACTTGGTCAGCTGGCCCATGTCGTAGTACTCGACGGTGTAGTCGACCTGCCCGCTGCCGTCGTCGTGCACGGTGATCAGGCCGGTGCAGGTGCCGCAGCCGCCGGCGTGCGGTCCGTAGTTCTGATCTACAGCCAGGCTCCACTTCGTGACGGTGCGGCCCCAGTTGCGGGTGTAGTCGATGATGTTCTCCATGTCCTCGCGCTGCTGATTGCCGATCCAGGTGCCGCCCGAGTGCTCGGTGTCGAACGCGTCGGTGCTCGGGTACTGGTTGTGGATCGTCGTCTGCTCGCTGACGTCGCCGCCGTAGCCGTGCCAGGCGATGCCGCCGAAGTTCGGGTCGTTGCGCAGCGCGGCGTCGCCCATCGGTACCGAGCCCAGGTCGTTGTAGTCGCCCCAGTTGAAGTCGAGCACCAGCAGCTTGGTGGACAGCCCGGCGGCGTGGAACGCGGGCAGCAGGTCAGTGCCGCTGAAGTAGTCCAGGCCCGAGCCGTTCCAGTTCATCGACCCGTAGTTCGTGTCGTCGTTGCCGCAGCAGGTCGGTTCGTTCTGCGCCGAGACGTAGTCGACGTGCACCCCGTTGGCCTGGTAGGCCTGGATGTACTTGACGAAGTACTGCGCGTACGCGGCGTAGTACTGCGACTCGAGCCAGCCGCGGTTGGTGAACTTGCCGTTGTCCTTCATCCAGGCCGGCGCGCTCCACGGCACGCCCATCAGCTTCAGGTCCGGGTTGAGCTGCTCGGCCTGCTTGGTCAGCGGCAAGATGTCGACCAGGTCGTGCGCGATCGAGAAGTTGTTCAGCCCGGGGTCGGTCTGACCGGCCGGCAGGTCGTCGTAGCTGTAGTTGTAGCGGGCCAGGTCCGAGGCGCCCATCGGGTTGCGCAAGAAGTCCACGCCGATGCCGTCGGTGGGGCTGAACAGCTTGGTCATGACGGCATTTCGGCTCGCGTCGCTCAGTGCTCCGCTGCTGCCGAGCAGGTAACCCGCGGTGTCGGTCATCGAGGCACCCGCCCCGACGAAGGACTGGTAGTGCGTGTTCTCGTCCACCGTGATCGTCTGGTCGGCGCCGGGGCTCGACGAGCCGAACGAGACGGGAGCTTGCTGCTCCAGACCGCGGGTGACGTTGCGCCCGCCGGAATCGTTCGTCGTCGTCAGCCAGCTATTCACGGACTCGTTCGCGGCGTGCGCGGCGGCCGGGTGGGCGAGTGCGGCCGCCAGCGCAGCGGTCACGGTGGCCGCGAGGGCGAGAGCTAGCCGCTTCGTACGGGCATTCGTACAGGCATGGGAGAACATCGGCGCACGACCCTTCTGGGGGATGGTCGGTGGCAGCGCTGATCAGGTGACGCGTCTCGAGACGGAATGTGAGGAAACACCCCTCGCGTGGCCGATGTCAAGGTTGTGGCGGACTTTTTTCAAACCTTGATATGAGCCGTGAAAAAGGTATTCAGGCCTCTTGTCCGATGAGTCGGCCGGGTCCACAATGGGCGCTCACCCGGTTTGTTCCCCCAGACAACAAAGGTGGCCGGCCATGCGACGACTCGTGGTCTTGTTCTCCGCCCTGCTCCTGGCACTCGCCGCGCCCGCGGTCGCGGCGTCGGCGCACGGGGCGGCCGCGGCGGTCGCGCCCACCGCCGCGCCGACGGTCGCGCAGGGCCCGAGCGCCGATCAGCTGCTGGCCCGGCTCGGCACCGGCTGCGACCAGATCTCCAACGGCGAGTTCGCCACCGACGACGGTGAGCCGGCCACCGTCCCGGTCTGCCAGACCGGCGGCGCGGTGTTCTACTCGGCGGACATGGACATCGACTGCGACGGCAAGCGCACCGCCCAGTGCAACGAGAACACCGACTGCTGCTTCTACCCCGACACGGCCTACCACTCCTCCACCGACGAGCCGCTCGACGCCGCGAACCTGCCCTACGTCGTGCTGCCCAGCCCGTCGTCGCGATGGGACTTCGGCGACTACGGCATCGACGGCGGCGCGGTGGTGGCGGTGATCTACAACGGTCAGGTCACCTACGCCGTCGTCGGCGACACCGGCCCGGAAACGATCATCGGCGAGTCGTCGTACGCGACGGCGAACGACCTGGGCATCGACCCCGATCCGTCCACCGGCGGCACCGACGGTCCGGTGACCTACATCGTGTTCCCCAACTCCCAGGTGAACCCGATCGAGAGCCACGGCGCGGCCGTCACCCTGGGCGAGCAACGCGCCCAGGCGTTCGTCGACGGCCGGTAGCGCGCAGCGGCCACTGCCCGGGTGTGGCGGCCGACGTCGATGGGTAGTACCCAGACGTGAGATACGCCGCCGCGCTAGTCGTGATCACACTGGGCGCCATCCTGGCGTTCGGCGTCCGAGCCACGCCCGAGTCCGTCGACATCCAGGTGATCGGCGTGGTCCTGATCCTCACGGGCCTGGCCGGCGTGGCCACCGCGTACTGGCTGTCGGTCACCCCGCGCCGCACCGACGTCATCTACCACGGCAACCGGGTGACCTTGCTGGAGCCGAGCTCGCCCTCGCCGGGCGGCAGCACCGAGCCGGTCGACCACCAGATCGAGCGGATAGAAGAACAGGTCGACAGCCTGCCGCCCGATGGTGCCGCCCTGCCGCCCGCACCCGGGCTCGTTCCCGGCGCGCACGTCGTCACCGAACCGCAGTCCGATGACGGGAACCGGATCGAAGGGGTCATGGACGCCGAGCCCGGCTCCGAGGAGTTCTTGAGGATGCAGCGCGAGTGGGAGTGACCGCGGCATAAGGCCAGGGATGCGCGAAATGTGGGCGCAGCGGGATGCGTGAGTGGAATCCGATCGCAACCGTATTGAGAGCATGCAACGGCACAGTTCAAGGGCATGGGAGGGCGACGTTCGCCGCGACACGGCTGGCTGCTGTTGCGAGGGTTGTGGTGGCGCCGGGGGTTGTCGGCCTCGGTATTCGCCGTGGGTGCGGTGGTCATGGGCGCCGCGGCGCTGGGGCCGCTGTACGCGCGTGCGGCCGGCGAGTCGACGTTGCGCGACGGGCTGACCCAGGCGGGATCCGCGACCGGGTTGGAGTTCCAGGACGTCCCGCACGCCCTCGAGACCACCGCGTCGGTGTCGCGGTTCGGGCAGGCCGAGGCCCAGGCCCCCCCGCCGGGCGCGGTGCGCGGCTACCCCACCCGGATCGCGTCGATCTACGTCCAGACCAAGGCCCAGTCCGGGACGGGCCCTACGGTGCAAACGGGGATCTTGTGGCGCGACGACGCGTGCTCGCACCTGATCATCGTGGCCGGGCACTGTCCGACCGGGCGGGGGCAGGCGTTGGTGGCCCAGCGCACGGTCAATGGCAACTACAGCTGGCAGATCGGCCGCACGGTCGCGTTCGACGCCGGGACGGCGGCACGCATCGTGGGCACCTACACGCCACGCGACCCGCACGAGCCCTACTGGTTCGGGCACGACTACTTCGAAGCCATCCCCTTTCCCGAGGACCTCAACACGGTCGACGCCGTGTTCGTCGGCCGGGCCGAGTTCGCGGCGATCCCGCCGAGCACCCAAGCGAGCCTGCTGTGGGACTACCCGCTGGATCCGGCCGCGGTCCGCCTCGACGACGTGCCGAGGCTGCGCCAAGACGTGGCCGGATTGGCGCGTCGATACAGCAAGCCCAGTGCGTGCCCGTACTCGTGCACCGACGAGCCCGTGCACGTGCAGCTGACCACGGGCCTGGACAAGGTGCTCGACGCGGCCGCTCATCAGCGCAACCTGGTCGATCGCGGGACGTTCCTGGTGACCCTGCAGCTCGCGCTGCTGGCCTGGCTGGCGCTGTTCGAGGTGGTCACCGACGCGATCGAGTCACGCGGGAACGAGATCGCGTTGGCGAAGCTGCGTGGCTTGCGGGCGTGGCGGACGCTGCGCTTCGCCCTGGGTGAATCGCTGCTCCTGCTGGCCCTGGCGATGCCGGTCGGGCTCGGCCTGGCCTGGATTGCGACGCGGCTGTTCTCGGGCGCCGTGCTGGCGCCCAACACTCCGGTGGTGCTGACCGGGTACGCCGCGCTGGCGCTGGTCGGCGGGTTCGCCGGCGGCCTGGTCGCCGCGATCGCGGCCAGCTACCGCACGTTGACCCGCAGCGTCCTGGCGCAGTGGCGGCGCACGACGCGCACGATGCACGCCTCGCGCGTCGGGCTGATGATCGACCTGGTCCTGTCGGCCGCCGCGATTGCCGGACTCGTGCTGCTGCGAGCCGGCGGCGCCCACGGAAGCAACAGCGCGGCACTGCTCGCCCCGGGCCTCCTGGTGGTGGCCGTGGCGCTGCTGGGCACCCGGCTGCTGCCGGGGCTGGCCCGGACGCTGCTGCGGCCCACCCGCGCGTCGGGCCGCATCGGGCTCTTCCTCGCCGCCCGGCAGGTAGCTCGCCGTCCGGCGGGGCTGCGTCTGGCGGCGATCCTGACGGTCGCGGTCGGGCTGGCGACCTTCGGCGTGTGTGGTGAGGCCGTCGCGGCAACCAACCGCGGCGCCCGGGCCAAGTCCGAGTTGGGGGCCGACCGGGTCGTCGGGATGCAGTACGAGCAGGGCGTCGACCCGGTGGCGGCCGTAGGTAAGGCCGATCCGGACGGGCACTGGGCGATGGCCGCCGCGACCTGGTTGCCCGACGGCGGCAACTCCGTTGTCGGCACCGTGCTGGCCGTCGACGCCGGCCGGATGGCCCAGGTCGGCTACCCGGCCAGCGGGGGGCCCAGCGCCCAGCAACTCGCGGACACGATCGGCTCGGCCAAGGTCGCGCCTGTGGTGACGACCGCGTCCCAGCTGCGCGTGGTGATCAGCGCGGCGGACATCCGCGGCACGCCGCCGCAGGTCCAGTTCGTGCTGCGCAGCCCGGGCCACCCGTTCCTCAACGTGACCGCCGGAAACCTGCAGCCGGGCACGCACACCTACACCGCGCGGCTGTCGTGCGCGCCGGGCTGTGCGCTGGTCGGGCTGGCGTGGAACCGGCCGGTCACCTTCGACGACGGCACGATGTCGGGCCGGCTCACGGTGCAGAAGGTCGAGCAGTACCAGGGTTCACGCTGGAGCGAGGTCGACGTCTCGCTCACCGAACCGGGAGCCTGGCGCGCCGGGCGCGAGGTCAGCGAGAGCAGTGACTCGCTGCGCGCTGCCCCCGCCGGGTTGCGCGACGACTACCGCAGCAGCAGCGGCTACGGCGGCATCACCTATGCCTCCGCGCCGCAACCGTTGCCCGTCGTGGCCACCGCCGCCGGCCTGACCCCCGACGGGCTCAGACCCGAGCCCGGCCAGATGATCGACGGGCTGGGCACCGTCGCGACGTTCACCGTGCAGCAGCAGACGCGCGTGCTGCCGAACGTGCTCGACAGCGGGCTGATCGTGAACCTGACCTTCCTGCGCGGGCTGCTTCCCGACTTCGACAACGAGGCGATCTGGACGGTCTGGCTCGGCCCGCACGCACCCCCCGACGCGCTGGCCCGGCTGCGCGCCGCGGGGCTCACCCTGCAGCAGGAGCACACGACGCGGTCCCGAGTCATCGAGCTCGGCCGGCAGGCCCCCGCGCTGTCGCTGTTCTTGCTGTTGGCCTGCGCGATCATCGGCTCGGTCGTCGCGGTCGGTGGCGCCGCGGTCGCGATCAGCGCCAGTGCGCGCCGGCGCTCGTTCGAGACCGCTGCGCTGCGCGTCGTGGGCGTGCCCCGCCGAGCCTTGTACCGCGGCGGGCTGCTCGAGCAACTGCTCCTGCTCGGGGCCGCGGTCGTCCTCGGGGTGCCGGCCGGCGTGCTGGCCGCCCGGCTGGCCATGCCGGTGATCCCCGAATTCGGCGACACCACCCCGATCCTGCTGCGTTATCGGCCCCCGGAGCTGCCGGTCATCGCGTTCGCGGGCGGCTTCCTCGTTCTCGTCTGCCTCACCGCGATCGTCGCGACGACGGCGGTGCTGCGCGCGGCCGTCCCCACCCGACTGCGCGAGGCCGAAGAATGACCGGGCTGCCCGTGCGCTGCGAGCAGCTGCGCCAGCTCTACCAGGTCGACGGGGAGCAGGTCGTCGCGCTGGACAGCATCGACCTCGCCATCGCCGCATCCACCAGTAACGCGATCATCGGACCGTCCGGATCCGGCAAGTCCACCCTGGTCAACCTGCTCGCCGGGCTGCAGCGGCCCACCTCCGGGCACGTCTACGTCGGTGACGACGAGGTCAGCGCCCTGCCGCAGACCGCGCTGCTGCGCGTCCGCGGCGAACTGGTCGGCATCGCCATGCAGAACCCGAGCCGCAACCTGCTGCCGTTCGCCGACGCCGAGGACAACATCCGATTCGCCCAGCGCGGTCCGCGCAGCTTCGGCCGTCGCGGCCAACTGCCCGAGCCCGCGGGCCTGCTGAACGACCTCGGCCTCGCCCAACTGGCCGGCGTCCCCGTTGATCGGCTCAGCGGCGGTGAACGTCAGCGAGTGGCCCTCGCGGTCGGCATGGCCAACCACCCCGGGCTGCTGATCGCCGACGAGCCCACCAGCCAGCTCGACACCGCCAACCGCGATCGGGTCATCGAGCTCCTGCAATACATCTGCGTTCGGCTGACCACCACGGTCATCGCCGTCACCCACGATCCGCAGGTCGC
>DASXYE010000106.1:0-2926 GCA_036502695.1 Jatrophihabitantaceae bacterium
CGTCACCGACCACCCGGTTCGCCACCACCTCGTTGGCCGTGTCGATGCTGCGGGTCTTGTGCACGAACGCGATGTCCAGCCCACCCAGCGCGTCGGCCCACTGCTCGGCGGTGCGCACCCGGCCGGTGTCGGGGGACACCACGACCATGTCCTCGCTGCCGTAGCGCTTGCGGACGTGGTCGGCGAGCAGCGGCAGCGCGAACAGGTGGTCGACCGGGCCGTCGAAGAAGCCCTGGATCTGGGCGGTGTGCAGGTCGATGGCCATCAACCGGTCGGCGCCGGCGGTCTTGAACAGGTCGGCGATCAGCCGGGCCGAGATCGGTTCGCGACCGCGGTGCTTCTTGTCCTGCCGGGCGTAGGGGTAGAACGGGGCGACGACGGTGATCCGCTTGGCCGACGCGCGCTTGAGGGCGTCACACAGGATCAGCGTCTCCATCACCCATTGGTTGATGGGGGCCGTGTAGGACTGGATCACGAACGCGTCGCTGCCGCGCACCGACTCGTCCGGCTTGATGAACGTCTCGCCGTTGGCGAAGTCGCGGGCGGTTGTCGAGGTGATGGTGATCCCGATGTCCGTGGCGATCTCGTCGGCCAGTTCGGGATACGCGCGGCCGGACAGCACTACCAGTGTCTTCCGGGCGGATAGATGTCTCGTGGTCACTGCGTCGCCTCCCCGTGTGCGTCCTCGGCTCGCTTGGCAGCATCCGCGGCGGCGGTGCCCGGTCGCTTCTCTGCTACCCAGCCTGACACGTTTTGTTGGCGTGCGCTCGACCGGCCCAGGGCGCCCGGCGGGACGTCCTTGACGATGACCGCCGCGGCTGCGGTGTAGGCGCCGTCGCCGATGTGCACCGGGGCGACGATCATGTTGTCCGACCCGATCCGGACGTGATCGCCCACGACGCTGCGCTGCTTGGCCACCCCGTTGTAGTTGACGAAGATCGTCGCGGCGCCCACGTTGACCTGCTCGCCGAGCGTCGCGTCGCCCACATAAGAAAGGTGCGGCACCTTGCTGCCCATACCGATCTCGCTGCCCTTGACCTCGACGCTCGTGCCGATGTGCACGCCGTCGTGCAGCACCGTGCCCGGACGCAGGTACGCGTACGGGCCGATCGTGACGTCGGCGCCGATCGCGGAGTCCCGGCAGACGGCCCGCTCGATGCGGGTGTTGGTGCCGACGGTGGTGTCGGTCAGCGTCGCCTGCGGGCCGATCACGGCGTCGGTGGCGATCGACGTCGCGCCGTGCAGTTCGACCGACGGCAGCAGCGTGACGTCGCGTTCGAGCGTGACGTCCGCGTCGACCCAGGTGGTGGCCGGATCGACGATGGTGACGCCGGCCCGCATGTGGGCATCGAGCAACCGGGTGTTGTAGTGGCGGTGCGCGGCGGCCAGCTGCACCCGGTCGTTCACCCCGGCCAGCTCGTCGTGCGGGGCGAGCAGGCTCTGCACCGGCTGGCCGTCGGCGACCAGGATCGACACGACATCGGGCAGGTACTCCTCGCCCTGGGCGTTGTCGGTGGTGATCCGGCCCAGGGCATCGCGTAGCAGTGCGTGGTCGAACGCGTACACGCTGGCCGCGACCTCGGTGATCGCCAGTTGCTCCGGGGTGGCGTCCTTCTGCTCGACGATCCGGGTCACCGCCGACCCGTCGCGGATCACCCGCCCGTACCCGGTCGGATCCGGGGCGATGCTGGACAGCACGGTGGCCGCGGCCCCGGACGTCTCGTGCTGGACGACCAGGGCGTCCAGGGTGGCCGGGGTCATCAGCGGCGCGTCGCCCGGCAGGACGACCACCGTGCCGGTTGCCTCGGCCGGCACCGCCCCGAGCGCGATCCGCACCGCGTGCCCGGTGCCGTTCTGCTCGTCCTGCACGGCCGCGGCGGCGTGCGGCGCGACCTGCTCGAGGTGGTCGCGGACCGCGTCCCGGCCGTGGCCGATCACCACGACGGTGTGCGTGGCGGCCAGCGGCTCGGCGGCGGCCAGCACGTGGCCGAGCAGCGTGCGGCCGGCGAACCCGTGCAGCACCTTCGGGATCGCCGACTTCATTCGGGTGCCCTCACCAGCGGCAAGGACGATGACGGCGAGCGGGGACGTCGAGTCGGCCACAACCCGAGCCTAGATGCCGCCGCTGAGCCGGGCCGGAACGGGCTCGTCCGGTGCGGGCACGGCCCGCCGATCGAGCAGGGCGAGCAGCGGGGCGGTCATCATGGTCGTCACGAGCGCCACCAGCACGAGCGAGGTGAAGAGCGCATCGGTCACCAGGTGCGCCTGCAGGCCGATATTGAGCGCGATGAGCTGCATCAGCCCGCGCGCGTTCATCAGCACGCCGATCTGCGCCGCGGTGGTCGACGACTCACCGCGCAGCCGGGCGGCCAGCCAGCAGCCGCCGAACTTGCTGGCGACGGCCGCCACGACCGCGGCTATCGCGAAGACGAGTACCCGCGAATCGGTGAGCAGCCCGAATTTGGTGTTCAGCCCCGAGTAGGTGAAGAACATGGGCACGCACACGCGGGTTATCGCGTTCGTGGTGGGCTCGGTCATGGTCACCGCCGCGATCTGCGGCATGGCCGCGCCGATCGAGAACGCCCCGAACACGGCGTAGAGGCCGATCTCGTCCGTGTACCAGGCAGCGACGAACAGCACCGCGAGCGTGGCCAGCACGACGCTCGATTCGGGCAGGTCGGGGCGCGAGAAGTAGCGTCGCAGCAACGGCCGCACGATCCACACCAGGACGGCGGCGAACAGCACGGCACCGCCGACCGCTTTGGTGATCGGCCACGACCGACCGGTCGCGACGCTCAGCACGCCGGCCAGCAGGATCCAGGCGACGACGTCGTCCAATGCCCCGCAGGCCAGCGAGATCGAGCCGTGCCGGCTGCCGCTCAGCCCCCGTTCGACGATGATGCGGGCCAGCATGGGGAACGCGGTG
>DASXYE010000107.1:0-3983 GCA_036502695.1 Jatrophihabitantaceae bacterium
CGAGCACCGCCGCCTCCTTGAGCACGACGATCACCAGCAGGGCGGTGGCGCCGCCGCCGTTGTCGACCACCACGACGCCGCCCACCACGAGCGCCACCGCCGCGCTCATCTGCAGGGAGCCCTCCAGCTTGACACGCCCGGTCGCCCGCAGTAGCTCCGACCAGAGGTTGTTGAACCCGGCGACCACCACGAACGCCACCGTGAGGGCCAGCGCGGCCGGCGGCACGGCTGCCGGTCCCGCGACGAGGGTGAGCACCGCGGTCACGGCCGCGGCGGCCACCAACGAAACCGCCTGCGGTCCGAGCGCCGCCCGCAGGGCCCCGTCGGCGGGCAGCCGGCCGGCCGCGACCTCGCGGCCGGCGATGGTGGCAACGCCCAGGTCGGTGAGGGTGGCCACGAGCGTGGCGGTGCCGAGCAGGTAGCCGTAGATCGCGATCGTGTCGGTGCCGGCCTTGCGGGCCAGCAGCACGACGAGCAGGATCCCGACCAGTCGGCTGAACAGCCGCGAGACCAGCGCCGCGATCAGCCCGAGCTTGGCGAGCCGTGCCCCGTGGTGTGTCACTTCGGTCATCGCGCGCGCTCCGTCCCGCTCGCCGCGATCAGCACGCCGAGGACGTACAGGGTCAGGAATCCGGTGGTGTAGCTGGCCATCGAGGACCGGCCGATCCAGTCGAGCATGGAGACCGCGAGCACGGCGAACGCGGCCCACGCCGCGCCGTGGCGGGCCTGCGAGCGGCAGCGCCGCCCGAGGACCACGGCAAATCCGACCAAGCCGGCCACCAGGGCGACGCTGCCCACGATTCCGACATCGGACTGCACCTGGGCATACGCCGAGTCGAGGAAGGCCGGGTCACCGGCGAACTCCGCCTCCGGCTCCGTGTTCGGGTCATAGGCGGGCGGGGCGGAGACCAGGGTGGCCACCCGCGTCGAGCCGATCCCGCGAGCCCCGACCCCGCTCCCGGCAACGAACGCCTGCCAGTTCGGCACCGCCTGCGCCCACGCCGTCGATCTGCCGTTGAGGTTGAGCAGCAGCGGCTCCTCCGGCGCGCCAGGACGCACGGCGGTCGTCGTGGTAGCCAGCAGGAAGATCCCGGCGAGCCCGGCCACCCCGCCGAGCGCGAGGGCTTGCCGCCACCAGCCGCGACGCACGGCGAACACGACGAGCAGCAAGCCGACCTGGATCAGCGCGGTGCGCACCGACGTGGCGCCGAGTACCGCCACCGCCGACACCAGGATGACGACCGCCTGCCGTCGGGAGGCGACGAACAGCGCGAGGGCGACACCCAACACGGCAAGCGCGGCGAGTTGGAACGGATCCTCGAACGTCCCCGACGTGCGCAGACCACCGCCGCTTGTCACCCGCACCTGCGCGCCGTACTGATAGCCCCACACAAAGACCAGCGCGTCGGCCCCTACCCAGTGCTGGAACCAGGCGAACACCGCCTCGAACGGCAGCAACACGGCCATCGCGCGCACCAGGTGCTCGGTCGTGCGCCTCGGCTCGGCGCAGAGCATCCCGAGCAGCATCAGTGCCAAGACTTCCAGCAGCAGGCGGGTACCGAAGATCCAGGCACTGCCGTGCCCGCCGGCCGGGTCGAGCAGGTACATCCCCACCACGAGGCCGATCGAGGCCAGCGGGCCGGCGAGCTGGCGCACCCGCTCGAGCACCGACGGGCGCCGGACGACATGGACCACGAGCAGTGCCAACAACAGCGTGACGAAGACGTCCTTGATCGCGCCCAGACCCGGATCCAGCCGCAGGCGCAGCTCGGCGGAGGTCGAGAAGATCGCCAGCGCGCCCCACGGCGCCAACCATGGGAATCGGTGCAGCACCAGCCCCGACACCGCCAGCAGCAGAAGCCCGACGACGAGCCGCTGGGCCATCGTCGCCCCACCGTTGGGCAGCGCGACGGCCAGCGCGGCGGCCGCCACCACCGTGCCGAGCCCGATCGTGACGCCCAGCCCGACCGGGCTCGACCAGCGGGCCCGGGCCGGTCGCGGGCCCGGGTAGGTGGGTGGCGGTGTCGCGGGCGCGGTCACGTCGTGACGACAACGGCATCGACCGGCCGCCAGATCGCCAACAGTGCCACGGCGTCGGCGAGCACCTGGTTCCGAGTGCCCGCCGGAACCACGAGCAGGAGCGCGGCGGCATCGCCCGGCGTCGGCCGGGTGCCGAGCACGGCGACAGCGGGCTCAGCCAACAGCTGCACGCGTTCGGCCTGCGCCGCGTCGCTCCGCCCTCGGGTCCACTCGGCGAGCTCCAGGGCTGCCTTCTCGGCATCCACGTCCACCGGGCACACCATCAACGCTCCGTCCGGGCGGTCGTCGAGCAGCCCGTGGACCAGCCGAGATGCCTGTGCGCCACCGTCGGGTCGGTCGAACCCGACAGCGGGGAGCTCGACAAGTCGCTGAGCTTCGCGCGGTTTCGTGATGGTCCGGCGGAGGAACGTCAGCGCGAGCACCACCAGCGCGCCGGCGGCCAAGCCGACGATGCCGAGGGTCACCGGAGTCTGGGTGCCCGACAGCTTCGTGGGCTTGTCGGTGTGGAACACCTGCAACGGTTGCACGCCACCCGTCAGCAGCTGTGCGCGACGCTGCAGCTCGGATCCGGCGTAGTCGGTGGGCGACGAGGGCGGCGCCATGCTGGCCGCGGCCGCGCTGAGCTGTTCTCGCATGATCGCCACATACGTTGCCGCGACCACGTCCGCGGTGTGCTGGGCGCTGTCCCGGTCGGGCGCGGTCGCTTTGATCAAGATCACGTGCGAAGACGGTGCGGGCTCGGCCGACACGCGAGTGCCCAGCTCGGTCCAGCCCTTGCTCTCGCCCAGCTCGATGGCCGCCCGGGTGAGCGCGGTCTGCGAGACCGCCAGCGCGGAGGCGTCGACCTGGTCGGCGACGCTGACCGGAGCTGCCTGACCGGTGAGCAGCAGCGAGTCGACCGATGAGATCCGGAGCAGGACGGCGGTGCTTGCGTTCCACCTCGGACCTTGTATCCGGTCCAGGGCGATGCCGGCCGCGAGGCCCAGCAGCGTGAGCGCGGCAACGATGATTACCGCGCGCCGCGCGCCGCCGTCGCGGAGTTTGAGTCTGATCACAGCAGCGTCCTCCTCGAGGAGGTCGTAGGGACGACGCCGCGATCCGAGGCTGCGACATCGTCGAAGAGGTCGGACACGTGCTCGGCCCACCGGTCCAGCGCAAAGACGCGACGGGCTCGCTCCCAGCCGGCGGTGCCCCACCGGGACTGGCCCTCGGCCGAGCCGACCAGCCCTTCCCCGAGCGCACCGGCGAGTGCGCTGGCATCGTGCGGCGGGACGAGCCGACCGGTCACGCCGTCGTCGACCAGTTCGGGAAGGCCGCCGACATCGGTGGACACCACGCCGCGGGCCGCCGCCATCGCCTCCAGCACCGCGTAGGGGAAGCACTCCACCGCGTAGGAGGCGAGGACGAGCAGGTGGGCGTCGGCGAGCAGGGCGCTCACCTCGGAGCACAGGCCGAGGAACTCGACGCTGTGCTCGACCTTGAGCTCCTCGGCCAGCCGCTCCAGCTCAGCGCGGCAGGGCCCGTCGCCGGCCAGCCGGAGCCGGGCGTCCGGGTGCTGGGCCAGCACGGCCGGCCAGGCACGGAGGACGAGTGCGTGGTCCTTGTCGGCCCGCATCGCGGCGGGCATCAGCACGGTCGGTCGCCCTGCCGGCGGTGGGGCAGGCAGCGTGCCCGGCACCGGCACCGAGTTCGGCACCACGGAGATCCGCTCCGGCGGCAGCCCGAGTTCGTCGGTCAGGTAGCGGACCTGGGTGTGGCAGACCGCCCCGTAGCGCGTTACCGCCGCACCGGTGGCCCGCTCGAACAGCCGCTCGCGGAGGCCGCGGTGGCCTACGTGCCCGTAGGTGTGCTTCCAGGCGAGATAGGGGATCCGTTCGCCCCGCAACGCCAGCCGGATGGCCAGCTCAACGAGGATCTTGTGGCCGGTGATCAGTGCGGGGCGC
>DASXYE010000108.1:0-5805 GCA_036502695.1 Jatrophihabitantaceae bacterium
TTCGCCGAAACAGCCGGGGAGCTGATCGATGTCCCACGTCGTCCTCGTCACCGGCGTCAGCCGTCATCTCGGTAGCCGCCTGGCCGGACAGCTGGCCGCCGATCCCTCGATCGATCGGGTGGTGGGCGTCGATACGACGCCACCGTCCAGGGACGACCTGGCCCGGCTCGGGCGGACCGAGTTCGTCCGAGCCGATATTCGCAATCCGCTGATCGCCCGGGTGATCGCGCACGCCAAGGTCGACTCTGTCGTGCACGCGGCGGTCACGGCCACCCCGCGGCGGGCCGGCGGCCGCACGTCGATGAAAGAGATGAACGTCATCGGCACCATGCAGCTGCTGGCCGCCTGCCAGAAGTCCGAGACGGTGCGGCGGCTGGTGGTCAAGTCGACGACGTCGGTCTACGGCTCGAGCCCGCGGGACCCGGCCGTGTTCACCGAGGACACCCAGCCGCGATCGGCGCCGCGCTCGGGCTACGGCAAGGACGCGATCGAGGTCGAGGGCTACGTGCGCGGCTTCGGGCGGCGCCGGCCGGACATCGCCGTGACCGTGCTGCGCTTCGCCAACTTCATCGGCCCGACGGTCGATACGCCGCTGAGCCGGTACTTCGCGCTGCCCGTCGTGCCGACCGAGTTCGGGTACGACCCGCGGCTGCAGTTGCTGCACGAGGACGACGCCATCGAGGTGCTGCGCCTGGCCACCCTGGCCGATCACCCGGGGGTGTTCAACGTCGCCGGGACGGGCACGTTGCTGCTGTCCCAGGCGATTCGCCGGGCCGGACGGGTCGGCCTGCCGGTGCCGGCGCCCGCGGTGCGGATGGTCGGCGGTCTGGTGCGGCGGGCCGGTCTGGTCGACTTCTCCCCCGAACAGCTGCGGTTCCTCAGCTTCGGCCGGGTGGTCGACACCGAACGGCTGCGCAGCCATTTCCCGTACACGCCGAAGTACTCGACGGCGCAGGCATTTTCGGCGTTCCTGACGGGACGGCCGATCACCCCGGCGGTGTCCCCGGACCGCGTCCGACAGGTCGAACGGGCCGTCGGCCGGGCGCTCGGAGTGGCCGGTCATGGATGAGGCTCGGGTCATCCAGCTGCGCCGGGATGAGGCCCCGCCGGTGCGTTCACCCGAGCGCCGCCGCGCCGGGTCGCGTCCGGTGGATCGGCCGATCGGCGTGATCCCGGCCGAGCCGGTGCCCGATCCGGCGCCCACCGGCTCGTCCGGGCTGGAGCGGCGCATCGCGTCCGGGCTGGCGTTCCTGCGCCGGCGCATCACCGGCGACTACGACGTCGACGAGTTCGGGTTCGACCCGGAGCTGACCGACCAGGTCATGCTGCCCGCGTTCCGGCCGCTGCTCGATCAGTGGTTCCGCGCCGAGGCGATCGGCATCCACAACGTGCCGCGCGAGGGTGGGGCACTGCTCGTCGCCAACCACGCCGGGGGACTGTGGGCGCTCGACGCCGTCATGTGCAGCGTGGCTGTACATGACCGGCATCCCGCGCACCGGCACCTGCGGCTGCTCGGCGCCGACCTGGTGTTCACCACGCCGGTGCTGGGCGAGCTGGCCCGCAAGTCGGGCAGCACCCTGGCGTGCAACGAGGACGCCGAGCGGCTGCTCGGTGCGGGCGAGCTGGTCGGCGTCTTCCCCGAGGGGTTCAAGGGCATCGGCAAGCCGTTCAGCGAGCGGTACAAGCTGCAGCGGTTCGGACGGGGCGGCTTCGTCACCGCCGCGTTGAAGGCCGGCGTGCCGATCATCCCGGTGTCGATCGTGGGCTCGGAGGAGATCCATCCAGTACTCGGGAACTCGCGGCTGCTGGCCCGGCTGCTGAACCTGCCGTACTTCCCGCTCACGCCGACGTTCCCGTGGCTGGGCCCGCTCGGCCTGGTTCCGCTGCCCAGCAAGTGGTACCTGGAGTTCGGCGAGCCCATCCCCACCGACGAGTACGGTCCGGACGCCGTCGACGACCCGATGCTCGTCTTCGAGCTCACCGACCGGGTGCGCGAGACCATCCAGAGCGCGCTGTACCGCCTGCTCGTCCAGCGCCGCTCGGTGTGGCGGTAGGTACTCGACGGGGTGAGGCCGTGGGTTACCGACTACTCGCCGACGGGGTCGCGGGCATCCATTACGCGTACCTCGCCTACCTGGTCGGCGGCGGGTTCGTCGCCTGGCGCTGGCCACGGACGATCGCTTTGCACGGCCTGGCCGCTGCCTGGGGCGTGACCGTCGTGGCGGCGCACTGGCCCTGCCCGCTGACCGCCGCGCAGAACGCGCTGCGTTCACGAGGTGGTCAGCCGCGGCTGTCCGACACGTTCATCAACAGCTACATCCGCGGGACGTTCTATCCGGCCGCCCACGACGCCGAGGCGCAGGCGGTGGTGGCCGGCGTCGTGCTGGTCTCGTGGGTCGGTTATGCGCGCCTGGTGCGGCTGCGTCGTAGGTCGCTCAGCCGGGCCTGAGCCTTGGCCAGGTGGCCACGCCGGCGTAGCGCCAGGCCGGCCGCGATCCCGCCCGCGACGACGCCCACGCCCAGCGCCGTGGGCACCCCGATGCGGGCGGCCTTGCGGCCGGTGCGGAAGTCGCGGATCTCCCAGCCGCGTTGCCGGGCCTCGCCGCGCAGCGCCGAGTCGGGGTTGACGGCGACCGGACGTCCGACCAGGGACAGCAGCGGTAGGTCGTTGATCGAATCGGAGTAGGCGGCGCACTGGCTCAGGTCCAGCCCCTCGCGGGCGGCCAGCTGGCGGACCGCCGCGGCCTTGGCCTCGCCGTGCAGCACGTCGCCGATGAGCCGCCCGGTGTAGGCGCCGTCGCTCGTTTCGGACACGGTGCCGAGCGCTCCGGTCAGGCCCAGCCGGTCGGCGATGATCTGCGCCAGCTCGACCGGCGTGGCGGTGACCAGCCAGACCCGCTGGCCGGCGTCCAGGTGCAGCTGGGCCAGCGCCCGGGTGCCCGACCAGATCTTGTCGGCCATCTCCTCGTCGTAGATCTCCTCGCCCAGCGCGACGATCTCGTCGACCTTCTTGCCGGCGACGAAGGCCAGCGCCGAATCCCGGGTGGTGTGCATGTCGCCGTGCGATTCGCCGCGTACCCGCAGCTTGGCCTGCCGCAGCGCGAAGCTCACCAGGTCGCGCCAGGAGAAGAACTTGCGCGACGCCAGTCCCTTCGCGAAATGGAAGATCGACGCACCGACCATCATCGTGTTGTCGACGTCGAAGAACGCGGCTGCGACCGGATCGGCCGGCACGGTGAGCGCCGCCTCGACCTCAGCTGCTGCCGGTTCAGAAGCCATCCGCCCAGCCTAGAGACATCAGCCGGCGTTGTCCGCGCCTCGCAACGCCATGACACCGCCAAGCGCCGACAACTTGGCGGAGGTGGGCCGGGTGGCGGTGGATGTGGAGGGCACCGGGCGGCGGCGTCGGGTGCGCGGGGTCGGGTTGTCCGCGCTTGGCGGTGCTATGACGCTGCATAGCGGACAACTCGAGGGGGAAGCAACCTCGAACGCGATGAGCGCTCGCGCGAAAGCCGGGGTGTTACAGATGCAAGTGCAGGCCGCAGGGGCCGAGGCCGACGCCGACCTGGCCGAGCTGGACGTGCAGCCCGCAGGAGTCGAGGACGACCGGGCCGGACGCGGGGGCCGAGCCGGTGGCCGTGCCCGTTGCGCTGCTCGAGCCGCCGGGACCGGTGAGCACCCCGGTCGGCAGGCTGGCCGATCCGGTCGGCGTGGGCAACCCCGGAATGACCGGTAGCGACGCCGAAGCGCCGCTACCGGAGATGGTCGAGGGGAGTATGGATGGCGCCGTGCTGGCTCCGCCGCCGGTTGGTGGCCCGGTAGCGGCGGTCTGGGCCGGGGCCTGGAGCGGCGGTACGGACTTGCTGGCCGGCGGGTTGCACGGCACCGTGCAGGGCAGCGGTCCCAGGTCGTCGCTGGACGTCGCGCTGAGGCAGCTGCAGCCGATGTTGGCCTCGAGGCGGTTGGCCCGGTCGAGCACCCGCTCGGCGAGCTGCTGCGAGCCGACCGCCCGGTCGTGCAGGGACCCGGCCGGGACGCGGCCGGCGATGTCCGTCAGGCGCGACACCTGATCCGGCGCCCAGCTCAGCAAGGACCGCAGCGGATCGTGCGAGGAGTTGCGTACGGCCTGCCCGGTGAGCAGCCGGCTGGCGTTGCGGGTATCGGCGTCGGCGTCGTTCAGGGTGTCGGTGACCAGCTTGGCCGTATGGCTGTTGATGCCGCCGGCGGCGTGCACCCCGGGGGCGCCGCCCAGCGACGAGGACCGCGACAGCAGCTTGGCCACCTCGCTGGTCCGT
Source organism: Jatrophihabitantaceae bacterium (assembly GCA_036502695.1). Taxonomy (GTDB): domain Bacteria; phylum Actinomycetota; class Actinomycetes; order Mycobacteriales; family Jatrophihabitantaceae; genus DASXRA01. The sequence goes on from DASXYE010000108.1 coordinate 4,296, forward strand.
CGCTTGGCCAGCGTGAGGTACTCCTTACCGCGCGCTCCGTCCCCATTGAGCAAGGACAGCTGAACGTTCTCGCTGGCCCGCTTGAGTCCGTACAGCGAATCGCCGGGCATGCTGCTGCTGGACAGCCAGACGGCGCCGGTGAGCAGCATCCCGAAGATGACCACCAGGGTGCCCACGACGGCGAGCGGCCGGCGGAACGGCACCCGCCGCCACGCGGCACGAACCCGCCCGGGCCGCGACGTGACCGCCGCGTCGGACGCGGTGCCTTCCGCGACGAGGCGGGGCGTTACCGCGACCAGCTGTGCGCGCAGGTCGTCCCGGAAACCGGGGGAGGCCTGAGGGGGTGCCGGCAGCGTGGCCAATCGCGCGACCAGCGCGCTGGTCAGGGGGTCGGCCGAGGTGACCGGGTCGGGGTAACGCCGCAGCGCTGCGACGAGCGAACGCAGATCAGCCATCTCTACCTCCCCCCAGGGCGCGCCCAAGCTAGGGGCGTGTGATTGCGGTTTGCCGACGGTTCGTCCGCTGAGTCCAACGATGCGGCTCGGGGAGGGTTACTGCAGGTAAGTGCCAGTGTCACCGCAGTTCACCTCGGACAAGATCGGCAAGCTTCCGAATTGCCCGATGTTGCAGAGCCTTGATCGCGCCGTCGTTCTTGCCCATGATCTCGGCCGTCTCGCTGACCGACATGCCCTGGATGAACCGCAGAATCACGCAGTCGCGCTGGTCGTCGCCGAGCTTGTGGACGGCCCGCATCAGCTGCTGGGAGGTCATCGAGGTGATCACCGCCGCTTCCGGGCCGGGCTCGTTGTCGCTGCGTTCGATGGGCTCGGCGGTCGTCACCTCGAGCCGGTGCCGGGCCGACTTGACGTGGTCCAGGACGATGTTGCGCGCGATCGTGATGAACCAGGCACCGATGTCGCGGCCCTGGTAGGTGATGCCACCGATGCGGCGCAGCGCGCGCAGGAACGTCTCGCTGGTGAAGTCCTCGGCCGTCGCCTTGTCGTTGACGCGGTAGTAGATGTAGCGGAACACCACGTCGTAGTAGCGGTCGTAGAGCTGGCCGAACGCGTCGCCGTCCTTCTGCTGGGCGCGCGTGACGAGCTGCCAGATCTCGACGTGGGTGTCGTCGACGGCGTGCCGCGGACCGCGCGGTTGCTGCTGCGGCTGGGGCGTACCGGCGGGCTCTTCGAGCGTCGGCTCGGCCGGATCGGGCCGGGCGTCGACCGGGACGTCGGCGGTAATGGCGTGCCGGCCGCCGGTGGTCATGGCGAAGGCCGGTCGGGCTCCGAGCGCGTCCAGGACGAGCTCGAGCAGCGCGCGAAAACCCACGCCGTCGGGCGTGGGTGATGCGGAGCTAGCGTGGGTGACCGGCATGCAGGGATAGCCTCTCAGCGGTACCCCCGTTCCGCCACTTGTGACAGCCCCCAACCGTACCCGCACCCCCAGTAACTAACCAGTTCCACCCGGCACTCGCCAACTTCACGGAGAAACTGGCCCAGACTTGCATCTG
>DASXYE010000109.1:0-2800 GCA_036502695.1 Jatrophihabitantaceae bacterium
TCGGACTCGCGGGCTTGTCCGGTACCGGACGCCTACTGGCCGTCGCTTCCCAGGCTGATCAGGCCCAGTGCTGTGTGACGGCGGTCGTTCCCACTCACCGCTGCGGGGCAGTCCCGGAATTGCCGGCCTTGCTCGCTGGGCGAGCTCGGCGCGGCGCACCGGGTTCCCTCTTGCCTCGGGCGGGCCTGGATGGCACGTCCGAACCAGCTACACGCAACACCATATGTAGGGAGTCCGACAAAAACGTGCACCACATGTCGTGCCGGCGTGTCGTCGGCGTGTCGCGGCCGGATCGAGGCGTGTGGCGGGATCCACCGCACTCAGCGAGGTTCGCCCGGGCAGCCACTTTTCCCTCTTGATCATGGAGAGTGAGTGCACGCCCGGGAAGTTGTCCGCGCTTCGCGGTGTGCCGGCGTCACGAGGCGCGGACGACTTCGGCCCGACGACCGACCAAACCCCGCCGCGCCCCAGGAATCCGGCGAGTGACGGATCTCTGCGCGAGGAACGGCCGCCGGGGTCGTCACTCGCCACGAAATCCGTCAGCCGGCGTGGGCCCGAGCCAGTTTGACGACTTTGCCCCTTGAATGGTCGCTGGCGACCAGCGTCAGCGACCATTCAAGGGCAAAGTCGAGGAAGCAGCCGCTCGCTCAGCCGGGCAGGCCGCGCCAGCCGGCCGGGTCGACGCCGCCAGGCACCGGGGCATCCGCGTCGTAGGGCGTCCGGGTGAAGATGAACGTGCCCACATTCAGGTGCGACACCGTGCCCGACGCGTCCCGGACGACCTGCAGCCGCTCGCCGGCGTAGTAGTCGTCCAGGCCTAGCCAGGTGCCGTCCGGCTGGGCGCGGAACCGCGACCCACGCGACGATCCGACCAGCGGCCGCAGCTCCAGCCCGCGGTCGGGCAGCAGGCGCAGGGCGACGCTGCTGGTACCCCAGTACCAGGCGCCGCTCAGCGCGAGCAGGTCGTGGTCGACATCGGCCGCCGGGCGCCACTCGGGCGGCAGCGGCGGCTCGTGCTCGGCGACGATGCGGACCAGATCCGCACCCAGGCTGCCGATCGAGACGCCGGACGTGGCGTTCACGAGGACGATGCCGCTGAGCTGCTCGGCGACGCTCGTCCATACCGTGGCGAGGAACCCGGGCATCGAGCCGGTGTGGCCGACCAGGGTCCGGTCGCCGTCGTACTGCACCTGCAAACCGAAACCGTACCCACCGGTACGGTCGCTCGGTCCGGAGATCGCGCGCATCTCCTCGAGCGTCGACGCGGCGAGCACGGCGGGGTGGCCGACGGTCAGGAACGTCGCGAAGCGGGCCAGGTCCGATGCCGTGGACCAGAGCTGGCCCGCGGGCGCCATGGGGCCGGCGTCCTCGGCCGGCTCGGGCAGCAACACGTCCGCCCAGGGATGCACGGCCCAGCCGCCGGCGTGCGGCGCCCGTGGCATCAGCGACGTCCGCGTCATCGACAGCGGGTCGAGCAGCTCGCGCTGCAGGCACTCGCCCCAGGACGCACCCCGCATCGCGGCCACGAGCGCGCCCAGCACCGCGAAGCCCGGATTCGAGTAGTGGAACCGCCGTCCGGCGGGATGGCGCGTCGGGTCGTCGCCGAGAGCGGCCGCCAGCGACGGCTCGCCGGGCACCCGTTCCCACCACGACCCGGCCGACTCGGCGGCCAGCCCGGCGGTATGAGCCAGCAGCTCCGCGATGCGCGCCGCACCCAGCGGCGTACCGGGCAGGTGCTGGTCGAGCCGATCGGCCAGGTCGAGCCGCCCCTCGTCGCGCAGGCGCATCACCTGCACGGCGACGAACGTCTTGGTGATCGACCCGATCCGGTACTGCGTGTCGTCGTCGGGGGCATGCCCGTCGACGCAGCTGCGCGAACCGAACCAGACCGGCGCTCCGTCCCGGACGACCGCCCCCACGACCGATGGCAGCCGCGCCTCGGCCTGGGCCGTCGCCAGGCGATGCAGAAGGGCGTGCCGCGTCGCGGGAAACAGCTCGTCAGACATGCAGGCAACTTAACGGCCGGCGAAAACGGGTTGCCGCTGTACCCGGCCACTGAGACGGTCACGCCCATGAGTACCGACATCGTGGCGTTCGACCCGCTCGAGCCGAGCCGAGCAGCGCTCCTAGGCGGTTGGCGGGCCACGTTCGAGGCGTCGGCCCGCGTCGAATACGGCGACGACCATGGCACATTCTCCGTAGCCGAGTACCGCGGCTTCTATGCCAATCAGCAAGACGAGCGGCGGCTGGCTTGGGCGGCCGTCGTCGACGACCGGGTGGTCGGAGCCGTTGATGCGCGGCTGCCGGTCAGCGACAACCGGCACCGGGTCGACGTCAGCATCGCCGTGCACCCCGACTTCCGCCGTCGGGGCATCGGCAGCGCGCTGCTCGACCAGACCAGCCGGGTGGCCCGCGCCGAGGGCCGCACCACGCTGGGCGCGGAGTCCGACGTCGCTGCCGGACATGACGATCCCGCTGAGGGCTTCGCCGGCCGGCACGGGTTCGTCGCCGCGCTGCGCGACCTGCGCAGCGCGCTGCCCGTGCCGCCGAAGCCCGAGGCGTTGGACGAGGCCAGGGCCGAGGCGCAGAAGCACGCCGAGGACTACGAGGCGCTGACATCGTGGGACGGCCTGCCGGACGAGTGGCTGGCCGACCGCGCCGTCCTCTCGCAGCGGATGAGCACCGACACCCCGCTCGGGAAGGTCGATATGACCGAGACCGTCTGGGATTCGGAGCGGGTCCGGCGCGTGTACGAGACCGCCCGGGAGCAAGGCCGGCGGCTGGTCGAGACGGTGGCCCG
>DASXYE010000110.1:0-12378 GCA_036502695.1 Jatrophihabitantaceae bacterium
TTGGCGCTGCCCACGGTCACCCGTACCGCGGCAGCGGCGTAACGCTCACGTACCTGCTCGCGCAGGTCCACATCCGCCATTGCTCTCTCCCATCGACGTTGTTCGATGTATCGACGATCACCGATGCATCGACGTTTGTCAATGCGTTGTGGCAGACTGGGATGCATGCCTACCGCGCAATTGCCGATGGCCCCGACGGAGCTGGTGCCCTGCTGCACCCCGGCCGGCGAGGTCATCAGCGCCGAGGACGCCGAGCAGTTGGCCCGCCGCTTCAAGGCCCTGGCCGATCCGACGCGCGTGCGGCTGCTGTCGCTCATCGCCACCGAGCAGGACAGCGAAGCCTGCATCTGCTACCTCACCGACCCGGTCGGGTTGTCGCAGCCGACCGTGTCGCACCACATGAAGCTGCTCGTGGATGCCGGCCTGGTCACCCGCGAACAACGTGGCAAGTGGGCGTACTACCGCCTCGCCAACGACGCCCTCGCCGCGCTGGCCGCCGCCATCACCCCGGCCGCCTAATCGGCTACCCCAGCCGGTGAAGACTGCGAGGCATGGAGTTCTTCTGCTACCACCGCGACCGGCCCGGTTCGATGACGCTGCGCGACGAACTGGTGGAACAGCACTGGTCCTACATGGACGGGTTCGAAAAGGAGCTGATCGCCCGCGGCCCGACGTTCGTCGACGAGACCGCCACCGGCAGCGTGCACATCGTCGACCTGCCCGATCCGGCCGCCGCCCGCGCGTTCGCCTTCGACGAGCCGAACTACCAGGCCGGCGTGTACCGCGACGTGCTGCTGCGGCGGTGGCGCAACACGCTGGGCCGCACCATGTGGGAGTTCCCGGGTGGCCGCGAGGCCGGCAACCGGTACGTGGTGCTGGGCCTCGGCTCGGGGCCGGCCGCCGACCTCGAGACGACGTATGACCCGGACGAGCTGATCGCCTACGGACCGCTGCTGTCCGACGACGGCGCCGCCTGGCTGGGCACCGCGGCGCTCGTCCGGGCGCCCGACCCGGATGCGGCCCGCACCGTCCTGACCGCCGACCGCTACGCCGACGTCGAGGTCCACGACTGGATATTCGGCGGTCGGCGGTAACGGTGTCCCCCGCGGCGTTTCCCGTTCGTCGTGCTGGTGAGAGCCCATCGGCCCGGAGGTGTCTATGCACTACGCCCTGCTGATCTACGCCGAGCCCGGCTACAGCGACGCGCTGCCCGAGGCGGATCGGGCGGCCATGGTCGCCGAGTACGCGGCACTGGCCGACGATCCCCGTTCGGTCGTCAGCGCGCAGCTGCATCCGGTCGAGACGGCCACCTGCGTACGCGTGCTCGGTGGCCGGACGCTGATGACCGACGGCCCGTTCGCCGACACCAAGGAGGTGCTCGGCGGCGTCAGCCTCATCGAGGCGGCCAACCTGGACGAGGCGATCGAGGTGGCCGCGCACGTCCCGGCCGCGCGGCTCGGCGGCGTGGTGGAGGTCCGGCCGGTGGTGCCGCGCTGAGCTCGCTCGAGGACGTCTTCCGCGACGAGTGGGGCCGGGTGCTGGCCACCCTCGTCGGGTTCCTCGGCGACTTCGACAAGGCCGAGGAGGCGACGCAGGAGGCGTTCGCGATCGCGGCGCAACGCTGGCCCGTGTCGGGGTGGCCGGCCAACCCCGGCGCCTGGCTGACGACGACGGCCCGCAACCAGGCGATCGACCGGGTCCGCCGGGAACGCGTCCTGGCCGAGAAGATCCAGCTGCTGCCGGTGCCGGAGGCCGTGGACGAGACGGACGAGATGGACGAGTTCGACGACACCGTGATCAAGGACGAGCGGCTCGAGCTGATCTTCACCTGCTGCCACCCGGCCCTGCCGCTGGACGGCCAGGTGGCGTTGACGCTGCGCGCCCTCGGCGGGCTGGACACCGCCGACATCGCCCGCGCGTTCCTGGTTTCCGAGCCGACGATGAAGCGCCGGCTGACCCGGGCCAAGGCCAAGATCAAGGCGACTGGCATCCCGTTCGCGGTGCCCGATGCGCGCGTGCTGCCCGACCGCGTCGACGCCGTGCTGGCCGTGATCTACCTGATCTACAACGAGGGTTACCGCGGGCGGGTCGATCTGGGCGCCGAAGCCATCCGGCTGGGCCGGGTGCTCGCCGCGCTGCTGCCGGACGAGCCGGAGCCGCACGGGCTGCTCGCGCTGATGATGATCCACCACGCCCGCCGCCGGGCCCGGTTCGACGGCGAGGACCTCGTCCTGCTGGACGATCAGGACCGCTCGCTCTGGGATGCGGACCAGATCGCGGCCGGCCGTTCCGTGCTCGATCGCGCGATCGCGCTCGGCGGGCGCGGCGCCTACGTCGTCCAGGCCGCGATCGCGTCCCTGCAGGCGGCCGATCCCGTTGACTGGCCGCAGGTCGCCGAGATGTACCGGCGACTCGTCGAGCTCACCGGCTCGCCGGTGGTCGAACTCAACCGCGCCGCGGCGGTGGCCAAGGCCGGCAACCCTACAGCCGCACTGCATATCGTCGAGCGCCTCGAGCTGGACGGCTACCTCTACTTCCACTCCACCCGGGCCGATCTGTTGCGACGGCTCGGTCGGGTCGACGAGGCCCGGGCGGCGTACCGCCGGGCGCTCGAACTGGCCACCTCTACGCCCGAGCAGCGGTTCCTGACCCGGCGGATCGCGGAACTCTAAACGCTGTCCCCTGGGCCGACGCTCGTTCGTCGCCCTTGTATGAGCGACTACAAAGCAGTACTGAAGCGGTTCGACGACGCGGTCAACTCCGGCGATCTCGAGCTGATCGGCAAGACGATCGATGAGGTCTTCCACCCCGACGTCCTGATCAGCACGCCGTTGCCGGTCGACGCCGCCGGGACGGCCGCGCTCAAGCAGGTGTGGGCGATGCTCCTGACGGCGTACCCCGACCTGCGGGTGCACGTCGAGGATGTCCTCACCGACGGCGACAAGGTGGTCGTCCGGAATACGGTCACCGGCACCCACCAGGGCACGTACCTGGGTCTGGCCCCGACCGGCCGCGCCGTCAGCTACGGCGAGATCTTCATCCTCCGCTTCGCGGACGGCCGGGTCGTGCAGACCTGGGGCGTCGTCGACGTCGCCGCCCAGCTGAAACAACTCGGCCGCATCTAGTTCGGCCTTATCCAGAAAGGGAAATCACCATGGATGCCCGCATCAACCTGTTCGAGAACGCGACGGTCGTGACGCTGTCCAAGCACATCAACGCCGCCAGCGCGGCCGCCGCCAAGACAAGCCTGCCGGCCGCGACCCAGGAGCTGGTCCGGCTACGAGCCAGCCAGATCAACGGCTGCGGCTTCTGCACCGACATGCACACCAAGGACGCCCTCGCCGCCGGGGAGAGCCCGGTTCGGCTCAACCTGGTGGCGACCTGGCGCGAAGCGACGGTGTTCACCCCGGCTGAGCGGGCCGCCCTCGAACTCGCCGAGCAGGGAACGCGCATCGCCGACGCCGCCGGCGGCGTCACCGACGAGGCCTGGGCGAACGCCACCCAGCACTACGACGAGGACGAGCTCGGCGCGTTGGTCTCGGTGATCGCCGTCATCAACGCCTACAACCGCGTCAACGTCATCGCCCGCACGCCGGCCGGCGACTACCAACCCGGCATGTTCGGCTGACCGTCCGGGCGTACCGTCCCACGCGTGGAAAGTAGGGACAGTCAGGAACCGGAATCGTGGCGCGGACAGCTGTGGGCCATGGCCGACCTGGTAACCCCCATGGCCGTCCGCGTGGCGGCGACGTTGCGGCTGGCCGACCACCTGGCCGCCGGCGCGCGGACGCCCGAGGCGCTGGCCGAGGCGGTGCGCGCCGATCCGGATGCGCTGCGGCGGCTGATGGATCACCTGGTGACCGCCGACATCCTGCTCGAGGTGCTGCCCGGGGAGTACACCCTGACCTTCCTCGGTTCGCAGCTGCGCGACGATGCCCCCGACTGGGTGCGGCCCTGGCTCGACCTGGAGGGTGCGGTCGGGCGCGGTGACCTGTGCTTCACCCAGCTGCTGCACACCGTCCGGACCGGCGAGCCGGCGTATCCGCAGCAGTTCGGCCGGCCGTACTGGGACGACCTGGCCGCCGACCCCGCCCTGGCCGAGTCGTTCGACGACCTGATGGGCGCCCGGCTGGAGGTCGACGCGTCGGCCGTGGCGACCGCGTACCCGTGGGGCGAGCTCGGTCACGTCGTCGACGTGGGCGGCGGCAACGGCAGCTTGCTGATCGCCATCCTGGGCGCGCACGACGATCTGCGCGGGACGGTGCTCGACCTGGCCGGGCCGGTCGGCCGGGCCGAGCCGGCCATCGCCGCGGCCGGCCTGGCGCAGCGGATGGGCGTCCAGGTCGGCAGCTTCTTCGACGCCCTTCCCACCGGGGCGGGGGGCTACCTGCTGTCCGGGGTCCTGCACGACTGGCCGGACGACGACGCGCTGCGCATCCTGTGCCGGTGTGCCGAGGCCGCCGGACCGACGGGACGGGTGCTCGTGGTGGACCACGTCGACAACGGTCCGGTGGACACCGAGGGCGACCTGCGCATGCTGTGCTACGTCGGCGGCCGCGAGCGGACGCTCGACCAGCTGGGCGAGCTGGCCGCGTCTGCCGGACTGGTGGTCGGCTCGGTCACGCCGGCCAGCTCGCGCGCGATCGTCGAGCTGCGCCCGGCCGAGTGAACCCCGGGGGTTCGCGGCGGCACCGAAACCCGGGCGGACCGATGAGTTCCCAGCCACCAGGACGTCCTAGCTGCATGACGACTACCCACACCTTGCGGAGCCCGGAAGCCGACATCGTCTACGACGTGCACGGCCCGCTGCCGACCGTTGACGGGCGACCACCGCTGTTCATGATCGCCCAGCCGATGGACGCCAGCGGCTTCGCCACGTTCGCCGAGCTGTTCGGTGACCGCACCGTGATCACCTACGACCCTCGTGGGCTCGGCCGCAGCGTCCGCAAGGACGGCCGGGTAGACCAGACACCGCAGGCCCAGGCCGCCGACGTGCACGCCGTGATCGAGGCACTCGGTGCCGGACCGGTCGAGCTGTTCGCCAGCAGCGGCGGGTCGGTGACCGCACTCGAGTTGGTACGCGCCCACCCCGACGACGTGGCCACGCTGGTCGCCCACGAGCCGCCGATCATCCCGGTGCTGCCCGACGCAGAGGCGGCGGCTCGCGCCCGCGCCGGGTTCCGGGACGTGTACGAGGCTGCGGGTTCCGGGGCCGGCATGGCCGCATTCATCGCGATGACGTCCTGGCGCGGCGAGTTCACCGACGCCTACTTCGCCCAGCCGGCGCCCGATCCCGCCCAGTTCGGGATGTCGGCCGAGGACAACGGCCGCCGCGACGATCCGCTGCTCTCGGACCGGTCCTGGGCGATCAGCGACTACCGGCCGGACGTCGCTGCCCTGGCCGCGGCGCCGACCCGCATCGTGATCGCGGTGGGCGAGGAGTCCCTGGACACCTTCACCGGGCGCAGCTCGCAGGCCGTCGCCAAGCTGCTCGGCCAGCGGGCGACCGTGTTCCCCAGCCACCACGGTGGATTCATGAGCGGTGAGTACGGGTACGGCGGCCAGCCCGAGGCGTTCGCCGCCCGATTGCGCGAGGTTCTCGACGCCTGAGCCGAGTGCATCCGCCAGGATGTGGCGATGTCTGCCATCTCGCCGGCCTTGCCCCGACGGCTGTTCGCGGAATTCCTCGGCACCGGGCTGCTCGTGACCGTGGTCGTCGGCTCGGGGATCGCGGCGCAGCAGCTCTCGCCGGACGACGTCGGGCTGCAACTGCTCGAGAACAGCCTGGCCACCGTGTTCGGGCTGGCCGTGCTGATCGTCTGCCTCGGGCCGGTGTCCGGTGCGCATTTCAACCCGGTCGTCTCGGTGGCCGACTGGTTCTTCGGCCGTTCGACCGGTGCCGGGCTGGCCGTGCGCGACATCGCGCCGTACGTGGTGGCCCAGTGCCTCGGCGGCATCGGCGGGGCGCTGCTGGCCAACGCGATGTTCGACGTCACGCCGCACCTGTCCGGCAAGCACCGGGCGTCCGGTGGGCACCTGATCGGCGAGGTCGTGGCCACCGCCGGGCTGCTGCTGGTGATCTTCGCGCTGGCCCGCGTCCGGGCCGCCACGTTCATCGCGCCCGCCGTCGGGGCCTACATCGGGGCGGCGTACTGGTTCACCAGCTCCACGTCGTTCGCCAACCCGGCAGTGACGATCGGCCGGATGTTCTCCGACACGTTCGCCGGCATCGCGCCCAGCTCGGCCCCGGCCTACATCGGCATGCAGGTGCTGGGCGCCGCCGTCGGTATCGGCATCGTGCTGATCCTCTACCCCACGGACGCCGAACCCCCTTGATGATCTCGGACTTCTGGTCGTTATTCGACGAGAAGTCCGAGATCATCACGGATGGGTGGCAGCGGTCTCTTCCCATACGTACGATCGGCGGCAATCGCGAACCCCGTCACCCCCAGCGGAGGTCCTCGCCATGGCCGCATCCTCGCGTCCCGTCAGTCGCCGCTCGATCCTCAGGTCCGGGCTGGGCCTGGCCGGCCTCGGCCTCGCCGCCGGATCCGGCCTGCTCGCCACCGCTCCCCCGGCCCGCGCGCAGCAGGTCGGGACATCGCTGTGCGACGAGCCCGGCGACTCGGCCAGCGTGCAGGGCCTCGGCTCGGGCGACCTGGGCATCCCCTACTACCGCCCGCACGACAACAGCTGGGGCTACGTCTTCGGCGACTCGTGGACGGGCATCCAACAGACCGGCACCTACCTCGGCTCGCCGGTGATGGTGACCCAGGCGGGGTTCGACGCGTCGGGCGCCACGCCGATCACGTTCAGCGGGGCCCTGCCGAGCGCCGGACATACAGCCCAGCTGTTCAACTACCAGCACGGCGCCAACAACGGCTACGGCACCGAGATCACGCGCATCCCTAACGACTGCATCGAATTCGGCGGCCGCACCTACCTGCAGTACACCTCGGTCAACAACTGGGACACCACCGGCGACGGCTCGCTCATGGCCGGCATCGCGTACTCCGACGACTACGGCGTCACCTGGCAGGACTACCCGTACCACTGGGACGGTTCGGCTCGCGGCGTCGACCAGTCGCTGTACATGATGTGGTCGTTCGCCGGCATCGATCCTGATGGTTGGCTGTATATCTTCTCCAAGCGGTGGAACGGCTCGCACCGCAACGGCGGCGACGCCGGGGCGATCCAGCTGTTCCGCATCCAGCCGAACGACTTCCGAGCCGGCAACTTCGGCGCCCAGCAGAACTGGGTCTACGACGGCTCGTGGCACTGGACGAGCTCGGGCACACCGCCGTCGATCATCTTGCAGGGCAACGGCATCGGCGAGTTCTCGGTCAAGCGCATCGGCAGCACGTACTGCATGGCCTACTTCGACGTCGCCGACTACTCGATCCAGACGCGCACCTCGCCCCGCCCCGATCAGGTGTGGACGGCGCCCAAGCGGCAGATCACCGGCAACCCGGTCGGCGATCTACCGACGCGGCCGTTCCTGTACGGCGGCTACATCCACCCCGGTAGTACCAGCGCGACCTCGCTGACCGTGATCGTGTCGCAGTGGAACGGCCAGCTGAACCAGCCGCCGTACTGGGCCCTGCAGTACGACGGCATCAACCCCTAGCGCTCGCCCGATGCGAGTTGTCCTACCGCGGCCGGGCTGGAGCGCGGCGACGGTGGGACAAGTCGCGCGAGGCCCTAACTGAAGTGGTCGGCGAGCTCGGTCAGCTTGGCGACGTAGGCCGGCCAGTCGTAGTCGCCGGGGATATTGGTGTTCGCCGATTGGTAGCCGATCGCCTGGTCGTGCTGCTCGCGCAGGATGTCGGCCTGCCCGGCGTGGCGGGCCAGGTCGTAGGTGACGTGCACGATGATCCGCTGCAAGGTCACGTCCTGCCGATCCGGCCGCCACCAGGCCACTCGGCCCGGCGCGTCGAGCGGCAACTGCTCGATCGTCTCGTCCGCGAACGCCCACACCCGACGGTATAGGTCGATCAGCCCGTCCTTGGTCTCGTCGGCCGTCGCGTACCAGTCCGCTTGCGGGTCCTGGTCGTACGCCGCCATCGGGACGAGCTCGGCCGGCGTCGGGTACTCGCGGCCGAACGTCTCGCCGAAGTAGCCGACCTCGACGTTGAGGCTGTGCTTGACGATCCCCAGCAGGTTGTTGCCGGTCGGTGTGCGGGGCAACCGGGCGTCGCGCTCACTCAGCCCGTCCAGCTTCCAGACCAGGGCGTTGCGCGCCTCCTGCAGGTAGTGGTGCAGGGCGGCCTTCGGATCGTGCAGGTTGACCATGGCCGCCAGTCTTACAGGCCTGCGATCTAGTTGCCGGCTCGGCCGAAGCCTCCTCCGCCGAACCCGCCGCCGCCCAGTCCCGGCAACCGGAACGTTCCGTTGGTGCTGGTACTCGTCGCGCTGCCGGGCAGTGGTTGGGACAGCTCGGCCAGCACTACCTGCTGCCCCGCCTTCAGTCCGCTGGTCACCTGCGTCGTGTCGTTGCCGGCCACGCCCAGCGTCACCCGGACGGCGGTGGGCTTGCCGTTCTTGATCACCGTGACCGTGTGCGTCCCGCCCACGCCGGATTGGATCGCCGAATTGGGCACGGTGACGACGTCGCGCGCGGTGCCGGTCGTGATGGTGGCGTCCGCCCCGGATCCGTCGAACACCTGCCGTGATCCGGAATCGAGCCGCACCGTCACCGGGAAGGTCGTCCGCGACCCGGACGTGCTGCTCAGCAGGCCGATCGAGGCGACCGTACCGTGCAGTACGGTCGAGTCGCCGTCCGCCGCGACCGTGACCGGCTGGCCGACCTTGACCTCGTCGATCTGGGCCAGCGGCACGCTCATCGACACGCCGGGGATACCGGTGCCGATGATCGTGACCGTCTGCCCGCTCGACGACGACCCCGCGGACAACCCGACGGCCCCCACCTTGCCGTCCGCCGGACTCTTCAGCGTGGCCGCCGAGAGGTTCTGCTGGGCCACCTTGAGCTGCGCCTCGGCCGCGTCAATCGCGGACTGGTCCGCCGCCAATTGGGCGGCGCTCGCCGGCTGGCTCGTCTGACCGGCGCCGGACTGCCCGCTGCCGGACTGGCCCGTGCCCGATTGGCCTGCGCCCGATTGGCCAGCGCCCGATTGGCCAGCGCCGGACTGTCCGGAGCCCGACTGCCCGCCGGCGGACGGCGTCGAGCCGGATCCGCCCCGCGAGCCGGTCGACGGGCTGGGCTGCCCCGCCGAACCGGAGCTGCCGCCCGAGTGACTGCCGGACCCGCCCGACCCGCCGCTCGACCCGCCGGAACCGCCCGACCCGGACCCGCCACCCGAGCCGGAGCCCGCGCTCTGGGCGGCCTGCTGCAGCTGATCGACCAGCTTGTCCAGCGTGGTGATGGAGCCGTCCAGGTCCTTGACGTTGCTGTCCTGCGTGCTGATCGCCTTATCCAGCGTGGCCATATCGGTCGACAAGGTGTCGGCCGACGCCTCGTACGCGTCCATCGCCGTGCCGCAGTCGGCCGTCGTCGTGTCGGTGTCGCACGCCGTCTTCTGCGCGTCTCGCAGCTTGACGTTCTGCGCCACGTCGGCGTCGACGGTCTGCTGCGCGGCATCCACCGCGGCCTGGCCGGTGTCGACGGTCTTCTGCGCGGCGATCAGCGCGTTCTGGGCCGCCTCGACCTGCTTGATCAAGTCGGCCACGCTGCTGGTCGACGGCGCCCCGACCAGGTACGCGGCGAACGTCGCACCCGACGATGAACCACCGACACTCGTCTGCCCGGTCTTGTCCGCCTCGAGCTTCTGCTTGGCGCTGGCCAGCGTCGAGTTGGCCGCGTCGATGCTGGCCTGCAACGCCGTCGTGTCGAGCTTGGCCAGCGTCTGTCCTTTGTGGACGGTGTCGCCCACGTGGACGTCCACCGACTGCACCGTGCCCGACGTGGGGAACGACGGCGTCAGCTTCAGCGACGACGTGATCGTTCCGGATGACTCGACGGTCTGCGTCACCGAGCCGAGCTCGACCGCGGCCATCCGTCGGGCCGGACCGTCGCTGCTGGTCGCGGCGATACCGGCGGCACTGCCCCCGCCGATGACGGCAACCCCGACCGCCGCCGCCATGACCCGGCGCCGCCGCGTCCGGCGCCGGCGGGTGCGCGCGCGCTCAGCCACCGGTGCCCCCTCGTCCCCCGAACGTCGCCGTGCACTGGCCGTTGACCGGGTCGGTGATCCGTACCGTCGTCGCGGCGACCGTGCCGGACGAGTCGGCCTTGCCCTGCGCCGTCACACACTTGCCCACCTTGACCGAGCTCGCGGTCGTCGACGCCTCGGTGGTGATCTTCGTGCTCGACCCGATGGTCACCGTCTTGTTCGTTGTGCTGCTGCCGCTACCGCTACCACCGCCCGGGGTGAACTGCCGCGCGGCGATCACGACCGACGAGCCGGACACCGACGTGACCGACCCGGCGGCAATCGCGCCGATGTTCGCTCGCTGCCCGGACGGGAAGCCCGACGGGCGCTGCCCCGATGGGAACCCGGAGGGCCGCTGCCCGGACGGGAAGCCCGACGGGCGCTGGCCGTTGCCGCCGCCGAAGCCGCCGGTGCAGCTGCCGTTCGTCGCCGGGTTGATCGCCAGCGTGCTGGCGGTGAACGACGTTGCCGAGTCGGACGTGCCGGCCGGCGCGATCGCCGTGACGCAGGTCCCGGCCTTGATGGCAGCCAGCGTGGTGGACACCTGATGGCTGAACTTGGTCGACGACGACCACGCGACGGCGATCTGGCCCGATTGCGGGTTCTGCACCTGCATCGTCGTGCCGTCGACGGCGGCGACCGTGCCGCTGGCCGCCGGGCCCCGCTGACCCGCGCCGCCCGGCCCGCCGGCGCCACCCGACGCGCTCGGGCTCGCGGCCGCCGGGGACGTCGACCCGGGATCGCCGCCGCTTGCCTTGCCCGACGAGCTGCTGCACGCCGTCAAGGTGATCGCCCCGGCGAGCGCCACCACGGCGATGCCCAGGGCCGACCGGGCAACTGATGAGGACATCCGAAATCTCCTTGGTTTCATGTTCACTCGCTACGCAGTGCGTCGATGGGTGACAGCCGGGCGGCCCGCGCGGCCGGGTAGACGCCGAATCCGATGCCGATGGCGATGGCCACGCCGATCGCCGTCAACACCCACGGCACCGAGATCGAGATGGGGTTCGAGATGAAGTGCGGCAGGATCTCCGCGCCCCCCACGCCGGCCGCCACACCGAGCAGGCCACCGGTCAGGCCGAGCATCGACGCCTCGGACAGGAACTGCCGCCGGATCAAGGCCGGCGTGCCGCCGAGGGCCTTGCGCAGCCCGATCTCGCGGGTGCGCTCCTTCACCGACACCAGCATGATGTTCATGACGCCGATGCCGCCGACGATCAGCGACAACGCGGCGATGCCGATCAGCAGCGTGGTCAAGGTGCTGTCCACCTTGGACGTGGTGCTCAGCACCGACTGCTGGGTGGTGATCGAGAAGTCCGACGTGGACGACGCGGTGAGCTGATGCCGGTACTGCAGGATCGCGTTGGTCTCCTGGTAGGCGGCGCTCAGCCGTCCGGGCGAGTCGGCCTTGACGTAGATGGTCTGCACCGACGTGCGGTTCGTGCCGCCGACGATGCGCTGCGACGCCGTGCTCATCGGCACGATCGCCTGATCGTCGAGGTTCGTCGTGGAGTCCGAGCCGGCCGAGGTGAGCACCCCGACCACCTCGTACGGCACGCTGTTGATCGTCACGGTCTGGCCGACGGGGTTCAGCGGCCCGAACAGCTCGGTGGCCGTGTCGGACGCCAGTACCGTCACCGCCGCGGCGGCGGACTGATCAGCGTCCGTGAGGAACCGTCCGGACTCCAACGTACGCCCCCGTACGGAAAGCCACGACGGGGTCGTGCCGACGACGGTGATGGTCCAGTTCGTCGCGCCGTTCACCAGCGACTGGTTGGCGCTCTGCAGGATGGGCGCCACGCCGCCGACATCTGGGGCGGCCGTCTTGGACGTCAACGCCGTGGCATCGGCCGTCGTGAGCGTGGACGCCGAGCCGAACCCGCCGCGCACCCCGCCGGTGCTCGAACTGCCCGGCGAGACGATCAGCAGGTTGCCCCCGAGGGCGGCCAGCTGGTTGGACACCTGCTTCTGCGCGCCCTGGCCCAGCCCGACGGTGAGCACCACCGCGGCGATGCCGATCAGGATGCCCAGCGAGGTCAGCGTCGAACGCATCTTGTGGGTGCGGATTGCATCCCAGCCGTTGCGCAGCAGATCGGTCCACGTCATGCCGCCCACCTCCGACTTTGCCCTCGGATGGCACGCTGGACGGCCCCCTGCGTGTGCGCCCCAGGGGCACAGTCGCTCATGCGGGGGCCCCGCTTTCGTCGGC
>DASXYE010000111.1:0-9659 GCA_036502695.1 Jatrophihabitantaceae bacterium
GGCTCCCTCGGCAGCGTCGTCGTGATCCATACCGGCGACAACGGCATCATCTCGCCCGACGACCTGTCCTCGACCCTGGACTCGCTCGGCAAGTGCCGCCGCGTCGTGGTGCTGACCGACCGGGTGCCCCGCGACTGGCAGGGCCCCAACAACGAGATCCTGCACAACACGGTCGGGCAGTTCCGCAATGCGGTGCTGGTCGACTGGTACGCGATCGCCAACAGCCACCGCGACTGGTTCTACAAGGACGGCCTGCACCTGCGTCCGCCCGGCGCCCAGGCCTACGTCGCGGCGATCACGAACGCCCTGCGCTAACGCGCGCCCCGCCCCGCCCTGCCAACTTCAGCCCTATCGAGCTCCGCCGTACCGAGCTCCGCCGTACCGAGCTCCGCCGTACCGAGTTGTCCGCGCTTCGCGACGTCATCGCACCGCCGAGCGCGGACAACTGCCCGGTGCAGCGCAGGAAGATCAGGGCCAATCCGCAATCTTCCTGCGCATACAGCCTCGGAAGGCAGCCCGCGCAGGACGATTCGGGCAGGGCAGCGATCTTCCTGCGGACGCCCGGGCTCCGGCCGTTCGTGAGCCGGTCGGCGCATCGGCGCGGTCGGCGCATTGGCGCGGTCGGCGCGTCGGCGTGGGCCTCGGCGGCGCGGGGCCGTTCGCTCGATGATCAAGAGCGGAAAGGGGCTGCTATAGCGACCACTTTCCCTCTTGATCAATCGAGGCGACTGGGCAGTTCCGGGCCTGTTCTTGATCAACATCCATTGAGCTTGCGGTATCGCACGCTGGCGGGCTGTTGATCATGGTTAGGCCAGGGGCCTCGGCTGCGAGGCAGCCCGCGCAGGACCGTCTGGTCGCTGCCACGATCGCCCTGCGCAAACCGGCGGCCCGCCCTACGCAAACCGGCGGCCCGCCCTACCAAGTTGTCCGCGCTTCGCGATGCCCGGACGTCGCAAGGCGCGGACAACTCGCCGTGCGCGACCTAGCCCGTCGTGGCTTCGGCGGCGGCGGCGCGGGTGACGCTGGAGGCGACTCCGGCCAGGTGGCGCAGCCGCATCAGCTCGGCGGGCAGCCAGCGCAGCGCCGGCCGGCCGACCAGCAGCGCGCCGTCGTCGAGCGGGGCCACGGCCAGCTCGGTGCCCAGGCCCGCCCAGTCGCGGGGCGCCCAGGGCTCGTCGGCCTCGAGCAGCCGGGCCGGCTGCGGCGGCCACCACGGCACGGGCAGCTCGGCGAGTTCCGGGGCGGCGGTGCTGCGTGCGAGCACCGGTGCGGCGCCGCCCGAAGGCGCGTCCAGCACGAGTGACCAGCCGGCCCGAAAGATCCGGGTAGCCCCGTCGGCGAGTACCTGGCGGGGATCGTCCGGTCCGGCGGCCAGCCGGTCGAGCACCTCGAGCTCGCGGTGCGGGTCGATGGTGCCGGCGTAGGGGCGGATCGACTCGACCTCCACGCCGGGCACCGTTGCGGCGGCGGTCACCAGCGTGTCGGCCAACCGCTCCGGCGGCAGTTCGACCACCAGGTCGTCGATTGCATGGTGGGTTCCGCGCTCGATGACGTCGACCGAGGTGATGTCGGCGCCGACCTCGCCCAACGCGGTGGCCACTGCGCCGAGCGCGCCGGGCCGATCGGGCAGCACCAAGCGCAGGAGGTAGGACACGTGACCAGCTTCCCGTATTCGTATGTCCGCGGGGTTAAGGGGTTAGCACTCAGGCTAATGCGCGCGACCGGTTCGCGCAGCGACTCGTAGACTGCCGCATCGTGCCGGACGATACGAACCAGAACATCAGCCGGGCCGACGTGGCCCACCTCGCGCGCCTTGCGCGGCTGGCCGTGACCGACGAAGAGCTCGACGTTTTCGCCGGCCAGCTCGACGTGATCCTGGGCGCGGTGGCCCGGGTCGGCGAGGTGGCGGCCGCGGATATCCCGCCGACCTCGCACGCCGTGCCGATGACGAACGTGTTTCGGCGCGACGAGCTGCGCCCCTGCCTGCCGCGCGATGCGGTGCTGGCGGGGGCGCCGGCCGTCGAGGACGACAAGTTCCGGGTGCCGCGCATCCTCGCCGAGGAGACCTGATGAGCGACCTGACGCAGCACTCCGCAGCCGAGTTGGCGGAGGTCATCGCGACGGGGCAGGCCAGCGCCGTCGAGGTCGCCCAGGCGCACCTGGATCGCATCGCCGCCGTCGACGACCGGGTGAAGGCGTTCCTGCACGTCGACGCCGAGGGCGCCCTGCGCGCCGCGGCGGCCGTCGACGCGCGCCGCGCCGCCGGCCACGAGCTCGGGCCGCTGGCCGGGGTGCCGCTGGCGATGAAGGACGTCGTGGTGACCGAGGGCGTGCCCACCACGGCCGGCTCGAAGATCCTCGAGGGCTGGGTGCCGCCCTACGACGCGACGGTCAGCCGGCGGGTCAAGGACGCCGGCATCGTCATGCTCGGCAAGACCAACATGGACGAGTTCGCGATGGGCTCGTCCACCGAGAACTCGGCGTACGGGCCGACGCACAACCCCTGGGATCTCAGCCGAGTGCCCGGCGGTTCCGGCGGCGGAAGCGCCGCGGCCGTCGCGGCGTTCGAGGCGCCGCTGGGCATCGGCACTGACACGGGCGGTTCGATCCGGCAACCGGCCGCCGTCACCGGCACGGTCGGCGCCAAGCCGACCTACGGCGGCGTATCGCGCTACGGGCTGATCGCGCTGGCGTCCTCGCTCGACCAGGCCGGCCCGTGTGCCCGGTCGGTGCTCGACGCCGCGCTGCTGCACGAGGCCATCGGCGGGCACGACGAGTGCGACTCGACGTCGATCGCCCAGCCGGTGCCGCCGGTGGTGGCCGCCGCCCGCGAGGGCGCGCGCGGTGACCTTCGCGGGACGCGCGTCGGCGTCGTGCGCGAGCTCGGCGGCGAGGGCTACCAGCCGGGTGTGCTCGCCGCGTTCGAGAACGCCGTGTCGACGTTGAAGGATCTCGGCGCGGAGATCGTCGAGGTCAGCTGCCCGCACTTCGACTACGCGCTGGCGGCGTATTACCTGATTCTGCCGAGTGAATGTTCGTCCAACCTGGCCCGGTTCGACTCGGTGCGTTACGGCCTGCGGGTCGGCGACGACGGCGTGCACTCGCTCGAGGACGTCATGTCGCTCACCCGCGAGGCCGGCTTCGGCGCCGAGGTGAAGCGGCGCATCATCATCGGGACGTACGCGCTGTCGTCCGGGTACTACGACGCGTACTACGGCCAGGCGCAGAAGGTGCGCACCCTGATCAGCCGCGACTTCACCGCCGCGTTCGAGCAGGCCGACGTGCTGGTGTCGCCGTCGTCGCCGTTCGTGGCGTTCGGCATCGGCGAGCGCATCGACGACCCGATGGCCATGTACGTCAACGACCTGTGCACGCTGCCCGCGTCGCTGGCCGGCACGCCGGGGATCTCGGTACCGGCCGGCCTGTCGGAGGGATTGCCGGTCGGGTTGCAGATCATGTCGCCGGCGCTGGCCGACGAGCGCGGCTACCGGGTGGCGGCGGCGTTCGAGGCGGCCACCGAGCGACTCACTCCTCCGGCGGAGGTCCTGGCATGACCGTTACCTACGAGGAAGTCATCGCGCGCTACGAGCCGGTGATCGGGCTCGAGACGCACGTCGAGCTGGGCACCGTGTCGAAGATGTTCTGCGGCTGCTCGACCGAGTTCGGGGCGCCGCCGAACACGCAGACCTGCCCGGTGTGCCTGGGCCTGCCGGGCGCCATGCCGGTGGCCAACGCCGCGGCCATCGAGTCGACGATCAAGATCGGGCTGGCGCTGAACTGCTCGATCGCGCAGTGGTGCCGGTTCGCGCGCAAGAACTACTTCTACCCGGACATGCCGAAGAACTACCAGATCTCGCAGTACGACGAACCCCTTTGTTTCGAGGGGTATCTCGACATCGACCTGAACGGGCAGACGTACCGGATCGGCATCGAGCGGGTGCACCTCGAGGAGGACACCGGCAAGAACACGCACGTCGGGACGTCCGGGCGCATCCACGGCGCCGACTACTCGCTGGTCGACTTCAACCGGGCCGGCATCCCGCTCGTCGAGATCGTCACCAAGCCGGTGCCGGGCACGGGCGCGCTGGCCCCCGAGGTGGCGCGCGCCTACGTCACCGAGCTGCGCAACATCCTGCGCACGCTGGAAGTCAGCGACGTGCGGATGGAGCAGGGCTCGTTGCGGTGTGACGTCAACACGTCGCTGAACCCGGTCGGCGCCGACGAGTGGGGCAAGCGCACCGAGACGAAGAACGTCAACTCGCTGCGGTCGGTCGAGCGGGCCGTCCGGTCGGAGATGCTGCGGCAGGCCGAACTGCTCGACGCCGGCGACAAGATCATGCAGGAAACGCGGCACTTCTCCGAGACGACCGGTGACACCCGTCCCGGCCGCAGCAAGGAAGAGGCCACCGACTACCGGTACTTCCCGGAACCGGACCTGGTGCCGATCGCCCCGGATCTCGACTGGGTGGCGCAGTTGAAGGCTGAGCTGCCCGAGCTGCCGGCCGCCCGGCGCGCGCGGATCCGCGAGATGCTCGGTGTCTCGGCCGAGGACATGCAGCAGCTGACCAACGCCGGGGTGGTCGACCTGGTCGGTGCGACCGTCGACGCAGGAGCGCCGGTGGGCGAGGCCCGCAACTGGTGGATGGGCTACCTGGCCCAGGAGGCCAACAAGCGCGAGGTCGACGCCGCCGACCTGGGCGTCACGCCCGAGCACGTCGCGCGGATCGTCGCGCTGGTCGACGAGGGCACGCTGTCCGTGGCCCTCGGCCGGCAGGTCGTCGACGTGATCGTGGAGTCCGGCGGTTCGGCCGCGGACGTCGATGCGATCGTCGCCGAGCGGGGTCTGCAGCTGACGTCGGACACCGATGCGCTGGGCACGGCCGCCGACGAGGCGATCGCCGCCCAGCCGGACATCGCCGCGAAGGTCCGCGACGGCAAGGTCAACGCGGTCGGCCCGCTGATCGGGGCCGTGCGCCGCGCGGTGCCGACGGCCGACGCGGCGACGGTTCGCACGATCCTGCTGGAGAAACTGGGCGTCAGCTAGGTGACAGTGCCCGATTGGACGGGGCTGTCCGGCATCGATACGGCGACGCGGTACCGGCTGATGGCCGAACGTGAGCTGCGCGGCATCTCGCCGAGCTACGAGCAGCTGTGCCTGGGCGTCACGGCGGACGACGCCGTGCTGGCCCGCCTCGACGAGTTGCCGCCGCCGAAGCGTCAACCCAACCTGCTGCTCGGCGCGGTGCGCTTCCTGGGCGGGCCGGTCACGTCCTACGCCGAGTTCCGCGACTGGGTGCTGGCTCAGTGGCCGCGGCTCGCCGCGACCATGCAGGAGCGCCGCACGCAGACGAACGAACCGCGCCGGTGCGCCACGCTGCTACCCGTGCTCGCGGCGCTGCCGCAGCCGCTGGCACTGCTCGAGGTGGGCCCGTCGGCCGGACTGTGTCTCTACCCGGACCGCTACGCGTACCGGTACGCCGGTCCGTCCCGCGTGCACGAGGTAGGCAGCTCGGCTGTACAGCTGAGCTGTACGGTTACTGGCTCCGTGCCGTTGCCCGAGGCGGTACCGCGGGTCGTGTGGCGGGCCGGGCTCGACCTCAACCCGCTCGACGTCCGCGACGCCGAGGACGTGCGGTGGCTGGAGGCGCTGATCTGGCCGGAACAGTCCGAGCGATTCGACATCCTGCGGGGCGCCGTCGAGATCGCCCGGGCCGACCCGCCGAATCTGGTGGCGGGTGACTTGCTGGCCGACCTGCCGGCGCTGGCCGCTTCGGCACCGAGTGCTGCCACGCTGGTGGTGTTCCACTCGGCCGTGCTGGCTTACGTGGACGCGGCCGGCCGGGCCGCGTTTGCCGACACCGTGGCCGAGCTCGACGCCGTCTGGATCAGCAACGAGGCGCCCGGCGTGGTGCCCGGCACCGCCGTCGACACCGGCGGGACGTCACGGTTCGTGCTGGCCCGCGACGGCGTACCACTCGCGCTGACCGGTCCGCACGGGCACACGATCGACTGGCTCGCCGCGTGAAGCTGGTGGCGGCCGTCCTGGCCGTCGGGCTGGCGGCGCCGGCTCCCGTGTTCCACCTCGACGACCCGCGCATCGCCGAGGCGAGCGGCATCGCCCGGGGCATCGCCTCGCCGAACGTCGTGTACGTCCAGAACGACAGCGGCGACACCGCGCGGTTCTTCGCCCTGGACGCCCGCACCGGCGCGACGCTCGCGACGTACACCGTGCCGAACGCGACCAACGTCGACTGGGAGGACCTCGCCGTGGCCCGCGACCGGCGCGGCGTGCCCTCGATCTGGATCGCCGACATCGGCGACAACGATGCGGCCCGTCCCGAGGTGCGCATATACCGGGTGGACGAGCCGCACGTGCAGGCCGGCGTTTCCGCGGCCACCGGCGCGCCCGAGGTGTGGCGGCTGCGCTACCCGTCCGGGCCGATCGACGCCGAGTCGCTGGCCGTGGCTCCGGGTGGCGCGGCCTACATCGTGACCAAGGCGCTGCTCGGCGGGTCGACCGTCTACGCCGTGCCGTCCCGGCCTCGCTCGGGGGTGCAGGTCCTGCGCGCCGTCGGGCAGATCGCGTTCCACCTGACCGGTACGCCCGGCGGGCCGAACCGGGTCGGCCAGCTGACCGCCACCGGTGCCTCGATCTCCGCCGACGGCTCGGCGCTGGCCGTCCGGACGTACACCGACGCCTATCTGTGGCCGCTGCGACACGGCGACGTTGCGACGGCGGTGCGCGGCGATCCGGTCGTGATCCCGCTGCCGGCCCAGCCCCAGGGTGAGGGCATCGCGGTGGACCGCAAGCGGCTGCTGATCGACTCGGAGGGCGCCGGCTCGGCGGTGTACGCCGTGCCGCTGCCCCGGTTGCCGACCTCGCGGGCATCTCCGTCGACGTCCGCGCGACCGCGCCCGTCGTCTCCGGCCAAGGCATCGGCGACGTCGATCACGCACCGCAGCGACGTGCGCCGCTACGCCCTGTTCGGCGGGATCGCAGCCGTGGTGCTGGTGATCTGCAGCCTCGGCCTCTGGCGGGCCCGCCGCCGCAGCTAGCCGCTACGTCGATCAGAAAGGTGACCGACAACGTGGACAACCACCGGTCCGATACAGACCTCGCACTGGCCGCGGTCGCCGCCGGCGCGGCGGTCGTCCGCGGGCTCTACCAGCAGCCGATGACCCGCTACGCGAAGTCGCCGACCGACTTTGCGACCCAGGCCGATCTCGAAGCCGAAGCAGCCATCCAGGCGGTCATTTGCGCCGCGCGCCCGGACGACACCTTCGTCGGGGAAGAAGGCGGCGAGACGCCCGGCCAGGTGGCCGGCCGCCGCTGGTTGGTCGACCCGCTGTGCGGCACCCTGAACTTCGCGGCCGGCACCCCCCTTGCCGCGGTCAATGTCGCCCTGGTCGGCCCGGACGGCGTCCTGGCCGCAGCCTCGTGCGACCCCATCGCCGACGAGACCTTCTGGAGCGACGGAACGGCCGCCTGGGTTCGCCGAACGGGCACGGACACGAAGCTGACGCCGAGCGCGGCGTCCACCCTGGTCGACATCAACTGCGACGGCAGCGGGGACTTCGTCGGACCACAGCTCGTCGCCGACCCGCAGCTGCGCTCCCGCTACGGACCA
Organism: Jatrophihabitantaceae bacterium; assembly: GCA_036502695.1. GTDB lineage: Bacteria > Actinomycetota > Actinomycetes > Mycobacteriales > Jatrophihabitantaceae > DASXRA01. The sequence continues at coordinate 7,629 of DASXYE010000111.1, forward strand.
CGGGTGCTGTCCAGCACGCTGCCCGTCGCCTGGGTCGCCGCCGGACGCCGCGCCGCCTACATCACCGACGGAGACCGCCGCGACAGCGTCCACTTCGCCGCCGGAATCACGATCTGCCAAGCTGCCGGCTGCACCGTCACCGACCTGGCCGGCGGCCCCGTCCACACCGGGCGAGGCCTGCTGATCGCCGCCGACCCGGACACCCACCAAGACCTGCAACAGCTCGTCCGCAAGCACCTCTGAGGAGCCAGCGACAAGGGTCGAGCTGTCGCCGACTGGTCGACGACGGCGTCGTTGACGGTCTCGATCGGGCCTTGAACGAGCTCGCCCACGACCGTCCAGACTTCCCCCCGCTGCCCGTAGTTAGAACGGCGGCGGATCAGTGGTGGTGTCGTGGGGTAGGTCGGGTGGTCGGGAGCGGTAGACGTGTTTGGTGGGGCTGATCCACGTCGTGGTGCCGTCCTCGTGGCGGTGCGGTGTCCAGCCGGCTTCGTGTTTGCCGATGTGGTGGCGTTCGCACAGCGGCCCCATGTTCTCGCTACTGGTGGATCCGCCTTTGCGGTAAGGGGTTTGATGATCGAGATCGCAGCGGCGGGCCGGTCGTTCGCAGCCGGGGAAGGTGCAGGTCTGGTCGCGGGCGATGACGAACTCGGCGAGGTCTTTCGGCGGGCGATAGGTGTCTTGGCCGTAGTCGAGCAGCTGCCCGGTGACGGGGTCGGTGACCAGTCGCCGCCAGGTGCCGGATTCGTCGGCGGCCAAGCGTCGGGCTACTGATGCCGGGATGGGTCCGTGCCCGGCCAGTTCGCCGGGCTGTTCATCGGTCCCGAGCAGCGTGGACAGCGCGACCGTGATCTGGATGCTCGGGCGCATGCCCTGCGCCTTCGGCAGCAACGGGTCGTGCAGCGCAGCGACACCCAAATCGACCAGGGCGTCGGCGCGGCGCTGATCCGGCGTGCGCGGATCATCGGCCGAGGTGACTGAGGCGAGCGCATCGACCGCGGTTACCACGGCGGCGGCGCCTTCGGCCGGCAGCAGCGCCCACAGTTCGGTCATGCCGTCATCACGCGGGGTCAGACACACCCGCCGTTCTTTCATTGCCTCGGCCCGCTGCTCCTCGACGGTAGCCGCGGCGACCCGAGCCACCGCCTGGCGCACACTGCGCTGGAACTCCGACAGGGTCTGCTCGACCGCCCGCGGCAGCACCTGTTCCTCAACCGCGCGGGCCTGCTTCGCATCGAGTGCGAACACGGCTTGGGCCAGGAACGCCGCGTGCAGGTAGCCGACCTCACCCCGGTCCAGCAACTTCAGCGTCGCGGGCAGCCGCTCGGCCAGGGTCTGCGCCACCGCCAACCGCCGAGCAGCGGTCCTCCCCGACATGCGCAGCGCACACGCGACATCCTCACGAACCCAGTTGCGGTCGTCGGCCTGCTCTACAGCCATCCTGGCCAGTACCCGTTGCTGCTGCGCGGCGATCCACGCGGCCTGCCGCTCCAAGGCCACCAGCAGATCCACCCGCCCGGCAGCTGACAGCGAGCCCGGATCCAGCAACGACAACGTCACCGCATCCTCTGGCGCCGGCCGCACCCGGGCCAGCTCAGCCACCACCGCATCCGGGCTGTCCAGGACGTCCGAGAGCGTCGCCTGTGGCGCCTCCCTCTCGAACATGCGTACGACACTAACAGTTCAACAACGCTCACGTCCAGAGAGAATGCGCTTATTTTATAGGGCGATTACGCTGCAGACGCCGCAACCACGCATGCGTCAGCGGACGCGGCGCAGGCTGCGGACGTCCAGGCTCATCGCGACCTGCTCCAGCAGCGACGTCCGGCGCAGACCGTCGCGGATCGCCTCGGCGGCTTGCCAGGCGGCGTCCACTCCGGGGCGACCGGGCGGCACGCCCGACCAGAGCGCGTCGTCCACCAGCCCGCCGAGATGATCGAGCGCCCACCCGGCCCGCGGATCGATGACCCCGGCGCCGGCCACGGCCACCTCCCGCACGGTCATCCGAGCGGTGACCGGCACGCCGCGTTC
>DASXYE010000112.1:0-14636 GCA_036502695.1 Jatrophihabitantaceae bacterium
GGCACGCGCAGCACGTCGTCGGGATCGACGTCGATCTCGCTCACCAGCAGGTCGAGCACCTGGGGATCGATGTCCTCGGCGACCTCGAGCCGGACGGCCGGCCCGAACCGCCGACGCACCAGCTCGCGTTCCAGCGCCTGCAGCAGGTCCTCGTCGCGGTCCTCCTCGACCTCGAGGTCGGCGTTGCGCGTCACCCGGAAGACGTGGTGCTCGACGACCTCCATGCCGGGGAACAGCATCGACAGGTGGGCCGAGATCAGGTCTTCGAGCGGCAGGAACTCGGCCTCGGTGGGCGTGCGCTTCACCACGACGAACCGGGGCACGTTGTTCGGCACCTTGACCCGGGCGAACCGCTCGGTGCTGCTGCCCGGACCGCGCACCAGCACGGCGAGGTTCAGTGACAGCCCGGAGATGTACGGGAACGGGTGCGCGGGGTCGACCGCAAGCGGCGTCAGCACCGGGAACACCTTGCTGCGGAAGTAGTTCCCGAGGCGCTCGCGCTCCTCGCCGTCCAGCGTCGGCCACCGCACGATGCGGATGCCCTCGTCGGCCAGGGCCGGCTCGATGTCGTCGATGAACAGCCGGGCGTGCTGGTCGGCCAGCTCGCGGGTGCGCGCGGCCAGCTGCTTGAGCGTCTCGGTGGGGGACAGCCCGTCCGGGCCGGGCACCTGCAGGCCCATGTCGACGCGGCGCTTCAACCCGGCGATGCGCACCATGTAGAACTCGTCGAGGTTGCTGGCGAAGATCGCCAGGAATTTCATCCGCTCGAGCAATGGCTGGTGCTGATCCTCGGCCAGGGCCAGCACCCGGGCGTTGAACGCCAGCCAGGACAGCTCGCGGTTGCCGAACCGATCCGGAGGCAGGTCGGCGGCGAGCAGGCTGGCCATCTCCTCGTCCGGGCCGAGGTCCCCGCCGGGTACCGAGTCGGACGGGTCGATGTCCGGGACGGACACGCTGGCCGGCTGCGGTGGGGGTGAGTCGTCCAGTGCCGGGGTGCCAGTCATGGGTCTCATGATGCCTCGTAGCGGTGAACGACAGATGTCTGCCGGGCAGCCAGCACCGCCAGGGTGCGCGGGCCGACGCCGAGCAGCAGGGCGGCGCGCAGATCGTCGGGAGTGTCGACGTCCTGGCGCAGGCCGGCGCCGCCCACGAGCGCGGCCGCGTCCGCGCCGTGCCGGGCGGCGGATCCCGGCCCGAACCGGGGTTCCAGGGTGGCCGGCGGGGTCGCCGTGAGCAGCGTCGTGCCGGTGCCGTCGGCGTCCGCGACGAACGCCGTGGGATGCTCGGCCGCCGCGGTCAGCGCCGCGGCCAGCTCGACGGCGGTCAGCGCGGGCAGGTCGCCGACCAGGGCGGCGACGCCGTCGCCGGGCCACTGGGCGGCCGCGTGCCGGGCCCCCTCGGCCAGGGCGGCGTTCAGCCCGGGGCGTTGCTGCAGCAGCTCGTGCTCGACCCCTTGGGCGTCGCCGATGCGCACTACGCGGGTCACACCGGCCGCGGCGCGGGCCGCTCCGAGCGTGTCGCCGCGGATGGCGTCCACCAGCCGGGCGTGCGCGGCGGCATCGGCGCTGAACCCGGACAGCCGTGACTTGGCCGCCGGCAGCGCCTTGACCGGTACGAGCACCGTCCACTGCACACCATGAATCGTGGCACCTCCTGGGTTGGCGGCCGCACGATGGGGCAGACTGCTATCTCGAACACGAGAGGGGACGCGTTGCCCAGGCAGAAGAAGCTGCGCCGGCCGGGGCTTGGTCATCAGAGCGAGAAGCTCGGCTTCTGGTGGCGGCTGACCTGGCTGGTGCTTTACGTGCCGTTCGGGGTGGTCACCAAGCTGCGGTATCACCGCCTGGACCGGATCCCGCGCACCGGGCCGGCGATCGTGATCGTCAACCACATCTCGCACATCGATCCGTTGCTGGTGGCCCGGTTCGTCCTGGACGCGGCGCGCACGCCCCGGTTCCTGGCCAAGAAGAGCATCTTCGACGTGCCGGTGGTCGGCCGGGCGATGCACGGCATGGGGCACATCCCGGTCAGCCGCGGCACGGCCGACGCCGTCGAGTCGCTCGCTGCGGCCGTCGACTCGCTGCGGCGGGGCCGGGTGATCCTGATGCACCCCGAAGGCACGGTGACCCGCGACCCGCAGTGGTGGCCGATGTCGGCCCGCACCGGCGTGGCCCGGCTCGCGCTGCTGGCCCCCGACGTCCCGGTCATCCCGCTCGGGCAGTGGGGGGTGCAGGACGTCGTCGACCTCTACCACAAGAAGATCCGCCTGTTCCCGCGGCGTGAGCACCACATCCTGGCCGGGGAGCCGATTGACCTGAGCCGGTTCGCCGGCGCCCAGCCCACCGCGGAGACGCTGCGGGCGATGACCGACGTGATGATGGGTGAGGTGCGCGAACTCGTCGCCGAGCTGCGCGGGGAACCGGCCCCCACCGGCGCCTTCTACCGCTACGTCCGGCCGAAGCAGTCCAAACAGTCGCAGGACGCTGCGTGAGCACTCGCGCGGCGGTGCTCGGCGGCGGCTCCTGGGGCACGACGTTCGCCAAGGTGCTGGTGGACGCCGGCACCGAGACCACGTTGTGGACGCGGCGGGCCGAGGTCGCCGAGCAGATCAACTCCGGGCACGAGAACGCCGCCTACCTGCCGGGGGTCGCGTTGCCGGCGGGGCTGCGCGCCACGCACGACCACGCCGCCGCCCTGGCCGGGGCCGACGTCGTGGCGATCGCCATCCCGTCGCAGACGCTGCGCGCGAACCTCGCCGACTGGGTGCCCGCGCTGCCGGCCGGCGCGACCCTGGTCAGCCTGATGAAGGGCGTCGAGCTCGGCAGCACGAAGCGGATGAGCGAGGTCATCGGCGAGGTCGCGCACCGTGGCGCCGATTCGATCGCCGTGGTGTCCGGGCCGAACCTGGCCCGCGAGATCGCCCAGGAACAGCCCACGGCCACGGTCGTCGCCTGCTCGGACATCGACCGCGCAGCGCTCGTCCAGCACGCGTGCAGCGCTCCGTATTTCCGTCCTTACACGAACGCCGACGTCGTCGGGTGCGAGCTCGGCGGGGCGGTCAAGAACGTGATCGCGCTGGCTTGCGGCATGGCGGTCGGGATGGGCTTCGGCGACAACACGCTGGCCTCGCTGATCACCCGCGGGCTGGCCGAGACGGCCCGCCTCGGCGCGGCCCTGGGTGCTGACCCGCTGACGTTCGCCGGCCTGGCCGGGCTGGGCGACCTGGTGGCCACCTGCGCGTCGCCGCTGTCGCGCAACCGCACGTTCGGCGAGCGCCTCGGCCAGGGGGACACGCTCGAGCAGGCGCAGGCGGCCACGCACGGGCAGGTCGCCGAGGGCGTGAAGTCGTGCCGGTCGGTGCTCGATCTGGCCGGACGCCACGGCGTCGACGTGCCGATCACCCAGGCCGTCGAGGCGGTCTGTAACCGAGGGCTGAGCCCGGCCGACATGATCGGACTGCTGATGGGTCGGGCGATGAAAAGCGAGATGGGCTAGCGTCGGCGCCCATGGCCAATCGGAAAATTCGGGTAGCGGTCGTATACGGTGGCCGCAGCAGCGAGCACGGCGTATCGGTCGTATCGGCGGGCAGCGTGCTGTCCGCCCTGGATCCGGACCGCTACGAGGTCGTCCCGGTGGGCATCACCCGGGGCGGCGGCTGGGTGCTGACCGGCGCCGACCCGGAGAAGCTGCAGATCACCGGGCGCACGCTGCCCGAGGTCGAGACGGGGACGGCCGTGGTGCTGTCCGGCGACCCCGGAGCGCATGGGCTCGTGGTCGTCGAGCCGGGCGAGGGTGCCCGGGTGCTGGGCAGCGTCGACGTGGTGTTCCCGGTGCTGCACGGCCGCTTCGGCGAGGACGGCACGATCCAGGGTCTGCTCGAGATGGCCGGCGTGCCCTACGTCGGACCGGGCGTGTTCGCCAGCGCGGCCGCCATGGACAAGGAGTTCACCAAGAAGCTGTTGCGGGCCGACGGCCTGCCCGTGGGCGAATTCGTGGTGCTGCGGCGCGGCGACGAGGTGTCCACGGTGGACGTCGAGCACCTCGGCCTGCCCGTGTTCGTCAAGCCGGCCCGCGCCGGTTCGAGCATCGGCATCACCAAGGTCAAGCAGTGGGCCGACTTCGCGGCGGCGGTCAAGGAGGCCTTGGCCTACGACGACAAGGTGCTGGTCGAGGCCGCGGTGGCCGGCCGAGAGATCGAGTGCGGTGTGCTCGAGGACGAGAACGGTCGGCCGACGGCCAGCGTGCCGGCCGAGATCCGCCTGGTGAGCGACCACGACTGGTACGACTTCGAGGCCAAGTACCTCGACGACGCCTGCGAGTTCGACATCCCGGCCCAGCTGCCCGAGTCCGTGACGGCGACGGTGCGCGACTACGCGTGCCGGGCGTTCACCGCGCTGGACTGCGCGGGCCTGGCCCGCGTCGACTTCTTCGTCCGGCCCGACAACTCCGTGGTGATCAACGAGCTGAACACGATGCCCGGGTTCACGCCGATCTCGATGTTCCCGCAGATGTGGGCCGCCACGGGTGTGGCCTACCCCGAGCTGGTCGACCGCCTCATCGCCGCGGCCCTCCGCCGCTGAATTCATCCGGCCCAGATCGGATCTGCGCGGGCCCTCCACAGAACAGAGGGCCGCACGCAGACCCGAGCGCAAGCTCCTTCGTCGCGCGCGGGCCGGGCTCTTCGCGCGAGCGCTCATCGCGTTCGGGGCTGGGTTCGGCCACGCGATCTATCGGTATGAAGATCCACTGCGCCGCGTTCGCACTTTTGGGCCTTGTTGGGGCGGTTGCGGCTGGTCATACTCGCCGGTAGGGGGCTCGACCCGCTTTGCGGGAGAGGGGACCACGATGCGTGCTGTAAGCCGGTTACGGCGCATCATCGCCAGCTTGACCGTCCTGTTCACCACCCTCGCCGGACTGATCGCCACTATGGGAGCAGCCCGACCCGCTGCCGCGGACGGCCCCGGCGCGGGCGCGCCCTGGGTGGTCACCCTGGGCGACTCGGCCATCTCCGGGGAAGCCGGACGGTGGGCGGGCAACACGAACCAGGATTCCAGCGAGATCGACGCACTGGGTCCGACGGCGTACTCGACAACGCCGGCAACACCGCCGAGCAGATCGCGGGCTGCCACCGCTCGAAGTCCGCCGAGGCCTATGTCGGCGGCGGTGTCAACGGGCTGAACCTTGCCTGTTCGGGGGCGCACACGAACACCCAGGCCTACTCGTCCGACAGCGACTTCAAGCCGGGCATCGACTCCTACAACGACGGGGCCGGGCACCTGGGCCAGGGGCTGATGCTGCAGCAGTTCGCGGCAAGCCACAACGTCAAGGCGATCGCGTTGCTGATCGGCGCGAACAACTACCATTTCGCCGACATCGTCCAGCAGTGCGTCGAGGATTGGATCCTGTCGCCGAGCTGGTGGCGGGACTACTGCCAGGACGACGACAGCATCACGCCGATCTTCGCGCCCGGCAACGTCGCCACCGAGACCGCCAACATCAAGGGCGCGATCCTCAACGTCCGCCAGGCGATGGCCAACGCGGGTTATGCCGACTCGGGCTACACGATCTTCGTGCAGACGTACTGGGATCCGATCCCGTACGGCTCGCAGTTCCGCTATGACGAGACGGGGTGGACGCGGCAGAGCACCGGCGGTTGCGGGGTCTGGAATGCCGACGCCGACTGGGCGAACAACACGGCGTTCGCCACGATCAACAACTCCGTCCGCAATGCCTACAGCCAGGCTGGACTTGCCAACTCCCGGCTGCTCGACATCAGCGGCATCGTCAACGGGCACCGGCTGTGCGAGAACACCGACGGGCTGCTCGAAGAGCGTGGGCTGACGTCCTGGACGCAGCCCGGCGCGGCCGACAACAGCGAGTGGATCAACCAGATCCGCACGACGAGCACGATCACCGGGCCGTACCAGTTGCAGGAGGACGTGCACGCCAACTACTGGGGCCAGCTGGCGATGCGCAACTGCCTGCGGCAGGCCTACAACGGTGGTGCCGTCCGGGGCGGTTCGTGTACACCGACCGGCGGCATGGACCCGCAAGGTGAGCCGAACATCAGCCTGAATTGATCGTCCACAACCAAGTTGTCCGCGCTTCGCGATGCTAGGACGTCGCGAAGCGCGGACAGCTCGGGATGAGTGACTACTCGGGGACGTCGTCGAGCTCCATGTGGCCGACCACGCCCAGGCGGTTCCAGGCGTTGATGGTCGTGATGACCCAGACGAGCGCCGCGTATTGCTGCTCGGTGAACGCCCCGGTGGCCTGCTGGTAGACGTCGTCGGGCACGTCGCGCACGGCCGGCAACCCGGTCAACGCCTCGGCCAGGGCCAGGGCGGCCCGCTCTGGCTCGGTGTAGAGCTCGGTGTGCCGCCAGGCCGCGATCAGCAGTACCCGGCGCTCGCTCTCACCGCCGTCGCGGGCGTCCCGGGAGTGCGAGTCGACGCAGTACGAGCACCCGTTGAGCTGCGAGACCCGCAGTCGGATCAGGTCGAGAAAGGGCTTGGCGATACCGGCCTCGACGGCCGCCCGCTCGGAGGCGGAGTCCAGGGCGACGAGGTGGCGCTGGACGTTCGGAAGTATGGAGCCCGGCTGTAGGCGAGTGTCGGTCATGACGTCCACCCTAGGGGCAGCTGGCTCGACGGTATGGTCCAGTTTCATGGGGGATAGCTGGTCCAGTTCGGTCGACCTGCACCTGGACTGGACGCCGACCGCGCGCCCGGCCCGCGCGCTGGCCGACGCGCTGCGGGCGGCGATCCGATCCGGGCAGATGCGGCCCGGCACCGTCGTGCCGTCCACCCGGGCGCTGGCCGCCGATCTGGGGCTGGCTCGCGGCACGGTGTCCGGGGTGTACGCCGACCTGGCCGCCGAGGGCTACCTCACGATCCGGCACGGCGCCCCGACCCGGGTGGCGGCCGGGCTGAACCCGCGTCCCGGACACCGCGCGCCGGCCACCGCCGCGGATCGCGAGCCGACGCCGCGCTGGAACCTCGGCCCGGGCCAGCCCGACCTCAGCGCGTTCCCGTGGGCCGCCTGGCTGGCCGCCACCCGGCGGGTGATGGCGCGGGCGGCCACCGAGTCGCTCATGTATCACGACCCGCTCGGCCACCCGCACCTGCGCCGCGCCCTGGCCGGCTACCTGCGCCGCACGCGCGGCGTCCTGACCGAACCGGAGCAGGTCGTCGTCGGCTCGGGATTCGGTCACCTGCTGGCGTGGTGGGCGCACGTCGTCCAGGCCCGGGGTGGACGCACCGCGGCGTTCGAGAACCCGTCGCTGCCGGACCTGCGCGCGGTGGCCGCCGCGGCCGGGCTCGGCATCACCGGCGTGGACGTCGACGACCACGGCCTGCGGGTGGGCGAACTCGACGCGCCCGCCGTGGTGGTCACCCCGGCGCACCACTACCCGCTCGGCGTGACGCTGGCCCCGGACCGCCGCGCGGCCCTGGCCCGGCAGGCCGTCGACAGCGGGCGGCTCGTACTCGAGGACGACTACGACGGCGAGTTCCGCTTCGACCGCCGCCCGGTCGGGGCGCTGCAGGCGCTGGCCCCCGAGCACATCGTCTACGCGGGGACGGCGAGCAAGACGCTGGCGCCCGGGCTGCGACTGGCCTGGCTGGTCGTGCCGCCGCGGCTGCTGCCCGACTTCCGGGCGGTGGCGGCCGGCATGGGGGAGCGGCACCCGTCCAGCATCGATCAGCTCGTGCTGGCCGACCTGATCGAGACCGGGGCCTACGACCGGCACGTGCGGCGGATGCGCGGCGTGTACCGGCGCCGGCGCGAGCGGGTGCGGGCGGTCGTGGCGCCGCTGCAGGTGTTGCCGGCGGGCATCGCGGCCGGGTTGCACGTGGCGCTGCAGTTCCCGCCGGACGGCCCGGACGACGCCACGATCACCCGGGTGGCCGGCCGGCACTCGCTGGAGGTCGGGCTGCTCGCGCCGAACTGGCACGATCCGCGCGCGGGCCGGCGTGGCGTCGTCGTCGGGTTCGCCGCGCCGCCCGACCACGCGTTCACTCCGGCGCTGCAGGCATTGCAGGCCACCCTGGCCGAGCTACTTGATCGCGCCTGACTTGCGTAGCGCCGTGAGGCCGGCGTCGTCGTAGCCGAGCTCGGCCAGGACCGCGTCGGCCTCGGTGTCCGGCTCGGACGGCGCGGCCGCCGTGGTGGCCGTCGTCGAGAAGCGCGGCGCGGGCGCGGCCACGGTCGTCCCGGCGACGTCGACGAACGAGCCGCGTTCGACGTTGTGCGGATGCGTCGGCGCCTCGGCCAGGGTCAGCACCGGAGCCACGCAGGCGTCCAGCGGGGCGAAGATCGCCGCCCACTCGTCACGCGTCTTGGTGGCGAACGCGTCGCCGAGCGTCTTGGTCAGCGCCGGCCAGTCACGGCTGTCGTACGGCGAACCGGGGTTGTCCAGGCCGAGCGTGTCGACGAGCACCTGCCAGAACTTCGCCTCGAGCGCGCCGACCGCGACGTACCGCCCGTCCGCGCAGGCGTAGCAGCGGTAGTTCGGCGCGCCGCCGTCGAGCAGGTTCACTCCGCGCGTGTCCTGCCAGCCGCCGAGCGCGAACAGGCTGCGGGTGATCGTGCCGAGGTAGGCGGCGCCCTCGGTCATCGCCGCGTCGACGACCTGGCCCTGGCCGGTCGCGCGCGCGTGCAGCAGACCGGCCAGCACCCCGACCGCGAGGAACATCGAGCCGCCGCCGTAGTCGCCGAGGTAGTTGACCGGCGGGACAGGCGGACCGTCGGCCGGGCCGATGCCGTGCAGCAGGCCGGAGATCGCCAGGTAGGTGATGTCGTGGCCGGCGGTCGGCGCGAGCGGGCCGTCCTGGCCCCATCCGGTCATCCGCCCGTACACCAGCTTGGGATTGCGGCCCAGCGCGACGTCCGGCCCGACGCCGAGCCGTTCGGCCACGCCGGGACGGAATCCCTCGATCAGCGCGTCGGCGCCGTCGACGAGACGCAGCACCACCTCGGCCGCCCCGGGCTTGCGCAGGTCGAGTGCGATCGAGCGACGCCCGCGGCCCGGCGCGCCCGCGGACAGCGCGTCCATGACGTCGGGGACTGGTTTGACGATGCGGATGATCTCGGCGCCCAGGTCGGCCAGCAGCATGCCGAGGAACGGCACCGGGCCGATCGCCGGCAGCTCGAGGACGCGGACGCCGTGCAACGGTCCGGGCATGGTCAGAAGCCTAGGCTGCGACCGACGATCTCTTTCATGATCTCGGTCGTGCCGCCGTAGATCGTCTGCACCCGGCTGTCGATGAACGCCTGCGCAATGGGGTACTCGCTCATGTAGCCGTAGCCGCCGTGCAGTTGCAGGCAGCGGTCGACGACCTTGTTCTGCAACTCCGTGGTCCACCACTTGGCCATCGCCGCGGTCGGGATGTCGAGCGTGTCGGCGTTGTGCTCGACGATGCAGCGATCGATGAACGTCCGCGCGATCGTGACCTCGGTGGCCAGCTCGGCCAGCAGGAACCGGTTGTGCTGGAACTTGCCGATGGGCCGGCCGAACGCGGTGCGGCTCTTGCAGTACTCCATGGTCATGTCCAGGACGGCCTCGGCGGCGGCCACCGCGGCGACTGCGATCGTCATCCGTTCCCGCACCAGGTTCTGGATCAGGTAGACGAAGCCCTGGCCCTCTTCGCCGAGCAGGTTCTCGGCCGGGACGCGGGCGTCCGAGAAATACAGCTCGGCTGTGTCCTGGGCCTTGAGGCCGATCTTGTCGAGGTTGCGGCCGCGCTCGAAGCCCGGGGTGTCCCGCTCGACCGCGATCAGCGACACGCCTTGCGCTCCCTGGGACGGGTCGGTCTTGGCTGCGACGATCACCAGATCGGAGTGGATCCCGTTGGTGATAAAGGTCTTCTGACCGTTGAGCACGTAGTGGCCACCGTCGCGGATCGCCGTCGTCTTGATCGACTGCAGGTCGCTGCCGGTGCCCGGCTCGGTCATCGCTATCGCGGTGATGATGTCGCCGGTGCAGTAGCCGGGCAGCCAGCGCTGCTTCTGCTCCTCGGTGGCGAGCCGTTCCAGGTACGGCAGGATCAGATCGACGTGCACCGGGAAGCCGAGCCCGGTGGCCTGCGCCTTGATCTGCTCCTCGCCGAGCACGACGTTGAACCGGAAGTCGCTGGCCCCACCGCCGCCGTAGCGCTCGTCCACCGCGAAGCCGAGCAGCCCCTGCCGCCCGGCCTCACGCCACACCTCGCGGTCGACGATGCCTTCCTTCGCCCAGCGCTCGTTGTTCGGAACGGCGTGCTTGGCGAAGAACGTGCGGCACGTCTCGCGGAACGCGTCATGCTCGGCCTCGAAGATCGTCCGCTCGAGTGCCATGGCCTACTCGAACGTCTCGCCGTTCTCGGCCTTCTTGCGTAGCAGCGGGCTGGGCCGGAACCGCTCGCCGTACTTCTCAGCGAGCTCGTCGGCGCGCGTGGTGAATCCCGCGACGCCGCCGGGGTAGCCGTTGATGTACTGCAGCACGCCGCCGGTCCACGGCGGGAAGCCGATGCCCATGATCGAGCCGATGTTCGCGTCGGCCACGGTGATCAGGACGTTCTCCTCGAGGCAGCGCACCGAGTCGACCGCCTCGGCGAACAGCATCCGCTCCTGCAGTTCGTGCAGGTCGACGTCGGCCGGATCGCCCTGCACCGGGAACGTCTCGGCCAGCCCGGGCCACAACGCGGTGCGCTTGCCGTCCTCGCCGTAGTCGAAGAATCCCTTACCGCGCAGGCGTCCCGGCCGGCCGAGCTCGACCATCCGATCGACGACCTTCTCACCCGGATGCGCCGGGAACACCCCGCCGGCCGCTTCGATGGCGTCCCGAGACTCGTTGCGGATCTTGACGAACAGCTCCATGTTCAGCTCGTCGGTGAGCTGCAGCGCGCCGACCGGGTAGCCGGCCTGGGTGGTGGCCTGCTCGATCGTCGCGGGGTGCACACCCTCGGCCAGGAACGCCAGCGCCTCGTTGACGAACGTGCCGATCACCCGGCTGGTGAAAAAGCCCCGGCTGTCGTTCACGACGATCGGGGTCTTCTTGATCTGGGCCGCGTAGTCGAGCGCGCGGGCCAAGGCCTCGTCCGAGGTCTGCTCGCCGCGGATGATCTCCAGCAGCGGCATCTTGTCGACGGGGGAGAAGAAGTGCAGGCCGATGAAGTCCTTCTTGCGCTGGACGCCTTCGGCCAGCCCGGTGATCGGCAGCGTGGACGTGTTCGAGCCGAGCAGCGCGTCGGCGGCCACGATCGACTCGATCTCACCGAACACCTGGTGCTTCAGCTCGGTCTTCTCGAACACGGCCTCGACGACCAGGTCGCAGCCGGCCACGTCCGCCGCATCGGCGGTGGGCGTGATGCGAGCCAGCACCTCGTCGCGCTTCGCCTCGGTCAGCTTGCCGCGAGAGACAGCCTTGTCGAGTAGCTTGCGCGAGTAGTCCTTGCCCTTCTCGGCGGCCTCGATCGAGACGTCCTTCAACACGACGTCGATGCCGTTTCGCGCTGATACGTAAGCGATTCCGGCGCCCATCATGCCGGCGCCGAGCACGGCGACCTTCGTGGCGTTGCGCTTCTCGAAGCCGTCCGGACGCGAGCCGCCGCCATTGATCGAGTTCAGGTCGAACCAGAACGCCTTGATCATGTTCTTGGCGACCTGGCCACGGGCGAGGTCGACGAAGTAGCGCCCCTCGATGCGCAGCGCCGTGTCGATGTCGACCTGGCTGCCCTCGACCGCCGCGCACAGGATGTGGTGCGGGGCCGGCATCGGCGCACCCTTGAGCTGCTTGCGCAGGTTGGCCGGGAACGCCGGCAGCATCGCGGCGAACTTCGGGTTGGACGGGGTGCCGCCCGGGATCTTGTAGCCCGGCTGGTCGTAGGGCTGGGTCGCGTCGGGGTTGGCCTTGATCCAGTCACGAGCCTTGGCGATCAACTCGTCCGGCGTGGCGGCCAGCTCGTGCACGATGCCGGTCTCGACGGCCTGCGTCGGCTTGAGTCGCTGGCCCTGCAGCAGCACCTTCATCAGCGCGTCGGCGATGCCCAGCAGTCGGACCGTGCGGGTGACGCCGCCGGCGCCGGGCAGCAGCCCCAGCGTGACCTCGGGGAAACCGAACTGCGCCTTGGGGTTGTCCAGGGCGACGCGGTGGTGGCAGGCCAGCGCGATCTCCAGGCCGCCGCCGAGCGCCGCTCCGTTCAGCGCGGCCACGACCGGCTTGCCCAGCGTCTCGAGCGTGCGGAAGTCCGCCTTCATCGCCTCGACGCCGTCGCGGAACTGCGCGGCGTTGCTGTCGTCCACCTGGCTCAGCAGCTTCAGGTCACCGCCGGCGAAGAAAGTATCCTTCGCCGAGGTGACGATCACGCCGGTGACGCTGTCCTTCTCGGCCACCAGGCGCTGCACGGCCGCGGCGAACGACGACCGGAACGCGTCGTTCATCGTGTTGGCGCGGTGGTCGGGGTCGTCCAGCGTCAGCGTGACGATGCCCTCGGCGTCCTTGTCCCAGTTGATCGTGTTCGTCATCAGACCCGCTCCACAATCGTCGATACGCCCATACCGCCGCCCACGCACAAGGTGGCCAGCCCTCGTCGCAGATCGCGGCGTTCCAGCTCATCGATCAGCGTGCCGAGGATCATCGCCCCGGTCGCGCCGAGCGGGTGGCCCAGCGCGATGGCCCCGCCGTTGACGTTCACCTTGTCGTGCGGAACGTCCATATCCCGTAGGAACTTCATGACCACCGCGGCGAACGCCTCGTTCACCTCGTACAGGTCGATGTCGCCGGCGGTGAGTCCCGCCTTGGCCAGCGCCTTGCGGGCCGACGGGGCCGGACCGGTGAGCATGATCGTCGGCTCCTGGGCCACCACGCCGGTGGCCACGATGCGCGCCCGCGGCGTCAGGCCGTTGTCGATGCCGGCCTGCTCGCTGCCGATGATCGTCAGCGCCGCGCCGTCGACGATGCCCGACGAGTTGCCGGCGTGATGCACGTGGTTGATCTTCTCGACCCAGTGGTACTTCTGCTGGGCTACGGCGTCGAAGCCGCCCAGGTCACCGATCGCCGCGAACGACGGCTTGAGGCCGGCCAGCGACTCGGGGGTCGTGCCCGGACGGGCGAACTCGTCGTGATCGAGGATCGTGAAGCCGTTGCGGTCGACGACCGGGATCACCGAGCGGCTGAACGTCCCGTCGGCGATGGCCTTGCCGGCCCGGGTCTGCGACTCGGCGGCGAACAGGTCGACGTCCTCGCGGCTGAAGCCTTCCAGCGTCGCGATCAGGTCGGCGCTGATGCCCTGCGGAATGAAGCTCGTCTCGTACGACGTCTCCGGGTCCATCGCCCAGGCGCCGCCGTCGGAGCCCATGGCCACCCGCGACATCGACTCGACACCGCCGGCCAGGAACAGATCCTCCCAACCGGAGCGGACCTTCTGGGCCGCGACGTTCACCGCTTCCAGGCCCGACGCGCAGAACCGGTTGAGCTGAAAGCCCGGGCCGGACGTCTGCAACCCGGCAGCCAGGGCCGCGGTGCGAGCGATGTCGAAGCCCTGGTCGCCGATCGGTGAGACCACGCCGAGGATGACGTCCTCGATGCGATCGGGATCCAGGGAGGGATTGCGCTTGCGCAGCTCGTCGATCAGCCCGACGAGCAGCGTGATCGGCTTCGATTCGTGCAAGGAACCGTTCTGCTTGCCCTTGCCGCGCGGGGTTCGGATGGCGTCGTAAACGAAGGCTTCTGTGGTCATGACCGTCCTCGGAGAACCTGTGGGGGAAAGCGTCGTTGGGACGTATCTCTCGTTCGTGACAGTATCACTGGCACAGTAACGCGGATAGGATTGTGACCGTGACCACGAGCGCCGAGCCGACCGCCGAGTCGACAGTCGAGGAACTGACTGTCGACGAGCTGGCCGCGCGCACCGGGATGACCGTGCGGACAGTGCGGTTCTACGCCACCGAGGGCCTGCTGCCGGCTCCGGTCCGGCGCGGTCGCATCGCCTACTACGGCACCCAACATCGCATGCGGCTCGAGCTGGTCCGCGAGCTGCAAGACCACGGCTACACGCTGGCCGCCATCGAACGGGTGCTCGCGCACATCCCGCACGACGCCTCGCCGGCCGACTTCGCCATGCAGGCCGCGATGTTCACGCCGTGGATGCCCGAGCGGGCCGAGGAACTCGACCGCGCTGCGCTGGAGCGACGGGCCGGACGGCAGCTCTCGGCTGAGGACGTCGACCTGCTCGTCTCGCTCGGCGTGGTCGACCCGTCGGACCACGACACGTTCCGCACCACGCCGTCGGTGCTCGGCATGGGCCTGGAGCTGATCGACCTGCCCGTGCCGGCCGCCGTGCTGCGGGAGGCGGCCGAGGTGATCCACTCGCACGCGGCGGCGGTGGCCGACGGACTGACCGACGTGTTCCGCCGCGGCATCTGGGAACCGTTCCGGCGCGGCGAGACCACCGATCGCGACCAGCTCGCCGTGGTCGTATCCCGGCTGCGGCCGCTGGTCGTGCGGGGCCTGGTCAACGCGTTCGGCCACGCCGCCGACCGCGCCATCCGCCGCACTGTTGTTGACCCGCCTTGAGCGAATCTGCTTGTGGACCCCCTCGCAAGCTCGGGCCCAACGCAGATCCGCACCGCGACTTCGTCGCGGGCCGCGTCGCGGC
>DASXYE010000113.1:0-5422 GCA_036502695.1 Jatrophihabitantaceae bacterium
TGTCGGCCATGCCCGGCTCGACCGACGTCACGCGGATGCCCGTGCCGTGCAGGTCGGATCGCAGGTTGAGGCTGAACTGGTGCACGAACGCCTTGGTCGCGCCGTAGGCATTGCCGCCCGGGTAGGGATAGGTGCCGGCGATCGAGCCGAGGTTGACGATGTGGCCGCGGCGGCGTTGCACCATGCCGGGCAGTACGGCCCGGGTCACGTACATGAGACCTTTGCAGTTGGTGTCCACCATGCGGTCCCAGTTGTCCAGCACGGCTGTAGGTGCGGCCTCGAGCCCGAGCGCCAGGCCGGCGTTGTTCACGAGAACGTCGACCTCGGCGTACTCCGGCGGCAGCCCAGCCACCGCCTGCTCGACGGCCGCGCGATCCCGAACGTCCAGCTGCAGCGGATGGATCGCGCCGGGCGTTCCGGCTGCGTCGGTCGCCTCGGCCGCGAGCTCGGCCAGGGCGTCGGTCCGCCGCGCCGCCGCCACGACGGCGTAGCCACCTGCGACCAGGCGTAGACAGGTAGCCCGGCCGAAGCCAGAACTCGCACCGGTTACCAGAGCCACGCCCGCGCGCGCACTATCAGCCATACGAGAATCCTTGCATCCCGCGATGACGCTCCTGAACCCTCTCGCCGAGTGACGGATTTCTACGCGAGTGACGGCACTATTGGCCGTCACTCGCCGCGACATCCGTCACTCGGCGGGACGTTCCTGTCGACGGAGCAGGTCGGCGAGCACGGCGAAGGCCCGCCCGACGCGGCGGCGATCCCCGGTGGCCAGCAGGTCGAGCAGCAGACCGCGCACGGTGGCCAGCACGAACGTCGGCATCGGTCCGCTCCCCCGCGACCGGCGGGCCACCGGGTCGAGCAGCCGATCGATCACCGGCAGCCAGTCGGTGATGCTCGCCGCGCCGAACCCCGACCAAGCCCCCGCGTCGTCGGGCAGCGACCGGGCGTACCCCTCGAAGAACAGCCGCTCGATGCCGGCCTGCTCCGGATCGGCCAGCCACTGCCACAGCCGCTCGATCCGGTCGGCCGGCGACGTCGCCTCGTGCAGCCACCGATCAACCAGCTCGAACTGGTGCTCGCGCGAGCGGTTCAGCACCTCGCGGACGAGCCCTTCCTTGGAGCCGAAGAAGTACAGCAGCATCCGCGGGCTGGACCCGACGGCGGCCGCCAGCGGGCGCAGCGACACGTCGGACAGCCCGTGCTCGGCCGAGTAGTCGATCAGCGCACGGAGCAGGTCGGCCCGGCGCGCGGAGTCGCCGCTCGGGGCCGCGCTCTGCGTCATGCCCGTCATTGTGACGGGCGGGCTCAGGACGGGCGCGGCCAGTTCGGCGGCGTCGGCTCGCCGACCGGAAGCGCCGCCCAGTCCGCGCGGATCGGCGCGTACGCCTCGGCGACGATCGCCCCGTCCGGACCGACGTCGACGTGATGCGGCACGTTCGACGGGATGCACCACGAGCCGCCCGGGCCGAGCGTCCGCGTCTCGTCGCCCACCGTGAACGTCACGGATCCCTCGATGACGAAGCCGATCTGCTCGTTGTCGTGGGCGTGTTGGGGCACCCGCTTGCCCGGTGCGATCTCGACGATGGCCAGGGTCATCCGCTCGCCCTCGACCATCCGGGCGGTCACGCCGTCCCAGATCTCGCGCCGCCCCATCCCGTCGATGTCGCGCATCACGCTCACTGGCTCGCCTCCTCGTACACCGGCGTCGTCCACTCCGGATGACGCGGATCCTCGCGCCGGGCGATGGCCCGCAGCGCATCCCGCAGCTCGGCTGTACGTTTGCCGGGCTGCCCGTCGCCGACCGGCCGCCCGTCGATCTCGACCACGGGCACCACCGTCGAGGCGGTACCGCACAACAGCACCTCGTCCGCGGCGTACAGCTCGGACCGGTGAATGCGCCTTTGTCGCAAGGGTGTTCTGGCCTCGTTGAGCAGGGCCATCACCTCGGTCCGGGTGATGCCTTCCAGGATGTCGTCGGTGCCGGGCGGCGTGTGCCAGGTGTCGCCGATGCGCACGAAGACGTTCGATGTCGTGGCCTCGGCGACGTACCCGTCACCGGTCAGCAGCAGTGCATCGTCGTACCCGGCGCGGGCCGCCTCCGTCCTGGCCAGCGACGGCCCGACGTAGCCGCCCACCACCTTCGCCCGTGCCGGGATCGCCGTGTCGGCAGGCCGCCGCCAGGTGCTCACCATGATCCGCAGGCCGGCCGGATTCGCGTAGTCGCCGACGACCGGCGTGATCGCGATGCTCAGCCGCGCCGGTACGTCGTGCATGCGCACCGGCAGCACGTCGCCGACCTGCACGAGCAGCAGCCGAACGTACGCATCGGTACGGACGTCGTTGGCGCGCAGCAGCTCGGCGGTCAGCGCGACCAGCTGGTCGGCCGGGAAGGGCAACGGCAGCCCGAGAATCCGCGCCGAGCGATGCAACCGCTCGTAGTGCGCGCGCGCCGCCGACACGTACAGCTGGGCGCGCTCGGGACTCCACCACGCCCGGATGCCCTCGAACGTGCCGGTGCCGTACGACAGCACGTGCGCGTGCACGCTCACCCGGGCCGCGTCCGCTCGGACGATCCGGCCGTCGACGCTGACGAACTCGTACGGGGCGCCGAACGGGCCGGCCGGCACCCGGGCCGGGGCACTTGCCGTCATCGTACCTCCAACTGAAACGATCGTTTCAGTCACGCTAGCAGCCACGGGCGTGATCGAGCAACGTACGGCGGTGCCTCGCCGCCACGCGTTGCGTGATCGCGGCTGGCCTTGCTATGTTCAATCAAATGGTTAATCAACCATCTGGATGAGCAAGAGGAGCGACATGCGCCGGATCGTGGTATCGGAGTTCGTGACGTTGGACGGGATCATCGAGGCGCCGAACGAGTGGTCGATGTCCTACTGGAACGACGACATCGGCGATTTCAAGTACGAGGAGCTGTTCGCGGCGGACGCGCTGCTGCTGGGCCGGACCACCTACGAGGGGTTCGCCGCGGCCTGGCCGAACATGATCGAGGAGACCGGGCCGTTCGGCGAGCGCATGAACGGCATCCAGAAGTACGTCGTGACGTCGACACTCGACGAGGCCGAGTGGACGAACTCGGCGGTGGTGCGCGACCTCGACGGCGTGGCCGGGCTCGACGGCAACCTGCTCGTCGGCGGCAGCTCGACGCTCATCCAGGCCCTGGTGGCGCGCGATCTCGTCGACGAGTACCGGCTGCTGGTTTATCCAGTCGTGCTGGGTAAGGGTAAGCGGCTGTTCGCCGAGGGCACCGGTACCAACCTCGACCTGGTCGAGGCGCGCGACATCGGCTCGGGCGTCACGGCGCTGCGCTACCAGCGCGCGGACCGGCCGGCGGATCAGCCGGCGGAGTAAGACCGTGCCGACCGATCAGCTCAGCCGGACGTTCGCCGCGCTCGCCGATCCGACCCGCCGGGCGATGCTGGCCCGGCTGAGCGAGGGCCAGGCCACGGTGAACGAGCTGGCCGAGCCGTTCCCGATCAGCCTGCAGGCGGTGTCGAAACACCTGAAGGTGCTCGAGCAGGCCGGCCTGGTGGCTCGCGGGCGCGCCGCGCAGCAGCGACCGGCCACGCTGCGGGCCGGGCCGCTGGCCGACGCCACCGACTGGCTCACGTACTACCGCCGCTTCTTCGAGGGCAGCCTGGACCGGCTCGACGAGCACCTCCGCGCGATCCAGAAGAAGAAGCGCACGCGCCCCAGCTGATCGACGGCGTCGGCGCGGCGGGTGTGGGCGCGGCGCCCGTGGACGCGACCGCCGGCGCGACCACCGCCCATGCGGCAACCCGCCCAGCACGGTCAGTCTTCTCATCGGGACCCCGTTCCCGTTCGCAGCAGCAGACCAGCCCGATCCTGCGAGGGCGAGATCACCCCGACAAGCTCTTACAGATTCACGTAATTGGTAGCGCATCCGCGAGCTGTCGTTGAGCAGCGCAAGTCGATGGGCTTACATGGGCGTTCCGCACTGTGCGGGGATATCCGCCCTGTGCGGATCTAGTTCGTAGCCCCCTCGCCGCCAAGAGGATCCACGAGCAGTCCGTCGCGACGGCGCCGGCCCGCCGCCGCGATCAGCGCCCCGCTTCCTCGTCGAGTGGCTGCTCCGACACAGCGGGGATTACTCATCCCGTATCGGCGAGCTCGTGGCCGTATCGAGCGCGAACCCGTTGCTGCACAAGGGGATCGTCCTTCGACGCCGGTTGGATGAACACCTCGTCCAGGTCGGGGAACTCGCGGCGTAGCAGCTCACCCATGCGAACGCAGGCGTGCTCCAGCTCGCCGGCGCTGAAGCCATCCACGAAATCGACCCGGGTGCACAGCAGGATCCGGTCTACGCCGGTCATCATGGTCAGCACGTCGACGACGTCGTCCACCTCGTCCTGCTCTTCGAGGCGTTCCTCGATCCGCCGCATCAGCCGGGAATCGGCCTGCTTGCCGATCAGCAAAGCCTTACAGGTCTGGGCCAGCAACACAGCGGCCACGACGAGCAGCGCACCGATGACGAGCGACGCC
Organism: Jatrophihabitantaceae bacterium; assembly: GCA_036502695.1. Taxonomy (GTDB): domain Bacteria; phylum Actinomycetota; class Actinomycetes; order Mycobacteriales; family Jatrophihabitantaceae; genus DASXRA01. Next base: position 4,522 of record DASXYE010000113.1, read on the forward strand.
GCGCCGTCCCACATCGCCGAACCGGTGAGCTGATGCAGGCCGACGCCGAGCCCGGCGACAGCCAAGCCGATCAACGCGGCGGTGTCTTCGAGCACGACGCTGCGCACGGTCGGGTCGTGCGGATCGCGGACGACGTCGCCGACGGAGCGCTTCCGCCGTCGCGCCTCCCCGTGCGTCGAGCGGATCGCCTGTCGTAGCGAAATGCCTTCCAGGACGAACGCCAGCACCAGTACCGGATAGTTGATCCACAACAGGTGGGCCGCGCGCTCCGGGCTGACGATGGTGTGCACGCCCTCGAACACCGAGAAGGCCGCGCCCGAGACGAAGATCCCCACCGCGGCCAGCAACGACCAGAAGTAGCGCTCCTTGCCGTACCCGAACGGATGAACGCGGTCGGCCGGGCGCGACGAGCGCCACAACGCCGTGGCCAGCAACAGCTCGGTCGACGTGTCACCGGCCGAGTGCGCCGCCTCCGACAGCAGCGCGCCCGACCCGGACACCAAGCCGGCGACGAGCTTCAGCAGTCCGACGCCGGCGTTCGCCAGCAGGGCCAGCGCGACGGTGCGGGCGCCGGCGGAATCAGTGCTCACCGCGTCAGCGGCCGACCGCCCGCTCCAGCTCGCGCTTGTTCATCGACGAGCGGCCCTTGATGTTCTTGTTCCGCGCCTCCTGGTACAGCTGCTCCTTCGTCCGGCCACCCGATCCGCTGTGCGAGCGCAGGCCGCCCCGACGTCCGGACGACATGTCGTGGGTGGACTGTCGGCTGGCCTGCTTGGACTCCCCGGCGCGGGCTCGTTCCTTGTTCACCGTCCGGGCCGCGATCTCCTCGGCGACGTCCTCGGACCGGCCCCGATCCTTCAGGCCCTTCTTGATGTCCTCGTATTGCCGTTCACGCTTGGCA
>DASXYE010000114.1:0-1918 GCA_036502695.1 Jatrophihabitantaceae bacterium
CCTCGACGAGCTGTGGGCCGAGGCCGGCAAGCAGGGCTTCCTCGGGGTGAACCTGCCCGAGCAGTACGGCGGCGGGGGCGGCGGCATGTACGACCTGTCGCTCGTGCTCGAGGAGCTGTCCGCCACCGGCTGCACGCTGCTGATGATGGTGGTGTCGCCGGCCATCTGCGGCACGATCATCGCCCGGTTCGGCACGGACGAGCAGAAGCAGCGCTGGCTGCCGGCGCTGGCCAGCGGCGACACGATCATGGCGTTCGGCATCACCGAGCCCGATGCCGGTTCCAACTCGCACAAGATCACCACCACCGCCCGCCGGGATGGCAGCGACTGGATCCTCAACGGCCGCAAGGTGTTCATCTCCGGCGTCGACCAGGCCGAGGCGGTGCTGATCGTCGGCCGGACGGAGGACGCCAGGACCGGCAAGCTCAAGCCGGCCCTGTACGCCGTCCCCACCGACGCACCAGGCTTTGAGTATCAGCCCATCGCGATGGACCTGGCCACGCCGGACAAGCAGTTCCTGCTGTTCCTGGACGACGTCCGGCTGCCCGCCGATGCGCTGATCGGCGACGAGGACGCGGCGCTGATGCAGCTGTTCGCCGGGCTGAACCCCGAGCGCATCATGGCCGCCGCCATGTCGGTCGGACTGGGCCGCTATGCCCTCAGCAAGGCTGTAGATTACGTCAAGGGCCGCGAAGTGTGGGGGCAACCGATCGGCGCCCACCAAGGGTTGGCGCATCCACTGGCGCAGATCAAGATCGAACTGGAGCTGGCCCGGCTCATGATGCAAAAGGCAGCCACGCTGTATGACGACGGCGACGACATGGGAGCCGGCGAGTCGGCCAACATGGCCAAGTACGCCGGCGCCGAGGCCGCCGCTCGGGCCGTCGACCAGGCGATCCAGTCGCACGGCGGCAACGGCCTGGCCAGCGAGTACGGCCTGGGCGGGCTGCTCGCCGCATCACGGGCCGGGCGCATCGCCCCGGTCAGCCGGGAGATGATCCTGAACTTCGTCGCCCAGTTCTCCCTCGGCCTGCCGAAGTCCTACTAGAGGAGCCCAATGACCAGCCTGATCCAGTACGGCGTCGAGCGGGGTGTCGCCCGCATCGCGCTCGACTCGCCGCACAACCGCAACGCGCTGTCCTCCGCGCTGATGACCGAGCTCGAACAGCGACTGGACGAGGCCGCAACCACCGACACGGTAAGGGCGATCGAACTCACCCACACCGGCCGCACGTTCTGCGCCGGTGCCGACCTGACCGAGGCGCGCGCCGGCGGAATGGCCGAAGGCACCAAGCGGGTGATCGCCCTGCTGCGCCTGATCGTCGAGCTGCCCAAGCCGGTCGTCGGCAGCATCGACGGGCACGTCCGCGCCGGCGGAATGGGACTGGTCGGCGCCTGCGACATCGTGCTGGCCGGGCCGGCCAGCACGTTCGCGTTCACCGAGGTCAAGCTCGGGCTGGCGCCGGCGATGATCTCGCTGACCACCCTGCCGCGGCTGCAACCCCGGGCGGCCAGCCGCTACTACGTGACCGGCGAGACGTTCGACTCCCCCACGGCCGAACGCATCGGGCTGATCACCGAAGCCGTCGACGACATCGACGCCGCCACCCACGCCCTGCTCGACACGCTGCGCAAGGCGTCCCCGCAGGGACTGCGCGAGACGAAGCCACTGACCACCAAGGCCGTCAGCTTCGCCGAGGCAGACGCACTCGCCGAACAGTCGGCCCGGCTGTTCGCCTCGGACGAGGCCCGCGAAGGTATGACGTCCTTCCTCGAGAAGCGTCCCCCGCGATGGCAGGTGTAAACGTCCGGGAGCCGCAGCAGGACCGCAGCCGGGCCACCCGATCGCGACTGCTCGAAGCCGCACTCGACCGGCTGGCCGAGCTGGGCTGGACGCGCACGACCGTGGCCGTCGTCG
>DASXYE010000115.1:0-34616 GCA_036502695.1 Jatrophihabitantaceae bacterium
CCCGATCGCCGCGATGCAACAGCGAGCGCAGGCCCAGCACCACCAGGACGGCCGCCCCGGCGATACGCAGCACGTCGTAGGCCACCTCGGACGCCAGGATCAGCGACGAGACGCCCACCGCCGACAACGCGCCCCACAGCAGCACGCCGCAGCTGTTACCGGCCACCGCACCCAGCGCACCGCGCCGGCCATCTCGGGCGGCCACCCGGATCACTGTCGCCGTCGCCGGGCCGGGCGTCATCGTCACGATCAGCGCGACGACCAGGAACTCCGAGATCGACCGCACCGGGCTACCTCACAGGTCAGGCTTGTTCAGGCGCCTTTGTCGCGTCGTCGGGAATCGCCGACTGGCCCGCCGCACCCGTCGTGCCCGACTGTGCCCCCAGCGCCGGGGTCGAGCCCGATGCTCCCCCGACCGCCGGCTGGCCGCCACCCTTTTCCGCGTCCATCGCGGCCCGGATCTCCTGCAGCCGGGCCGAACCCTTCAGGTCGACGGTCGCGCGCTGCACCTCGAGCTTGCGACCGGCCACCGAATCCTGGGCCAGCTCGGCCTGACCGATCGCGACCGAGTAGCGCTGCTCGATCTTGTCGCGGACCTCGCCGAGCGTCGGCGTGTTCGACGGCGCGGCCAGTTCGCTCATCGACTGCAGGGACTTCGAGACGGTCTCCTGCATCTTGGCCTGCTCGAGCTGAGTGAGCAGCTTGGTGCGCTCGGCCAGTTGCTGCTCGAGGCGCATCTCGTTGGTCTTGACGGCTTCCCGGGCCTGCGCCGCCGCCTGCAGCGACTGATCGTGCAGGGACTTGAGGTCCTGCACCGACTGCTCGGTGGAGACCAACTGGTTGGCCAGCGCCTGCGCGGTCTGCTCGAAGTCAGCGGCCTTCGCCTCGTCGCCGCCGGCCCGGGCCTGGTCGGCCAGCACGAGCGCCTGCCGGGCCTGGGCCTGCAGGTTCTCGACCTCGCCGAGCTGACGGTCCAGCTTCATCTCCAGCTGGCGCTGGTTGCCGATGACGCTCGCGGCCTGCCGGGTCAACGCCTGGTGCTGCTGCTGGGCCTCGGCGATCGCCTGCTGGATCTGGATCTTCGGATCGGCCTTCTCGTCGATCTTGTTGCCGAACCACGCCGACATGTATTTCCATCCCCGGACCAGGGGGTTGGGCTTGGCCATCTTCGACGCCTCCGAAACGCGTGCGGTAACTCGGCAGTGACTCGATCAGCCCATCATGCCGCTTCTAGGTCTGGACGTGCGGACCGGGCCGCAAGTTCCACCAGGGGCGGGGCGGCCGCTCAGGCGGACTCGGCGCGCGCGTCGACCGGCGAGGCGGCCAGCACCGGCAAGCCGGCGATCAGCACCTCGACATCGGCCGCAACCGAGGCCGGCCCCGACGGCGTGACCACGTGCGAGGCCAGCCAGCGCAGCACCAGCTCGGCGCCACCCCGGTCGGCCGCGGCCACTGCGGCGCGGACGGCCTCGCGCGCTCGACGCCAGCCCTCGGCGGCAGCGTCGACCCGGGCGAGCGCGGCCACGGTGGCCGGTTCGCGCTCGGCGAGGGCCCGCAGCAACGAATTCTCCGAGAGCGACAGCGCGGCCGCGGTCAGCGCATCGGGCAGGGCCCGCCCAGACGCCTCGTCGACGAGCCGGCCGACCTCCTCGGCCAGCAGCGCCGAAAGCACCGCCTCGCGAGTACGGAAGTGGTTGTAGAGCGTGGCCTTCGCGACCCCGGCCGCCGCGGCGACCTGAGCCATCGTGATCTTGGTTCCGGATGCCTCGACCGCCTGCCGCGCCCCGCCGAGCAGCGCGATCCGGGTGCGGTTCATCGCATTACCGGCGCGCGAACGCGTCCCAGCAGCACGCACCGGCGCGGCCGAGGCGGCCTCGGTGGCCGCTTCCGTGGGGTGCGTGGTGGGACGAAAGAGCGTGTCGAACAAAGGGTCGGAACCCATAACAAGAACGCTACCTTGACCCGGCCCGCCGACCGCGACGGCGCGCGAAGAGCGGCGGGAGTTGTTCGACGGCCGGCACCGAAAAGTGTTCGACCCCGCGTCACCTGACGCGGGGTCGAACAAAACGTTGCCGATTCAGGCAGCGACCCGAGCCTGGGGCTTGCGGGTCTCCCCCGGCGTCGGGTGCAGCCGGGCCGGCTCGCCGGAGACGCTGCCCAGGCGCACGGCCAGCTTCTCTTCCCGGCGCAGTGTGTCGGTGACCTCACGGAACAGCTCGGACAGTTCGACGTCGAGCGCCCCGCAGATCGCGGCCAGCAATTCGGACGACGGTTCCTTCTGCCCGCGCTCGACCTCGGACAGGTAGCCGAGGCTCACTCGTGCACTGGACGAGACTTCGCGCAGCGTGCGGCGCTGGCGCAGCCGCAGCCCACGGAGGGTCTCGCCAACCACTTGTCGCAACACAGCCATGGTGCGAAACCCCCTTTACGAGTCCATCCGACGCGGGGAGCGTCGGATGCAAATCACGTTACCTGGCGTGGCCGAGCGCCACGCCGCTAGCCATACTTCTCCGCTCACAGCGAACGTAACGTTGTAATCGCCGTCGCGCATTCCCTTTTCAAGATGTCCAGCGCGGCCTCGACGGCCCCCGCCCGGATCGCCGCGCGATCGCCGGTGAACGCGCGCTCGGCCACCACCTCGCCATCCGGTCCGGCCAGCGAGACGAACACGGTGCCGACCGGCTTGCCGTCCTGCGGATCGGGGCCGGCCACGCCGGTGACACCCAGCCCGTACGTCGCGTCCAGGCGCGAGCGCGCGCCGCGGGCCAGCGCCACGGCGACGTCCGGGTCGACGGCGCCGCGCTCGGCCAGCAGCTGGGCCGGCACGCCCGCCAACGCGGCCTTGAGCGGCGTCGCGTAGACGACCAGGCCACCGCGCACGGTCGTGCTCGCACCGGGCGTGTCGGTGAGCGCCGCGGTGAGCAGCCCGCCGGTCAGCGACTCGGCGACGGCCACCGTGGCCCCGAGCTCGCGCAGGTCGGCGTGCAGCGGGGCGAGCTCGGCGGCGTAGCTCGTCACATCCCCATCCGAGCGGCCCGGCCCCGGCGTCGCAGTCGAACCGCTCGGGCCACGTAGTCGCCGCCGGTGATCAGCGCCAGGACGATCGCGGCCCCCATCACGACGACGGCCACGATGTGCAGCCACCCGGACAGCGGCAGCACGTACAGCCCGATCGCCACCGCCTGCAGCAGCGTCTTGACCTTGCCGCCGCGGCTCGCGGCGATGACGCCGTGGCGGATCACCCAGAACCGCAACAGGGTCACGCCCACCTCGCGGACGAGCATCACGACGGTGACCCACCAGGCGAGATCACCGAGCGACGACAGGCCGACCAATGCGGTACCGACCAGGGCCTTGTCGGCGATCGGGTCGGCCAGCTTGCCGAACTCGGTGACCAGGCCGCGCTTGCGGGCCAGCTCACCGTCGAAGCGATCGGTGATCGACGCGACGGCGAACACGGCCCAGGCCCCGATCCGCCACCCCGTGTCGTGGCCGTCACCGTGGACGAGCACCAGCGCGAACACCGGGACGAGCAGCAGCCGCAGCACGGTGAGCCCGTTGGCGATGTTCCAGGCCGAGACCGGGCTGGGCGCCTCGGCGATCGGGTCGTCGGGCAGCGGGCGGACGTTCACGGGCGCGGCACAGCGACGAGGTCGGCGCCGTCGGTGTCGGTGACGACGGCCGGGACGAGGTCACCGCGCCGAATGCCGGCCGCGACAGCCGCGACGTCGAGCCGGGTGACGCCGTCCACGTCTGGGCCCTGGTGCACGGCCCGGCCGACAATCTCGCCGTCCGCGACGGACTCGACCAGCACCTCGACGGGCTGACCGACCCGTTCCTCGGCCCGCTGCGTGACCAGCTCGTCGGCCAGCGTCGCGATCCGCTCGACCCGGGCCGCTACCTCGGCCGGGTCGAGCTTGCCGTCGAAGTCGGCCGCGGCGGTGCCGTCCTCGTCCGAGTAGCCGAACACCCCGATGGCGTCGAGCCGGGCGGCGCCGAGGAACCGTTCCAGCTCGGCCAGGTCGGCCTCGGTCTCGCCCGGGAAGCCGACGATGACGTTGCTGCGGGCGCCCAGCTCGGGCGCGAACCCGCGGGCCCGGTCGAGCAGCTCGACGAACGCCTCGGTGGAGCCGAACCGCTTCATCCGGCGCAACACCGTGGCGCTGGCGTGCTGGAAGGACAGGTCGAAGTACGGGGCCACGCCCGGCGTCGTGGCGAGAACCTCCAGCAGGGACGGGCGCAGCTCGGCCGGCTGCAGGTACGACACGCGCACCCGGTCGATGCCGTCGATGCCGGCGAGCTTCGGCAGCAGGGCCTCCAGGGCGCGCAGGTCGCCCAGGTCCTTGCCGTAGGACGTGGAGTTCTCACTGACCAGCACCAGCTCGCGGGCCCCGGTCGTGGCCAGCCAGCGCGCCTCGTCGAGCACCTCGGCCGGCGGGCGGGACACGAACGAACCGCGGAATGACGGGATGGCGCAGAACGTGCAGCGCCGGTCGCACCCGGACGCCAGCTTGAGGTAGGCGGTAGGCGCGTCGTCGAGGCGGGTGCGCGACTGCGGCATCCAGGCGTGCCCGGGCACGGCGACCTCGGCGACGGCGGCCGGGCGGTGCACCGGGGACACCGGCAGCAGCGTGCGCCGATCGCGGGGCGCGTGCGGGGTGATCGGCCGGCCGGCCGCCACGTCGTCGAGCCGGGCGGCGATGTCGGCATAGGAGTCGAAGCCCAGCACGGCGTCCGCCTCGGGCAGCGACTCGGCCAGCTCGTCGCCGTACCGCTCGGCCAGGCAACCCACCGCGACGACCTTCTTGCCGGTGTCGGCGGCGGCCAGCACGGTGTCGATCGAGTCCTTCTTGGCCGAGTCGATGAACCCGCACGTGTTGACCACCAGGACGTCAGCGCCGTCCGCGTCGCCCAGCGTCCAGCCCTGCGCGCTCAGCCGGCCCGCCAGCTCCTCGGAGTCGACCTCGTTGCGCGCGCAGCCCAGGGTGATCAGGGCCGCGGTACGCCGGTCAGTCTGGGGAGGCCGTGGCACGTTCGCAGGGTACCTGCGCGCCGCATCCGGCGAGCGGGCGAAGCGGCATGCAACACTTCGCGACGATGATCTCGTCGTACCGGGCGTGACTGCGGTGCCCGCTCAGTTCCCGGATTCGCCCACCCCGGCGGACCGGACGGTCGCCCGGCTCGCCGAGGCGTCCTCGCTCGAGCTGCTGCGCTTCGGCTACCTGATCACCGGCGACCGCCACCGGGCCGAGGACCTGCTGCAGGACGCGCTGCTCGCCTTGCACCGGCGGTTCGGCGACGGGCCGATGCCGGTGCAGAAGCCGGTGGCGTACGCGCGCCGCACGATGACCAACCTGAACATCACCCGCAGCCGGCGCTCGTCCAGTTCCGAGGTCGTGGTGGACCTCTTCGACGACGTTCCAGCGCCCTCGGGCAGCGACCCGGCCGACCGCGACCTGTTGTGGCAGGCCCTGCGGCGACTGCCCGTACGCCAGCGTACGGTGCTCGTCCTGCGCTACTACGACGATGCCACCGACGCCGACATCGCCGCCGACCTGGGTTGTCGCCTCGGTACGGTGCGCAGCCTGGCGTCCCGGGCGCTGGCCGCCTTGCGGGGGGATCCCGAACTGGGCTTCTCGGACGGAGGTGCGCGATGACGGACCCGATCGAGACCGCGCTGCGCTCGATGCTGCGCGAGCGGGCCGGCGACGTGACCGAGGTTCCCGGTGCCGCGCTCGACCTGGATCAACCGCACCACGCTGCGCCGGCCCAGGCGTCGCACCGGTCCTGGTTCCTGGTGGCCGCCTCGATCGTCGCGGTGCTCGCCGTTGCGGCGGGCGTCGTCGGCATCCAGCGGGCCACCCGCCATCGCTCGGTGGCCGGGCCCACGAATCCGGTGACGCCGACCAGCCAGCCGCCGACGCAGCCGTCCACCCAGGCGAGCCCACCGATCAGCGCGGCCGCCCGCCAGCTGCAGTGGTCGTTCGACCTCACGGCGCCCAGCGGATACCAGCTGCTGGACCGCTCGATCACCCCGCGGTTCCAGACCGCCAGCCTGCGGCTGCTCAAGGACCCGGATGCGACCAGTTGCTGCGGCGGTCTGCCGCACACCGTGTACGTCACGGTGTACTCCGCCGGCGCATTCGATTCGCACGGCGTCACCGGCGGTACCCGGTTCGACGTCGGCGCCGTCCAGGGCTACTTCGGCAGCCGGCCGCCCGGGCTGGCCAACGCCGACACGCGGGTCGGCGACCAGCCGCTGCCGACGGTCAGCTGGCAGTACAGGCCCGACGCCTGGGCGACGGTGCAGGCCACCACGCCGGCCACCCAGCAACCGGCGCAACTGCGCCGGGTCGCCGCAGCCGTCCGCCCCGGCGCCACCGGCGTACTGCGAACGCCGGTTCGCCTCGGCTACGTGCCCGAATCGATGAAGTTCGCCCAGCTCACCGACGATCTGGTCGAGGGCTCGGGCGCCAACCTGACGCTGACTCGCGGACCCTTGGGCGCGGTGACGACAACGCAACTCTCGGTCCAGGTCTGGTCCGACCCCGGTCCGCACCAGGACCTCGGCGCGGCGACGACGGTCGGCGGACGTCCGGGCCGGCTGCTCACCGGCGACTTCGGCGCCTCGGTCGTGATCGGCCGACGCGAGGTCGTACTGACGATCACCGGACCACTGGCATTTCGCGCCGATCTGGGCCGCATCACCGCCTCGGTGCAGTGGGCGAGCAACCCGGCCGACCCCGCTACCTGGTTCGACGCGCGAACGTCCCTGCCGTAACTGCAGCGGATTGGCGGGCTCACCGCGTTCAGTCCATCGTGATCCGGACAAGAACCACAGTCGGCGCGCGGAGGGACGGCGTGGACACAGACGGAACGACGCTGACGGCGTTCGCCGCGCAGCATTCGGTCGGGCTGACCCGCTTCGCCTACGTGCTGACCGGCGACCGCCAGCTGGCCGAGGACCTGGTGCAGGACTGCTTCCTGGCCCTGCACCGGCGCTTCGGCGAGACCTTGCCGCTGGAGGCCCCCGTCGCGTATGCCCGCAAGGTGATCGCGAACGGTCAGACCAGCCGGATGCGGCGGATGGCCAGCGCCGAGACCGTCCTCGACGAGTTGCCCGACGCCGGCGTGGACGGCGCGGACCTGTCCGAGCAGGACGCCGCCTGGCGCATGCTCGCCACCTTGCCGGATCGGCAACGCGCGGTGCTCGTACTGCGCTACTACGTGGATCTGCCCGACGACGAGATCGCCCGGATGCTCGACTGCCGGGTCGGCACCGTCCGCAGCCTGGCCGCGCGTGCCTTCGCCGCGCTGCGCCAGCATCCCGTACTCGCCGCTGACGTAGAGGGAAGCCAGTCATGAACGACCAGCAGCTCGAGGCCGTGCTGCGCAGCTCGCTCGCTCGGCACGCCGACACGGTGACCAGTGGACCGACCTGGCCGCTCGCCGACGATGAGCTCACCGGACACCAGGATGCCGATGATGTTCTTGCCGGCGACGACCTGGCCGAGCACCGCGCCCGGCGCCGCGGGCCGAACACCTGGTGGGCGGTCGCCGCGACGGTGGCGGCGGTGCTGGCCGTGATCGGCGTGGTGCTGGCCGTGCGGCACGCCTCGTCCGACCACACCCGTCCGGCCACGCCGGTCACGATCACCCGAACCGCCTGCGAGACGGCGCTGCCGAAGGCTTGGTCGGACGCGATCAACGCCGGGACCCTGTCCGAGCCGCCGGCCAGTGAGCTGTTCGGCATCGGACCGCGCGGTGAACTCCTCATCGCTCGACCACTCGACCAGGGCATCACGGACCGGGGCGAGCTCGTCCTCACCCGGCTCGACGGCACGACCCAGCCGATCATGCAGGTAGATCTCGGCGCCATCTACCACAGCAGCGCGTCCGAGGATCTGTCCGCGATCGACGAGCACTGGATCGTGGTGCCGCTGAAGTCGGCCGGGCCGAAGGCGGCCACGGCCCGGCTCGAGCTCATCTACCGGAGCAACGTGCACACCAAGCGCGAGGTACCGATCAGCACGAACCCCGACCTGATGGCCTTGTTCGACAACCACGTGTACTGGGTCAACGCCGGCAAGGGCCGGGCAACCGGCACGCTCCAGGACTACGACATCGCCACTGGCAAGTCCCGAGTCCTCAGCACCGAAGCGAAGGACCTGGCCAGCAGTCAATACGGGGTCGCCTGGACAGACACCCGCGACGCGTCGCACGTCGTCGCCGGACAGGATCCCACCGCGGTCCCGGATCATCCGGGTAGGCAGTCCTTCGTCGTGACCGACGGCCCGAACTACGCCTGGTGGACCGGGTCCGGGATCGGCTGGTACAGCAAGCTGACCAAGCAGACCGTCTACGTCCCGGACCACTCCGCGGCCACCTACGGACGCGGCGTAGAGGCCGTGGCGGGCCCGTACGTGGTGGAATTCATCGACACCGATGTCCGAGTGATCGACACTCGCACGGGCGCGGTTGCGCAGCTGTCCGGGGTCACCCCGATCGGCCACGTCATCAGCAGCGGCGGGGTAGTTGCGTTCGGCGGCGTCCTGAGCCGGCTGCGCCTCGACGCCCTGCCCGGGCTGCGCTGCTGAACCGGATACCGTCGCCCAGGTGACCGTCGTCGTACGCCGCGCCCGCACACCGGATGTGCCGGCGATCAAAGCCCTCGTCGACATCTATGCCGGGTCCGGGCGCAAGCTGCTAGCCAAGGAGTTGGTGACCCTCTACGAGGGCGTCCCCGACTTCCGGGTCGCCGAGCTCGAGGGCGAGATCGTCGGCTGCGGCGCGCTGCACGTGCTGTGGGCCGACCTCGGCGAGATCCGCACCCTGGCTGTACATCCGGACCACGCCGGCCGGCGCATCGGCGAGCAGCTGCTGGGCGAGCTGATCGCCACGGCTCGCGACCTCGGACTGTCGCGGCTGTTCGCGCTCACCTTCCACACCGGCTTCTTCGCCCGGCACGGGTTCATCGAGATCGACGGCATCCCGGTCGACGCGGACACCTACGACGCGCTGCGCCGCTCGTACGACGCCGGCATCGCCGAGTTCCTCAGCCTCGAGTACGTCAAACCGAACACGCTGGGCAACACCCGAATGCTCCTGCACCTTGCATAACCCGGCGTTCGCGGATCTCCGTCTCCACCCACTCGCGAGCTCGGGGTGAATCCGGATCTCCGCACCGCTCCTTCGTCGCGGGCCGCGTCGCGGCGCCGGGCTCTTCGCGCGAGCGCTCATCGCGTTGCGGGCGGTGCTGGTCACAGCAGTCACTTAACACCACAGAAATCCATTTGTTAGACACACCTACCGCGCGCCTCACGTGTCACGCCGGCATCAACGGTTACGTTGCGGCCGCAGGGGAGGTGATCTGTAGATGAGTGCAGTGCAGCGGACGGACGCATCCAGCGTCCTGCGCTGGCCGGGTGCTGCCGTCGAGCCCGGTTCGGAACGAGTCGGACGGCACCACCTCGGTGTGCGCGCCCGCCTCTCCTGGAGTCGGATGTTCTACACCGCGCGCCACCGCGCCTAAGCGTCTTGGCCAGCCGACCGCAACTCGCGTCCTAAGCAGCAGGACGCGAGTTGTTTGTTATTCGGCCTCTACCAAATCGTCGGCGCTGCCGCCGTTGCGCAGCGTGTACATCAACCCGTCGAGCTCGTCCGGCGTGACCAGCACGTCGCGGGCCTTGGAGCCCTCGGACGGCCCGACGATGCTGCGCGACTCCATCAGGTCCATGAGCCGGCCGGCCTTGGCGAAACCCACCCGCAGCTTGCGCTGCAGCATCGACGTCGACCCGAACTGCGTCGACACGACCAGCTCGACGGCCGACAGGAACAGGTCGAGATCGTCGCCGATGTCCTCGTCGATGTCCTTCTTGGCCGCCGGCGCGACGGTGACGTCCTCGCGATACGTCGGCTCCAGCTGCTTCTTGCAGTGGTCGACGATCGTGTGGATCTCCGCGTCAGTGACGAAGGCGCCCTGGATGCGCGCCGGCTTGCTGGCCCCCATCGGCAAGAACAGCCCGTCGCCCTTGCCGAGCAGCTTCTCCGCGCCGGGCTGGTCCAGGATGACCCGCGAGTCGGTGACCGACGACGTCTTGAAGCCCAGCCGGGACGGCACGTTGGCCTTGATCAGTCCGGTGACGACGTCGACCGACGGGCGCTGGGTGGCGATCACGAGGTGGATGCCGGCCGCCCGGGCCAGCTGGGTGATCCGCACGACCGCGTCCTCGACGTCGCGCGGGGCGACCATCATCAGGTCGGCCAACTCGTCGACGATGACCAGCAGGTACGGGTAGGTCGTGTACACCCGCTCGGATCCGGGCGGGGCCACCAGCTCGCCCGACTGCACCTTGCGGTTGAAGTCGTCGATGTGCCGCACGCCCGAGGCCTCCATGTCCTCGTAGCGCATGTCCATCTCGCGCACGACCCAGGTGAGCGCGTCGGCGGCCTTCTTCGGGTTGGTGATCACCGGCGTGACCAGGTGCGGGATGCCCTGGTAGCCGGCGAACTCGACCCGCTTGGGGTCGATGAGCACCATCCGGACCTGGTCAGGGGTGGCTCGGGTGAGCACCGACAGGATCAGCGAGTTGATGCAGCTGGACTTGCCGGCGCCGGTGGCCCCGGCGACGAGCAGGTGCGGCATCTTGGTCAGGTTGGCGACGACGAAGCCGCCCTCGACGTCCTTGCCGAGCGCGACGAGCATCGGATGGTGATCGCGCTGGGCCACCGGGGAGCGCAGCACGTCGCCGAGCATGACGATCTCCGGGTCGGCGTTCGGGATCTCGACGCCCACCGCGCTCTTGCCCGGGATGGGGCTGATGATGCGCACGTCCGGGCTCTTGACGGCGTAGGCGATATTGCGGGTCAGCTGGGTGATCCGCTCGACCTTGACCGCCGGGCCGAGCGACACCTCGTAGCGGGTGACCGTCGGACCGCGGCTGAACCCGGTGATCTCGCAGTCGACGCCGAACTCCTCGAACACCTGCTGCAGCGACGCGATGACCTCGTCGTTCGCCTTGGTGTGTTCCAGGTGCCGGCTGCCGGCGGCCAGGTCCTTCAACGACGGCAGCGTGTAGGCGCCGCCGCTGTTGAGCTCGAGCTGGATGGGCGCGGTGACGATCGGTTCGTCCTCGACCGGCTTCGCCTTGGGCTTGGCGACGCGGGGCTTGCGCGGCTTCGGGGCCGGCGGCTCGTCCTCGGCCGGTGCCTCGGCGGTCGGATCGTCCAGCGCGGCGAACACGTCGCTGTCGTCGTCGGGATCGATCCGGGGCAGCACGGACGTCTTGTGCGTGGCCGCCACCCCGGCGGGCAGCACCTCTCCGCTGTTCGCCGGCTCGCCGTCGTCCTCCTTGCCCCGGCCGAACAAGGCCGCGACCTGCTGGCGCAGCTGGCTGATCGGGGTGGCCGTGACGACGAGCACGCCGAACGCGCCGAGCAGGAACAGCAGCGGCACCGCGATCGCGGCAGACAGCCCGTGCCGCAGCGGTGCGGCCGCACCGGCCCCGATCAGTCCGCCGGCGTGCTCGCGGCCGTGCGCTGCGGTCGGCGAGTTCGCCCACAGGTCGAGCAGCCCGAGGACGGCCAGGCCGAGCGCCGCCGTACCGACGAGCTGACGCCCCCGGGACTCCGGGTGCGGCACCTGGCGCAGCATGTGCACGCCGAGGCCGACCAGGATGAGCGGCAACACCACCGCACCGTTGCCGATCAGGATGCGCACGAGGGTGGTCAGGCCCCGTCCGACGGGACCGGCGCCGTGCAGCCAGATCGCCATCGCGGCGATGAGACCGATGGCCAGCACGCCGAGGGCGCCGCCGTCGCGGCGATGCTCGGGATCCAGGTCGCGCGCGGTGGCGGCGTTGCGGCCGACCGCGCGGGCCACGCCGCCGACGAGCACGGCGATGCCCCGCCAGATCGCGGCGATGCCCCGGCCGAGCGAAGCGAAGAAGCCGGGTCGAGCCGATGACCGGCCGGTGCGTCGCTGGTTGGCGGTCGGAGTCCGCCGGGTCGACGTCGTACGACTCCTCGTTGCTCCGGCCACGAGCCAACCGTAGCGCCGCACACAGGCGTTACGTCGGAGGCGAAACTCCCGTGTCGCCGCGTTTCCGGGCCATCAGAGGCCGGCGGCTGCGAGATCCTGGCGCAGGTGCGAGATCTCGTGCTCGGTGGCGTCGACCAGGGGTGGACGGACCGGTCCGACCGAGCGGCCCTGCAGCGCGAGCCCGGCCTTGACCAGGATGGTGCCCGACGTGCGGAACACGCCGGTGTAGATCGGCAGCAACTGCCGGTGCCAGCGCAGCGCCTCGGCGACGTCGCCGCGCTCGAACGCCTCGATCATGGCCAGCGTGCCGGCCCCGCTGAAGTGCGTGGACGTGCCGATGACCCCGGTGCCGCCGACCGCGAGCAGCGGCAGGGTCAGCTTGTCCTCGCCGGAGTAGAACGCCAGCCCGGTCTGCGCGAGCACTTCGGCGCTGGCACCGAGATCGCCCTTGGCGTCCTTGACGCCGACGATCCGCTCGTGCTCGGCCAGGCGCAGCAAGGTGTCGGTCTCGATCGGCGTGCCGGTGCGGACCGGGATGTCGTAGAGCAGCACCGGTAGCTCGGTGGCATCGGCGACGTGGCGAAAGTGCGCGAGCACCCCGGCCTGCGGCGGCCGCGAGTAGTACGGCGTGACGACCAACAATCCGTCCGCGCCGGACTTCGCCGCCTGCTCGGCGAGGTGGATGGTGTGCACCGTGTCGAAGGTGCCCACGCCGGCGACGATCTTGGCCCGATCGCCCACCGCGTCGGCGACGGCGCGCACCAGGTCGGCCTTCTCGGCGTCGGTGGTGGTCGGCGACTCTCCGGTCGTCCCGTTGATCACCAGCGCGTCGTTGCGCTGCTCGTCGACGAGGTAGGTGGCCAGCTCCGCCGCCTTGTCCAGATCGAGGTCACCGCTCACCCCGAACGGCGTGACCATGGCGGTGAGCAGGCGCCCGAACGGGCGCGGCACGTCCAGCGTCGACATGCCACCAAGCTACCGCCGAACCGGGTCCGCGGCCCGGCGGCCGGACCGGTCGGTCACGGCCACGTCTCCGTTTCGCATCGATGGCGGTGCGCGCACAACGCGGATGACCCGCTGCCGGGTCATCACGGCAGGAACCGACTCGGGAGGACACCATGCGACGACTCCTGCTCCTCGCCCCCGCCGTGCTGCTGGTCGTGATCGCCGGCTGCACTGCGAACAGCGGCTCGAAGAAGGCGGACGGAGGTGAGGGTTCCGCCGCCGGCCCGGGCTTCGCCGCATCGAGCTCGGGAGCCGGTGCGGCATCGGGCAAGGGCTCAACTGCCACGACGCCGAACCTGCCCGATCGCGCCCTGGTCAAGAAGGCGTCGCTCACCGTCCGGGTAGCCGAAGTGAGCGCGCAGGCCGGCCGCGCGGTCCGGATCGTGACGGCCGCCGGCGGGGACGTCCTGGCCGACCAGCGATCCGGGTCGGGCAACGACGCCGTCGCCGACCTCACGGTCGAGGTGCCGCCGGGCACGCTCGAAACCGATCTCGACCAGCTGGCCGCCCTGGGCGATCAGGTCGATCGCACGACGAGCACGGACGACGTCACCCAGCAGGTCGTCGACGTCGCGTCGCGGCTGATCAGCCTGCGCGCCTCACTGAATCGGGTGCGGACGCTCTACGCCCGGGCGAACACGATCGCCGACGTGATCCGGCTGGAGTCCGAGCTGACCAGCCGGCAGGCCGATCTCGAGAAGCTCGAGACGCAACAACACGACCTGGCCCAGCAGACCGCTCGCGCGACGATCAACGTGCACCTGCGGGCTCGGCCGGCCGCGCCGCCAACCCGAGCCGCCGCGACGCACCACGGCGGCGTGGGACGCGGCTTCAGCGGTGGCTGGCACGCGTTCGTCACATTCGTGCGGTGGACGGTGACCGGATTCGGCGCGGTGCTGCCGTTCCTGGCGGTGACGTTGGCCGGGGCGGGCGGCGCGCTGTGGTGGCGCCGCCGGACGCACGGCCCGGCCGGGAAACCGCCGTCGACGTCAGGGGCGGCCGAGGGCTGACCGCGTTCTTCGCGGGTGGCCCACTCGATCGGGTCGGCGCCGTGCGTCACCGCCACCGACGGCACCCCGCGCGCTAGCAGACCGTCCACAGTGGACTCATCACCGGGAAGCGCGAAGTCGGACGAGCAGATCGCCCCGTCCACATAAGGCAGAACCTCGTCGCACACCGGTTTCCAGCTGCCCCCGTCGAGCATCACCGGCGCGGTGGCGGCCCGGGCGGCGGCAAGCGCCAGGCGGGGATGGTGGCCGTCCACGAGGACGACGTCGACGCTCGGCCAGTCCAGCTCGGACGGGTCGGACCGGTCCGCCGGGTCGGCCGCTCCAGCACGTCTAGGCCACAGCTGACCAGCTCCTCGGCCGCGGCCCGGGCGAGCGGGTGCCGGCCGAGCGCGGTCACCAGCGTGGCCCGGCCGCCGAACGCGGCGAACGTCACCGCCGCGTTGGCTGCGGGACCACCGGCGGCGACGTCCTGCCGAGAGGCCACCGCCTTCTCGTTGTGTCCGACCGGCGCGGCGACGGTGTGGACCACGTCGAGGGTGGCCAGCCCGACGAAGAGCCCGCGCAGCGTCATCCGATCAGGGAACCATCAGGGGATCAGCACGACCTTGCCGGTCGTCGCCCGAGTCTCGATCGCGTGGTGCGCGTCGGGCGCCGCACCGAGCGGGAACGACTGCCCGAGCGGGCGCCACGCGCCGCCGGCCGCCTGCTCAAGGGCCCGCTGCTCGAGGGTCCGGAGGTCCCGCGCGAACCGCTCGCCGAGGGCCGCGACCGCAGTCACGCCGCGTCGCTCCAGCTCGTCGGGCTCGATGTCGGCCGCCTGACCGGACGACCAGCCGAATCGCAGCAGCCGGCCACTCGGGCCGAGCAGCTCGAACGCGGCGCGGCCGACGTCTCCCCCGACGCCGTCCAGCACGACCGTGACCGCGCCCCCGATGGCGTCCTGCACGAGTTTTGGCCAGCCCGGCTGTAGATAGTCGATCGCGATGTCGGCGCCCAGCGACCCGGCGAGCGCCACCTTCTCGGGTCCGCCGGCCAGGGCCACGACCGTGGCGTCCACCGCGCGACCTTCCTGCACGAACAGGCTGCCCAGTCCCCCGGCCGCGGCAGTCACCACCAGCACGTCGGCGGCGGTCAGCTCGGCGGCGTCGAGGATGCCGACGGCCGTGCGCCCGGTGCCGATCATGGCCACCGCCGTGGCGGGGGTCAGGTCCGCCGGCACGACGTGCAGCCGACCCGCGTCGGCCGCGGCTAGCTCGGTGTAGCCGCCACTGGCCAGACCCAGGTGCGCGACCACCGGCCGGCCCAGCCACGCCTCGTCGACCTCGGGCCCGACCTCGTCGACGACGCCGGCCACCTCGCGGCCGGGCGTCATCGGCAGGCGGGGCCGCGCGATGGGACCGTCGTCCGCACCGCGTCTGATCATCGTGTCGATGAAGTGGACGCCGGCCGCCTCGACCGCGATCCGGACCTGGCCGCTGGCCGGCACCGGATCGAGCACCCGGCCGTAGCGCAGCACGGTGGGCGGGCCGAACTCGTACTGCCGGATAGCGCGCACGACACGACCCTAGAAGTTCAAGTCGACTTCAGCTCAACCTTCTGCGACGAGCGGCGAGGACGCGACCTCGGTGCCGTCGGGCAGTGAGCTGATCTCGAAGTCCGCGAACACGTTCGGGGCCACCCGCTGCAGCTCGCGCAGGGACGCGATAGCCAGCGCGCGAATCTCGACATCGGCGTGCTCGGAGGCGCGCATCGCCACGAAGTGCCGCCAGGCGCGGTAGTTGCCGGTGACCACGATGCGCGTCTCGGTGGCATTCGGCAGCACCGCGCGGGCGGCCTGCCGGGCCTGCTTGCGCCGCAGCGTGGCCTGCTCGACGTCGGCGAACTTCTTCTCCAGGCCCTCGAGCAGCTCGGTGTAAGCCTGCACCGCGGCATCGCTCGCTGCGACGAACTTGGCGTGCAGCTCGGGATCCTCGGCGATGACGTCGGGTTCGACCATGGCGGCGTCGCGCTCGGGCACGTAGCGCTGCGAGAGCTGCGAGTACGAGAAGTGCCGGTGCCGGATCAACTCGTGGGTGAGCGACCGGGAGATGCCGGAGAAGTACATCGTCACCGTGCCGTGCTCCAGCACGGACAAGTGGCCCACGTCGAGGATGTGCCGCAGGTAGCCGGCGTTGGTCGCGGTGGCCGGATTCGGCTTCTTCCACGACTGGTAGCAGGCCCGACCGGCGAACTCGGCCAGCGCCTGTCCCCCGTCGGTGTCGGTCTCCCACGGAACGTCGTCCGGCGCCTCGAAGTGCGTCCAGGCGATCACCTGGACCTTGAGCGGAACTGTCTCGGCCACGGGCGATCTCCCAGACTGCGCGGACGGCGGAGTAGCCAGCGTATCCGGCCCGGCGGCGGGCCTCTCCTCGCGACGCGCCGCCTCGGCGCAGGTGCGCAACAGGTCGCCGAAGGCCCGCAGCGCCGTGACATCTGAACGCAGTTGCGGTGACGTCATTGGTGATGTCATAGTGGCATCATGCACGTTAACGACTACGTCGAGCAAGTACATGACCAGATGCGTGCCGCCGCGGCCCTCGGCGACGAGCGCACCCAACAGATCGCGGGCACGCTGGCCGCGACCGCCGACGCCTCGGTCCGGCTGGCCCTGCTCGCCGCCGTGTCGACGGCTGCCGCCGAGATCACGGCCGCGCTGTACGAGACGAACGGTGGCCCGGCCGTGACGGTGGCCGTCGACGGCGACGAGCTCCGCGTCGACATCGCCCAGGCGCCGCAGCCCGCAGCCACCGAACCACCCCCGGCCGACGATCTTGACCGAGGCGACGCGACGGCTCGGATCTCGCTGCGGCTGTCCGAGCGGCTCAAGTCCGACATCGAGGAGGCGGCCGGCCGAGACGGCATCTCGGTGAACACCTGGCTGGTCCGTGCGGCCGGCGCCGCCATCGCCCGGCCGGGCGGACCCGGCGGGAGCGGCGGTCCCGGCTGGGGCGGTCCCGGCTGGGGCGGTCCCGGCTGGGCCGGACCGAACTGGGGCGGCGGCCCCGGCTGGGGCGGCCCGGGCGGTCCGCCCGGACGCGGCTCACACCGGGTCACCGGCTGGGTGACCGGATGACGTCCCGAACCTCGACAGGAGATCCCATGAGCACCTCGTCCTACCCCGTGTCCGGGCCCATCGACCTGCAGGTCCGGCTCGGGTACGGCCGCCTCACCGTGCACGCCGACGAGAACGTGTCCGAGGCGACGGTCGCCATCACCCCGCGTGATCCGACCTCGGACCACGCACGGCGCACCGTCGTGGAGATGCGGAACTCAACCCTGGTCGTGCACTCGCCCAAGCCACGGGGAACCGTCTTCGACTTCCCCATCTTCGGTGCGCGCTTCAGCGAGCACGACGCGCTGGACGTGGAGATCACCGTGCCGGCCCGCACCACGATGAAGATCGCCAGCTGGGGCGCGGACGTGGTCGTGACCGGCCGAGCCGGCACGAGCGACGTCTCGTCCGGGTCGACCACCATCACGATCGACCAGGTCGACGGCGACCTGCGGCTGCGCTACGGGAGCGGTCCGGCCCAGGTGCAGCGAGTGAGCGGCACGGTCCAAGTACGGTCCGGATCCGGCACCGTGACGTTCGGCGAGGTCAGCGGCTCGATCGATGTCGGCTGCGGTAGCGGCGCGCTCGACGTCGGCAGTGCGGGCGGCCGGGTTCGGATGCGCACCGGATCCGGGCAGGCATCGATCGGTGCGGCCGGTGGCGACGTCGACCTCACCAGCGGATCCGGCGGGCTGTCGGTCGGGCTACGCCCCGGGCAGCCGGCCCGCCTGGATGTCATCACCGGCGCCGGGCAGCTGCGCACGGACCTGCCGATCGAGAGCGATGCGCCGGCGAACACCGCGCACGCCATCACGGTCAAGGCCCGCACCGGCAGCGGCGACGTACACATCTTCCGCGCCGAGCCGGCGGTACCCGACGACGCGGTCGCCTAGCAGTCTGGAGCGACTTGTCCGCGCTTCGCGGCGTCATAGCACCGCGAGGCGCGGACAACTCGCGGTGCGGAGCTCCGTTGGGCCCCGAGCGCAGCGAGCGGGTCCACAAGGATCCGCGAAAGGCGGATCAGGAAACAGCGTGCCCGAGCGGGGCGGCTAGGTCGCCCCGTTCGCCCACGACCACGCCGTCCAGTCCGAGCCACTTCGCGGTGACCGCGAGCTCCTCGGCCAGCTCGCCGGCCACGTGCGCGATGTCGACGCCCGGCTCGGCGAACGCGCCGGGCACGCGCAGCACTCCGGCCTGCCGATCGGATTTGACGTCGACCCGGGCGACCAGCGCATCGCCGAGCAGGAACGGCAGCACGTAGTAGCCGTGGATTCGCTTGGGCGCCGGCGTGTAGATCTCGATGCGGTAGCGGAACCCGAACAGGCGCTCGGCCCGGTCGCGGAACCAGATCAGCGAGTCGAAGGGCGTCAGCAAGGCGCGCGCGTCGACCCGGCGCGGGCGCCGAGCCTCCGGCCACAGATAGGCCGGGGCCTTCCAGCCCTCGACGGTCACCGGCACCAGCTCGCCGGCCGCTGCCAGCTCGGCGACGCGCAGCTTGGACTCGGCGCGGGGCAGCCGGAAATAGTCGCCGAGATCCGGCTCGGTGGCCACCCCGTAGGCCCGCGCGGCGACCCGGACCAGCTCGCGTTGGGCCTCCTCGACCGACGGCGTCGGGGTGCCCAGGATCTCGGCCGGCAGCACCCGTTCGGGCAGGTCGTAGTAGCGCTCGAAGTTCACCCGGCGGGCGGCGGTGACCCGTCCGGACCAGAACAGGTACTCGAGCGCGACCTTGCCGTCGTGCCAGTTCCACATGTGGCCGGGACGCGGCTCCGGCCGCGGAATGCCGGTATCGCCGGCCCGGATCGGACCCAGCCGGGAGACCAGGTCGAACGTGTCCTCGATGAGTCCGGGGAAGTCGCGGGCGACACGCACCATGTTGCCCCACGCCTCGTCGTCGGCCCGATCCATCCGCCATCGCAGGTTGGGCTGCAGCTCGACCGGGATGAGCGACGCCTCGTGGCCCCAGTACTCGAAGAGCTCGCGCCGAACCGGGCCGGCCGTGTGCGCGGTCAGCTTGTCGAGCGCCTCGCGCGGATAGGGACCGAGGCGCGAGAACACCGGCATGTAGTGCGAGCGGCTGAAGACGTTGACCGAGTCGAGCTGCAGCAGCCCGACCCGGTCGAGCACCCGCCGGATGTGCCGGGCATCGACCCGACCGGTCGGGCGGGGATCGGCGAACCCCTGGGCGGCCAGGGCGATCCGTCGAGCGGCCGCCGCACTCAACCGCTGCTCGGTCATGACGCGGTCACCACACACTCGTCGCCCGGCTGGACCGCGAGGGTGGCGACCTTCGCTCGATGTCGGCCCTCGGCGCTGACCACCACGCCGACCGAGGCGACGATCACCAGTCCCCCGATGAGCTCCGTCCGGGTCAGGTGCTCGTGGTCGAGCAGCACGCCGAGGAACACCGCGACCAGCGGATTGACGTAGGCGTAGGTGGCCACGAGCGACGTCGGACCGTTGGCCAGCGCGTACATGTAGGCGCTGAACGCCACGATGGACCCGAAGACGATCAGGTAGGCGAGCGAGAGCCACGACTTGGCACTGATGTCGCCGAGGTGCAGGTCGGCGAACTCGCCCCGGGCCGCGGCGGCCACGATCAAGGCGCTGCCGCCGGCCATCATCTCGATCGAGGACATCACCGCCGCCTCGGTCGGCACCGGCACCCGGGTGACCAGCACCGAGCCGATCGCCCAGGACAGCGCCGCGAGCACGACGAGCAGCGAGTAGCCGAGGTTGGCGTGACCGCCCGAGCCGGGCAGCAGCAGCAGCGCCGCCCCGCCGAGCCCGATCAGGACACCGATCATCGACAACATCGGCGTGCGATCGCCCAAGGCGGTGCGCAGCAGGATCATCCACAGCGGCACGACCGCGACGAGCAGCGCCGCGAGGCCGGACGGCACGCGAGTCTCGGCGAGGACGACCAGGCCGTTGCCGCCGGTGAGCAGCAAGACGCCGCAGATCGCGGCGTTGCGCCACCGGACCGGTTCCATCCGCCAGACCGCCGACCCGCGACGCATCCGCGCGAACAGGGCGAGCAGCAGTCCGGCCACGAGGAACCGCGCCGCCGCCGACGTGAGCGCGGGCATGGTCTGCACGGACCATTTGATGGCGAGATAGGTCGATCCCCAGACGACGTAGACGATCAGCAGTGCGATCCACGCTCGTCCGGACATCAGGCTTCTCACCTACAGGACAGTAGGCGGACGTACCGACACCGGCAGCCCATTTCCGTGTCCCGTCGGCGCCCGGCCCGACGCTCCATGCCACTATGCGTCCGTGTTCGAGAAGTTGATGCACCACATCGGCGACGCCGTCGGGCTGTGGCTGTACGTCATTGCCGGCGGGCTGGCGTTCGCGGAGGCCGCGATCCTGGTCGGCTTCGTCCTGCCCGGTGAGATCGCGTTGCTGGTGGCCGGCTACTTCTGCCGGTACGGGCCGCTCAACGTCTGGATCATGGCCGGTGTCGCCGTGGTCTGTGCCATCGCCGGCGACTCGGTGGGCTTCGAGTTCGGCCGGTACTTCGGCCCGGCCGTCCGGCGCTCGCGGCTCGGCCGGTGGGTCGGCGAGCACCGGTGGTCCAAGGTCGACGGGTTCTTGCACAAGCACGGCGGCAAGGCGGTGTTCCTCGGCCGGCTCACCGCGTTGCTGCGCGCGCTGATGCCGTCGATGGCCGGCATGAGCGGCATGCGCTACCGCACCTTCCTCGTCTGGAACGCGGCCGGCGGCCTGCTCTGGGGCGCCGGCTGCGTCTTTCTCGGCTATGCGTTCGCCTCGGCGCTGAACACCGTGAGCGAGTACCTCACCTGGCTGCCCATCGCCCTGCTCGTCGCGGTGGCGGCGATCTACCTGGCCATCCATCTGCGCAAGCGCAAACAGGAACGAGCCGAGGAACTGGCCTTCGCCGAGGACAGCTGACGCTGCTCGTCCGCCCGTGACCGGCTGGACCCGGACATCAACGCCGGTACCAGACGACCGGCGACCACGGGTTCAGCATCCAGTTCAGCCGGGATGGGCACTCCCGGGAAGTAGCCGAACGGGCGTCGTTGCCGCTAGCTCGCGGGCGGGGTGAGGATGGAGGAGTGTCGGCGCGCGAACTGGTGGTCAGGCCGGGTGACCGTGTCTCGGTGTCGGGGCGCTATGTGGCGTGCGACGACGGCGAATGGCTTGATATCGCTCAGGTCAACGATCTGGTGCTGCACCCGGCGGACTGGAGGTCACCCAAGTCCGTCCGGCTGATCGGGATCGATCCCGCTGGCGTGCCGAGCGACTACGGATCGGAGCAGATCATCCCGGGCAACGTGCGAGTGACCGGGATCTGGCAGGACGAGACGATCCGCGTCGACGGCCAGGGCACCGTCGCCTACCCAGCCTGGAGCCACCGCGAATTCGTGCCCCCAGGCACGGCGCCGGTCGGCGGCTGGGACACCGTCGCGACCTCGATGCACGTACCAGAGCTGCCATCGTTGCGGGCGAGCGGGGCGATCGTGCGGGACCACTGGCAGCAGACGTCGAGCGGTGCGGTCGTGCTCATCGTTGCCGCCGGCGACGTCGACCTCGTCGAACGAATTCTCGGTCCTCGGCTGCCTCGCCGCCTGTGTGTCGTCGCGAGTCGGTACAGCGCCGATCAGGTGCGCGACGTCGAAGCCACATTCGCCATACGCCACGAGGAGTGGCAGTTCGAGAGCTGGGGGACAGAAGGTCTTGATCAAGACGGTCAGCCGTACGCCTTCGCCGACTTCATGCGGGTAACCGACGATCTTGCCGACTGGGCCGACACCCTGCCCGACGGGCTACTGCGACTTCAGCCGACCATGACCCCAGCCTGACCACCCGCAACGCGCGAACGCCCGGCCGTCCCTCGATCTGCGGGACCAGCCGGGCGCCGCAGGCGGTGAACATCCTTCTGTCGCGAGACACTAGGGTCGGGCCGTGGCAGACGTGAGCGTGCGCCCGGCCCGGCCGGGGGACGTCCCGGAGATCGCGCGCATCCAGGTCGAGACGTGGCGCGCGGCCTACGACGAGATCCTGCCCGCGGCGGTGCTCGAGTCGCTGACCGTCGAGGCCGCCGTCCCGGCCTGGACCGCGGCCGTGACCGAACCGCCCACCCCGCGGCACCACGTGCTCGTCGCCCTGGAGCAGCAGTGGCTCGTCGGCTTCACCGCCGTGGCGCCGGCCGACGACCTGGAAGAAGGCGACCCCGACCCGGACGCCACGGTGGTGATCAGCCCGCTGCTGGTCGAACCACGGTGGGGGCGGCGCGGTCACGGCTCGCGGCTGCTCGCAGCGGCGGTGGATCACGCGCGCGACGACGGCCAGCGCCGGGCCATCGCGTGGCTGCCCACCGCCGACGCGGCGTCGCTCGACTTCTTCCGCTCGGCCGGCTGGGAAGCCGACGGGTACGCCCGGGCCCTCGACACCGGGGCCGGCGAGGTGCGCGAGTTGCGGCTGCACGTAGCACTGGGGGAACCCGCGTCATGACGTTCACCGGCATCCCGGTCGCCGCGCTGGACTTCTACGAGGATCTCGAGGCGGACAACAGCAAGTCGTTCTGGACGGCCCACAAGCACATCTACGACGAGTCGGTGCGCGCCCCGCTCGAGGCGCTGGTCGGCGAGTTGGGCGACGAGTTCGGAGCGGCCAAGCTGTTCCGTCCATACCGCGACGTACGGTTCGCCAAGGACAAGACGCCGTACAAGACCGAACAGGGCGCGTGGTTCGGCGAGACGTCGCTATACCTTGCAGTGTCGGCCGCCGGGCTGTTCGTGGCCGGCGGGTACTGGGACACCGCGTCGGATCAGGTCGAACGGCTGCGCCGCGCCGTGGCCGACGACGTGGCCGGCGCCGAGCTCGAGCGGGCGATTACGGCCGTGCGCAATGCGGGGTACACGATCCACGGGCACCAGCTCACCCGCGTGCCGAGCGGCTACCCCAAGGACCATCCGCGCGCGGAATGGCTGCGGTACAAGACGCTCACCGGCCATCGCGACCTCGGCTGTCCAGCCTGGCTGTCCACCAAGCGGGCGAAGTCCGAGGTCGTGAAGGCCTGGCGATCGCTCGGCCCACTTACAGCCTGGCTACATACTCACGTCGGACCGTCCAACGACCGCTGAGGCGCCTTTTTGGGCCGGCCGTTGGCGGGCCGCTCGGCGGGGAACGGCACGAACGGCGTGGCCAGCGGCAACGCGGCCAGCTGCATCAGCAGCATGACGTTGTCGTCGCCGGCGGTCTTGTTCAGTCGTAGCCGGCCGCAGTTGACGCATCGGTGCACGAGCACCCAGCGAGCCTCGGCGCGAACCGTGACCGCGATGGGCTCCATGCCGCCCGAGCAGTCGGCCTTGCGGTCACCCGGAACGTTGCGGTCGAGGTGGCGAGACCACAGGCAGGCTGGACAATGATTGCGGTGCGAGGTGCCGGGCGCGTCGAGCGAAACCGCTACGCCGCAGTGCTCACACGTGAAGGAACGAGAGAACGACAAACCGAGGGACCTTTCGAGACGAGGCGGGCGGGCACGATGTACATGGCGCGCCTCCTTTCCGTCAGGTCCACCGAGTCGCGGACGTCGCCCAGCACACCAGCGCGGGCGCCGCGGGGTCAACCAAATTTGGGCTTGGCCCACCGCCAGCGGGACCTTCAGCTGATCAACAGCCGCTGAGCATGCGTTATCGCCAGCTGTAGGGCTGTTGATCATGAGGAGGTGGCCTGGTGGCCGACCGGCACCCAGTCCGACGGCGGGCTGGCGTTACGGGCTGGCGGGACGCGCAGCCGCTAGGGCTTGGGCCATTTGGTCGGTGTGACCGCCTTGGCCAGGGCCGGCACGAACCGGGCCGCGTTCACGGTGCCGAGACCGCTGGCCAGGTCGTAGCCCGGTGCGGCCGAATAACCGGTCACGTCGCCGTAGGAGTTGTCGCCGACCGTGACGTCGATGATGCCGTTGCCGGGCTTGGCCGCCAGCTGGTACAGCGCCGAGTTGATCACGCCCAGCCGGTGGTGGGCCCGCTGGGCGGCCAGGGCCACCATCCCGGCGAACAACGGCGCGGCCTCGCTGGTGCCGCCGACGATCGCCCAGCCGGTGTCAGTGCTGTCGTAGGACGTGTACACCAGCACTCCCCCGTCGACCGCCGCCGACAGCGCGATGTCCGGGGTGCCGCGGTCGGCGCCGACGACGTCGCGGACGCTGCTCTGGAACGCCGGCCGCGAGAACACCGTGCTGCGCCCGCCGCCGCCGGCGCCGTACTCGTCGTTCCACGCGGCGTCGGGCGCGGTGCGCCGGCCGCCGGCCGACAGGTGCAGCCGGGTGCCGCCGACGCTGGTCACGAGCGGATCGGTCGACGGCCACGAGTCGACCGGGTAGTCGAACAGCGTCTGCGAGTCGTTCTGGTAGTCGGTGGCCCCCGAGTCACCGGACGAGGCCACCACGGTCACACCGTGCCGGGCCGCGTTGACGAACGCGCTGCGCAGCGACCGGAGCCGCTCGGTGCTCGGGAACGTCGGCTCGGCCGCACCCAGGCTCTGCGAGATCACGTCCGCGAGACCGTGGTCGACCACGTAGTTCTCGGCCTGGACGATCTCGGGGAAGCCGACCACGCCCTCGGTCTCGGCCACCGGCGTCGCCACGACCAGGATCGCCGCCCGGGGCGCGACGAGGTGCGCGTACTGGACGTCGAGTGTGGTCTCGAACGCCCAGCCGGTCATGTCCCCGTCGGTCGGGTCGAACGGCGGCAGGGCGCCGCCGGGAGTGATCGTCCGGATCGACGGCGGATCGGGCAGCCCCCACGTCTGGTCGAACACCCGCAGGTCGTGCTCGATGGTCGGCGACCCGAACGAGTCGACGATGGCGATCGTCTGGCCCGCGCCGTCGTTGTGCAGCCGTAGCAGCGGATCCACGCCGTACGCGGCCCGGATCTGCATGGGCGTGTAGCACGTCAGGTGGTAGTCGTTGCGGCACTGCGCGGCGCTGGGCGGCACCGGGAACGGGGCGTTGTCGAGGCGGTGTTTGGCACTGGCCGGCGCCGGGATCGCGGCGGACCGCGAATCGGGGCGGACCGGAGACGCGGTCGGCCCGGCCGCGGCGGTCACGGAACCCACCAGCACGCCGGCCAGCACGCAGACCAGTGCGGCTCGGCGGCTCATCCGGTCTCCTCGGACAGTGGGCAACTGCCGTCATCCCAGCACACGAACCGCTGAAGTGCTATCCACCCGCACTACACGGGCGCTACCCCGCCGGTTGATCGGTCATCGCCACCCGCGCCAGGTCGTCGAACACCGACCCAGGGCAGCACGAAGCGGCGGCCCGGTGCGCGAGCCGCCGATCCGTCAATCCCCGTCTAGGCGGGCGACATCATCTGCGGTTCATGCAGATCGAAGAAGCGCGCGTCGGCCATCTCGGCGGCCATCTGCTCAGCAACGTCCGGCGGTGGCGGCTGCTGCTCACCGACCCGCGCCTCGGTCTCGGACGTGAAGTAGATGGTCTGCACGTACTCACCGTCGTCGTGCACCGCGACGGTCGCGCCGATGATCTCCGGACGCATCGCCCGCAGGTCGGCGCTGTGCTGCTCCATCATCGAGCGCATCCCGTCCGGGTCGCTCATACGCCCTTCGATGACCTGCACGAACCCGGCGCTGTCCGAGCCCCCGTCCAGCCAGGTCGTGACGTCCGACGAGTCGAAGAACGTCACCTCGCCGGCGAAGGCCTTCTGCGTCTCGGTCCACCAGGCGTCCTGCTCCGGGCGGGTGCTGTTGCGCCGGGCGGCGTCCTCGGACTCGAAGCGCGCCACCGCGACGAACGTGCCGTCGTCGGTGATGCCCGACGTCGAGCCGAGCCAGCCGATCGCGCCGGACTCGCAGTCGCGCTGCCACCGGGCGAACGCGTCGGCCAGGCCGGCCGGATCGGCCGCCTTGCCCTGGATGACTTGAATGAACATCGCCACCTCCGCGATGTCGAGGCCCGCACCCCCTGCGCGGGCGTTCAGAGCGTAGGCCCGCTCCGGCGCCGGCAACAGGGGGACGTTCAGGCGCTGAGTTCGTAGAACCGGAAGAATGGGTGCTCGAGCGGCATGCGGATGACGTCGGACCAGCCGGCCTGCTGCGCGTACGAGCGCAGCACCGGAAGGCGCATCAGCGTGCCGGTGGCCGCCGAGTCTGGTTCGGTTCGTCCCTGCGGCAGGCACCACAGCACGCTCGCCGAGGCGAAGAACCGTTGCGCGAGGTCGTCGGTCGGCGGGTCGAACGTGTCGGCCACGTTGTCCTCGACGACCAGCACGGTTCCGCCCGGAGCTAGCGCCCGCCGGGCGTTGCGCAGCGCAGCCACCGGGTGGGCCAGATCGTGCAATGCCTCGAAGATCGTGATCAGGTCGTAGTGCTGCCCGATCTTGGCTCCGTCCGCACCGAGGTCGGCCACGGCGAAGGTCACCCGCTCGGCCACCCCGTGTTCCTCGGCGTTGCGCCGGGCCAGGGCGATGGACGCCTCGTCGCTGTCGAACCCGTGCAACCTCAGGTGCGGCATCGCCTTGGCCAGCTCGATCAGCGCCCAGCCCCCGCCGCAGCACAGGTCGGCCACCCGGGCCGGGCGGCTGGTGTCCCACAACCGTTCGTTGACGTGCGGCAGAGCCGGCAGCCACTGGTCGATCAGCTCGTTGACGTACGCCGGCCGGTTGAGCGCCGCCTGGCACAGCACCGCGTCCTCGCCGTACGCGGCGTACGGAACGCCGGCGCCCGTGCGGAACGCGTCGAGCAGCAGTGGCAGCACCCGGGCCAGCGCGGCCAGCGCCGATCCGATCGGGGCGAGGTAGACCGGGCTGACCGGGTCGATCAGCACCTCCCGGGTGCCGGGCGCCAGCCCGAAGATCGCGGTCGAGGGATCCTCGCCGTCGGCGCCGACCCAGCCGCTGATCGCCTGCGCGGTCAGCCACTCGCGCACGTACCGCTCGTCGAGGTGCAGGCGCTGAGCCAGCTGCTGCGAGGTGGCCGGGCCGGATTCGTCCAGCGACCGGTACAACCCGAGCTGGTCGCCGAGGTACACGGTCGCGACGTCGAGCGTGGCGACCCCGGCCTGGAACATCTTCTCCATCGCCGCCATCTCGGGCGGGGCATCGATCTGGGTGGTCATTGGCTTGCCTCCTTGGGTGGATGTCTCACCCCGGAGGCGCCACGTCCTTCGTGGCACCGCCACGCGCGACCCGCCACGCCGTGGGCTCTTCGGGCTGGTACGAGCAGAACCGACCGGTACGCACGGCCCGGCGCAGGTGCCGGGCCAGCGGCTCGTGCACCTCGGCGATCGCCCGGATCGCAGTCGCCACCCGCATGCCGACCGCCTTGCGCGCCCGCTCGACGGGGTCACCGGTGCGCCGGTCGCGCCCGCCGAGGCCCAGCGCGCTGCTGAGCTCGGCGGTCAGCCACTCCCACTCCTCGCGGGCGCGGGCCAACCGCCCCGCGTCGGCGTCCGCCTCGGCGGCGTCGAGCTCGTCCTGCAGCTCGCGCAGCCGCGCCTGGTAGGACGTCCGGGCCGCGGCGTCCAGCACCGGCCCGGTGTCGCCCTGCTGCGGCGCGCCGACCAGGTCCAGCACGTGCACCTCGCGCCCCGGCGCGCCGAGCAAGGTTGCCAGGTCGGCCATCCCCTTGGAGTCCGGCACCAGCGCCGACGCACCGCGCCAGTCGAGGCGCCACAGCCGCCCCTGCCGGGTCAGCACTCCCTCGTCCGCCGGGGCCGGCCGCGCCGGTCGGGGCGTGCCCCGGGCGGTGGCCAGCTCGTCCTGGGCCGCGCGCGCCAACTCGACGAGCGGGATCGCACCGGCGCCCTCGTGCGCGCGCACGGCGTCCGCGAGCCATCGTTCGGCGTCGTCGTAGCGGCCGAGCAAGACCGCCAGCCGTCCGGCGTGGTACGCCGTGAGCCCGGCGCAGGCTGCACCAATACCGTCGATTGCCCATACGTCGCAGTACGGTTCGATGAGCCTGAGCACCGTCGCAGCGACCTCGTGGTTCTCGACGCGCAGCGCCAACCAACCAGCGAAAACCACCGTATTGAGCCACTCGGCATCGCGAGGCAGCTCGCCCAGTCGTGGGCCGACGTGCTGCCGCAAGATCGTGCCCACGGCGGCGTCGTCCGGTTCGGACATCGCCCGCACCAGCCAGATGGTCACCGTCCACTGGCCGGCCGATTCCAGCGGCGGATACGACGACAGGTCGATCGGGGGCAGCGTGCGGTCGCCCCGCAACAACGCGCTGGTCATCCGCTGGCTGTCGGCGAGCAGCGCGGCGTTCAGGCTGCCGGTCGACTCGGCAGTGCGGTACGTCTCGGCCAGATAGTGATCCGCGGCGTCGTCATCGCCGATCATCCGTGCGCGCATGCCGCGCCACAGCGGCACGTACCACGAGTACAGCGGTGAGCGCAGCCGGTCGGCAGTGGCGGTGAAAGCAGCGATCTCGGCATCTGCCGCGCCCACGTCGCC
The DNA here is from genome assembly GCA_036502695.1 of Jatrophihabitantaceae bacterium. Classification (GTDB taxonomy): domain Bacteria; phylum Actinomycetota; class Actinomycetes; order Mycobacteriales; family Jatrophihabitantaceae; genus DASXRA01. The sequence goes on from DASXYE010000115.1 coordinate 28,594, forward strand.
GCGTTCGAGCAGGGCGACGAGCCGGAACCGCCGGGCGAGCAGTTGTGCGACCAGGTCGTCGGCCTGCTCCCCGAGCGCGAGCATCCGATCCGCGCTGCGTCGCCGCTCGTCGACGAAGTCGGGGCCGGCGATCGCGTCGCAGTAGGCCGCCAGCACCGCCACCTGCACGTGCGCGTCGCCGATCCGCCCGGCCATCTCCATGGCCTGTTGCGCCCACTCGACGCGCTCGTCGATCCCGGCCAGGCCGGTTGACGCGACCGACAACCGAGCCAGCACCGCAGCGTGCAGGCCACTGTCGGCCTCGCCCAGTGCGGCCAGCGCCTCATGCAGGAGCCGCACCTGTCCGGCGTCGAATATCTGCACCTCGAAGCCACTCACGCCCGAGCCCAGGCCCAGCACCGCCCGGGCGAACCGCTCGACGTCGCCCGCCGCACGTGCCGAATCCACAGCCCGGCTGAACGTCTCGCGGGCCGTGGTCAGTGCACCGGCCCGCAGCTCGGCGTCGCCGCACTCCAGCAGCAACGCCGGGTCCGGGTCGTGCACCTGCCGGTACAGGGCGGCCGCCTGCTCGTAGCCCAGCGCGCGCATCGCCGCCCGGGCCGCCCGAACCGTCCAGCTCCGGGCGCGCTGCTCCGCGTCCGAACCGGTCGCCGAGCGCCAGTGCTGAGCGATCCGGGCAGCCACCGCGTCCGGATCGCGGGTCGTCGTCTCGAGGTGCTCGGCCACTGCCCGGTGCAGGGCGCCGCGCCGGCTCGCGGCCAACTCGGCGTAGCGCACCTCGCCGACCAGAGCGTGCACGAACCGCACGGCACCCGGGCCGGGCTGCTCCACCAGCCGTAGCCGCACGGCCTCGTCGACCAGGTCGAGCACCTCGCCGTCCGGCCGGCTCGTGATCGCGGCCAGGAACGGCACCGTACCGTCCTCGCCGGCGACCGCGAGCACGCCCAGCAGGTCGTGGGCCGGCTGGTCGAGGCGGGCCAGCCGCCGTTCCAGCAGCTCGCGAACGCCCGGCGGCACCGTGATCGCACCCGGTCCCCGATCGCGAGCCAGCCGGACGACCTCGCGCACGAAGAACGGGTTGCCGCCGGTGCGCCGAGCCAACTCGTCGGCCAACCCGGCCGGTGCGGCCTCGCCCAGAACGTCGGCCGCGACCTCGCGAATCGCCTCGATAGGCAGCCCACCCAGCGATACCCGAGCCACCGCACTCGGCAGCTTGGCTGTATATACGCGGCCGGGTGTCGAGCCCTCGACCGGGTCGTCGCGCACCGTGATCACGACGAGCAGCGCGAGCCGCGGACACGCCTCGACCACCAGCTGCAGCAAGCGCAACGACGGCTCGTCGGCCCAGTGCACGTCATCCAGCACGATCAGGGCCGGTTGCACCGCGGTCGCGCGGTCGAGAACCGCCAGCAGGTCGACGAACACCCGATCGCGGTCTTCGGCCGATGCCCCGGAGAGGAGCACGCTGGTCGGATCCAGTTCGGTCAGCACCGGCCGCCACATCCAATACGGCGGCGTGTCACCGGCACTGCACCAGCCCCACAGCGCCTCCAGCCCGTTCGCCCGGGCTGCGTCGGCCACCGCTTCGGCCAGCCGGGTCTTGCCCATGCCGGCCTCGCCTTGCACCACGACGGCGGCACCGCGCCCGTGTTGCGCCTGGCGTAGCGCGTCGAGCAGCTCGCCCAGGGGGGCGTCGCGGCCCACCAGGCGGGACATCTACAACCCCAGCAGGGGTTCCAGCCCGACGGTCAGGCCCGGGCGGGTGCCGACCTCGCGGATGCCGAGCAGCACGCCCGGCATGAACGACACCCGGTCGAGCGAGTCGTGCCGGATCGACAGCGTCTCGCCGGTGGTGCCGAACAGGATCTCCTGGTGGGCCACCAGCCCGGCCGAGCGCACCGCGTGCACGTGCACGCCCTGCACGACGGCACCGCGCGCGCCGTCCAGCGACTGCGAGGTGGCATCCGGCGGGGCGGCCATCCCGGCGTCCGCGCGGGCCTTCGCCACCAGCTCGGCGGTGCGCACGGCGGTGCCGCTCGGCGCGTCGGCCTTGGCCGGATGGTGCAGCTCGATGATCTCGGCCGACTCGTAATACGGGGCGGCCAGCTGGGCGAACTTCATCGCCAGCACCGCGCCGATCGCGAAGTTCGGGGCGACGAGCACGCCGAGGTCGGGCGTATCGGCCAGCCACTCGCGAATCGTGTCCAGCCGCTCGTCGGTGATGCCGGTGGTGCCCACCACGGCGTGGATGCCCTGGTCGATCGCGAAGCGGACGTTGTCCATCACCACGTCGGGATGGGTGAAGTCCACGAGCACCTGGGCACCGCCGTCGGACACGCTGAACAGCCAGTCGCCGGCGTCGACAGCGGCCACCAGATCCATGTCGTCGGCGGCGACGACGGCCTCGCACACCTGCTGGCCCATGCGCCCGCGCGCGCCGAGCACCCCGACCCGAATCAGTTCAGGTTCGGTCTCAGTCTCGGTCATCTAGACGGCTCCATCGAATGCATGCTGGTCGAACGGACCCACCACCGTCAGGCAGCGCGGCTGTTGCAGAAGGTACGCGGCCAGCTCGGCGACGTCGTCACGAGTCACCGCCTCGACCCGGTGCAGCAACTCGTCGACCGGCAACACGTCGCCGTACACGAGCTCGCTCTTGCCGATCCGGGTCATCCGCGACGCGGAGTCTTCCAGGCCCAGCACCATGCCACCGCGCACCTGACCCTTGCCACGCTGGACCTCGGCCGTGGTCATGCCGCGCCGGGCCACCCGGTCCAGCTCGGACGTGATCAGGCCGAGCACCTCGTCGGCCTTGCCGGGCTGGCATCCCGCGTAGACGCCGAACACGCCGGTGTCGGCGTAGCTGCTGCCGAACGTGTAGACCGAGTACGCCAGCCCGCGCACCTCGCGGATGCTCTGGAACAGCCGCGAGCTCATGCCCCCGCCGAGTGCGGCCGACAGCACGCCCAGCGTCCAGCGCCGGTCGTCGTGCCGGGACATGGCCCGCATGCCCACCACGATGTTGGCCTGCTCGGTGTCATCGGTGACGATCCGGGTCGGCACGGCCGGCGGCTGGCGACGCGCCTGCCCGATCCGGGGCACGACGGGGTCGGCGGCGCGGTCGAGGTGCTCGGCGAACGCCTTGCGCACGTGCCGGACGGCCGCGGCGTGGTTCACGTTCCCGGCAATCGCCACCACCATGCCGTTCGGGTGGTAGCGACGGTGGTAGTAGCCGGCGACCTGGCGACGGCTCAGGCCGGCGATCGAGTCGACGGTGCCCAGGATCGGCCGCCCTAGCGGGGCGTCGCCGAACAGCGCACCGGCGAACTCGTCGTGCACGAGGTCGCCCGGGTCGTCGTCGCGCATCGCGATCTCTTCGAGGACGACGCTGCGCTCGACGTCGACGTTCTGCGCGGTGACCGTGGCGTTGAGCACGACGTCGCTGACGATGTCGATGGCCAGAGGCAGGTCACGATCGAGCACGGTCGCGTAGAAGCAGGTGTGCTCCTTCTCGGTGAACGCGTTGAACTCACCGCCGACGGCGTCCATCTCCTTGGCGATGTCGAGTGCCGACCGGGCGGCGGTGCCCTTGAACAGCAGGTGCTCGCGGAAGTGGCTGGCCCCGGCGACGGCCGGCGTCTCGTCCCGACTGCCCACCGGGACCCACACGCCCATGGTCGCGCTGCGCACCCCGGGCATCGTCTCGGTGACGACCCGCAGCCCGCCCGGCAAGACGGTGGTGGCGATGCTTCCGCCGCCCGTGGCGGCAACGGTACGAGTGGTGGCGCGCTGAACCATCCAGCGATCCTACGGTGAGTGCCGGGCCGGTCAGATTTGCGTGATGCCGGCGCGGTGCCGTTGGGCCAGCTCGGCGTAGTACGCGGGGTTCGCCGCCACCCACGCGAGCGGCAACCCCTCAAGTGGACCCTTGACCTTCGCCGGAGCGCCGAGGGCCAGCACGCCGCTCGGGATCTGCGTGCCGGGGGTGACCAGCGCGTGCGCCGCGATCATCGACCGGGCCCCGATGCGGGCTCCGTCCAGCACGATCGCCGCGTTGCCGACGAGGCATTCCTCCTCGAGCACCGCGCCGTGCACCACGCACTGGTGGGCCACCGTGACGCCCGGACCGATCTCGGTGGTCACCTCGGGCGGGCAGTGCACGATCGCGCCGTCCTGGATGTTGGCCCGCTCGCGGACGATGATCGGCCCGCAGTCGCCGCGCAGCACGGCGCCGTACCAGACCGACGCGCCGGCCTCGATCGTCACGTCGCCGATCAGGGTGGCCGTCGGGGCGATGAACGCGTCGTCGGCGACCGTCGGGCGCTTGCCCTCGAACTCGAAGCTAGGCATCGGGCCATCCTTGCATCGTCTGCTGCGCGGTCCGCAGCGTCGACTCCTGGAACAGCACCAGGCGGACGTCGAGGGACGCCGCGCGCAGCACGCCGATCGCCTGCCGCAGCGCGTCGTCGATCGGCCAGCCGTAGATGCCCGATGAAACAAGGGGAAACGCCACCGACTGGGCACCGAGCTCGGCGGCCACGCGCAGCGACTCCGAGTAGCACGAGCGCAAGAGCTCGCTGCGGTCGTCGCGTTTGGCGTACACGGGGCCGACCGTGTGGATCACCCAGCGCGCCGACAGGTTGCCGGCGGCGGTGGCCACAGCCTGCCCGGTCGGCAGCCCGTCCGGGTAGGCGTCGCGGCGCAGCGTGCGGCACTCGTCGAGGATGGCCGGGCCGCCGCGCCGGTGGATCGCGCCGTCGACTCCGCCGCCGCCCATCAGCGACGAGTTCGCCGCGTTGACGATCGCGTCGACGCGCTGCTCGGTGATGTCACCCAGTACCAGTTCGGGACGCATCCTGCGATTCTGCCGCCTTGGCCGACGGCCCCGTCTCCGGCGCGGCCACCACGGCGGCCACCGGCACCACCACGATCGCGGCCGTCAGGGCGAACGCCGCGCCGTAGCCGTGCGCGTCGGCCAGCCAGCCGGCGACGAGCGGACCGGCGACCGTGCCCGCATCGCCGGCCATCTGGTAGGTCGCCACGACGGTGCCGCCCCGGCCGCCGACGACATCGCCCAGCATCGCGCCGGACGCCACCGACAACGCCGCCCCGGCCACGCCCATCACCGCCATGACGGCCACCAGCCCGACGATGTTGTCCACCAGCGGGATCACCGCCAGGGTCAGCGCGCCCAGCAGCAGCCCGCCGAGCAGCACGGGCCGCCGTCCGGACGTATCGGCGCGCTTGCCGAACGGCAGGAGCAGCGCCCCGCTGACGGCGCTCAGCGCGAAGAACGCGACGTACGTCCAGATCGAGCTCAGACCCAGCTCGTCGTGCACGAACAGCGGCACCATGGCCGAGCGGGCGCCCACGATGGCCCAGTCCTCGGCCAGGTTGGTCAGCAGCGTCGCCACGTACGCGCGATTGCGCAGCGCGGCGCCCAGCCGCAGCGTGACGCCACCGGGCACCGGCCGGGCGGCCAGCTCGCTGTGCCGCAGCGCCTTGAGCGCGATCGCCCCGGCGACGGTCAGCGTGCCCGCGTACAGGAAGAACGGCGCGCGCAACGACCAGGCCGCCACGACACCGAGCGCCGGCCCGGCGATCGAGCCGAGCAGGAACCCGCCGGCGAACACGCCCTGAGCGCGACCGCGTTGGTCCGGCGGCGTCACCCGGATCAGCAGGCTGGACGCGCTGATGCTGAACATGATCGAGCCGACCCCGCCGATGCCGCGCAGCACGAGCAACTGCCAGTAGTCACCGGCCAGGCCGGCCAGCAGGCTGGACACCGCCACGATGCCGATCCCCGTGGCCAGCAGGACCCGCTCGCCGAACGCGTTGACCAGACGCCCGGCGAACGGCGCCGCCACGAGCCGGGTCGCCGCGAACGCGCTGATCACCGCGCTGGCCTCGGTCTTGCTCACCCCGAAGTGCCGGGCGAACAGCGGGATCGCCGGGGCGACCACCCCGAACCCGACGGCCACCATGAACGCGACGGCGGCCAGCGCGCCGACCTCGACGGGCAG
>DASXYE010000116.1:0-20134 GCA_036502695.1 Jatrophihabitantaceae bacterium
GGATCTGTTGCTGGCAGCCATTGCCGTTCTCCTCGCGCAGTGGGCTCACCCGGACGGCCCGCGTGCGGGACATCTGTTCGGGTGATGCTTCGGATGACCGGTCGGGGGCCACGGTGGCATAGACCAATTTGCGCGTCAATACTCCGAACGCAGTCGGTCGAGGCGAGCAGGCCGCGAGCTGAGCGCCGGCACCGGCCAACTCGAAGGCCGGCCACCAGGCCGGCGGCGGCGGGGCGTTCGGTGGACGCGGTGAAGGGAGGTCTTGACGACGACGAAATACTTAGCGTAGGAAAGATATGACGTGTTGCCGGCCCGACTGTCGACGATTCGCGGTCAATCTGCACGGATGTGCCGCGTCTCGGCAAAGACATCGGATCAAAGGCCGGGTTGGCTGCGGTGGCACGCCGACGTCCGAGCAACCGCGACCCGCAGAGGTGGAGCAGATGCAGCACGGAACGGCAGGTACCGGCCGGCTCAGCCGACGGGGCTTTCTCGCCGGCACCAGCGGTGTTGTCGGCGCTCTCGCGCTCGGCTCCCTGCCCGCCTTCGCCGAGAGCCCGGCGCCCACCCGTCCGGCTGTCTCGCCGCTGGTCGAGTCGGCCCTCGCGCTCTGGTATCCGCAGCCGGCCGACCCGAACGTGATGATCCAGACGGCGCTGCCGGTCGGCAACGGTCGACTCGGGGCGATGGTCGGCGGCGACCCCGCCCACGACCTGCTGCTGGTCGCCGATTCCACGATGTGGACGGGGGGCCTGAACGACAGCCTGGGCAGCGACGGGCAATTCCCCTACGCGGCGACGGACTTCGGCAGCTTCACTCTGCTCGCCGACGTCGCCATCGACGTCCCCGACCACGCGATCGCGACGGTGAGCGACTACCGCCGCACCCTGGACCTGACCAACGGCTTGGTCACCACCACTTACCGCAAGGACGGCACGTCCTACCGGCGGGAGGTCTTCGCGAGCGAGCCCGACGATGTGGTGATCGTCCGGCTGACCCGCGAAGGGCCCGGCACCATCAGCGGCACCGTGTCCCTCGCCGGCCGGCACGGCGAGTCCGCCGCCGCCGACTCCGGCCGTCCCGCTGTCTCGTTCAAGGGTGCGTTCGACAACGGGCTCAACTACGCCGCCGTCCTCACGGCTGCCGCGCCGCACGGACGCGTCCAAGCGACGAACACCAGCCTCTCGTTCACCGACTGCGCGGAGCTGATCGTCGTCGTCAGCGGCGGAACGAACTACCGCCCCGACGTCACAACCGGATATCTGGATCCGGGCCTGGACACCCTCGCCCTCGCCCGCCGCAAGGCCGCCGGCGCGGTCGGCACCTCCGGCGTCCGGCTCCTGCACACCCACGTCGCCGACTACCGCGGGCTGTTCGACCAGTTCAGCGTCTCGTTCGGCCCGTCGAGCACCACACAACGCAAGCTCGACACGTGGGCCCGGCTCAACGCTCGCGCGACGACCGGCACCCCGGACCCCGAGCTCGAGGCGACGTACCTGCAGTACGGCCGATACCTGATGATCTGCGGATCACGCGGCCACCTGCCGATGGGCCTGCAGGGTCCGTGGCTGGACGGCAACGATCCGGCGTGGATGGGCGACTATCACACCGACATCAACGTCCAGATGAACTACTGGCTCTCCGATCGGGCCGGCCTCGCGCAGTGCTTCGACGCGTTCGCCGACTACTGCCTGGCTCAGCTGCCGTCCTGGAAGACGTTGACCGACCGCTGGTTCATGGATCCGCGCAACGGCTTCCGCAACTCCTCGGGCAAGCTCGCCGGCTGGACGCTGGCCATCTCGACGAACGTATACGGCGGCAACGGCTGGTGGTGGCATCCGGCCGGCAACGCCTGGATCGCCAATTCGCTGTGGCAGCACTACGAGTACGGCCAGGACGAGCGCTACCTCGAGCGCATCTACCCGCTCATCAAAGGGGCCTGCGAGTTCTGGGAAGCCCGGCTGCTGACCACGACCGTCGACGGGCGCGAGGTGCTCATCGACGACAGCGACTGGTCGCCCGAGCAGGGGCCGACGAACGCGAAGGGCATCACCTACGCGCAAGAGGCGGTCTGGGACCTGTTCGGGCACTACGTGCAGGCCACCGAGCTGCTGGGCCGGGATCGCAGCTACGGACGCACCATCGCCGGGCTGCGCGACAGGCTGTACCTGCCGAAGGTCAGCCCGACGACCGGCTGGCTCGAGGAGTGGATGACGCCGGACAACCTCGGCGAGACGACACACCGCCATCTGTCGCCGCTGTTCGGGCTGTATCCCGGCGACCGGATCACGGTGGAGGACAGCCCGAAGTGGCTGCTGGACGGCGCGACGGCGCTTCTCACCGCGCGCGGAATGTCGAGCTACGGCTGGGCCTGTGCCTGGCGGGCGATCTGCTGGGCCCGGTTGAAGGATGCGGAGACGGCCTACGACCTGATCGTGACGAACCTCAAGCCGTCCATCCAGAACAGCAACGGCACGTCGGCGAACCTCTTCGACATCTACAGCTTCGACCAGTACAGCAGCATCTTCCAGATCGACGCCAACTTCGGGACGCCATCCGCGATGGTCGAGATGCTGCTCTATTCCAAGCCGGGCCTGATCGAGCTGCTACCGGCACTGCCTGCGGCGTGGTCGGACGCAGGGGAGGTCACCGGCATCGGCGCTCGGGGTGGGTTCGTCGTCGACATCACGTGGCGGCGTGGACGCGTCACGTCGGCACAGATCCGCAGTGTCGGTGGCCGCCGGACCACCGTCAAGATCGGTTCGCAGACGCACACGGTCGCGCTGCGCCCCGGCGAGAGTCTGACGATCCGCGGCTGAAACGTCGATGGGAGAAGCCCGTGCTCGTAAGGAAGAACGTACTTGTGTCGCTGCTCGTCATCACGACAGTGATCGCCGCCGGTAGCACGTCGGCCGGCGCTGAGCGCGAACCCGTGCACCGCGTGGCCAGCTGGGGGCCGAGCATGACCATCGGTGGCCCCACCTTCGACGACCAGACGATTCGCATGGTCGTGCACAGCAGCATCGCGGGCACGTTGCCGCGGATCAAGGTGTCCAACCTGCGCAGCACCACCCCGCTCGCGGTTGGCGCCGTCGACGTCGCCGAGCAGGCCAGCCAGGCAACTGCCGTGCCCGGCACCCACCACGCGGTGACGTTCTCGCACGCGACGGCGTTGACCATCCCGACCGGCGCCGAGGTACTCAGCGATCCTGTACACATGACAGTCGGTGCCGAGGAGAACCTGCTGGTCAGCATCGACCTTCCGCAAGCGACCACCTCGGCGACCTGGCACTCGGACGCGTTCGACACCACCTACATCTCCGGGCCGGGAAACCACACGCGTGACGACGGCGCCGACAACTACCCCACGGCGACGACGTCCTGGTACTACCTGTCCGGCGTCGAGCTGACGGCCACCCAGGCTCGCGGCACCGTCGTCACGTTCGGCGACTCCATCACCGACGGCTACAACACGCCGATCGGTGCGTACGCCACCTGGCCCGACGACCTGGCCCGCCGGCTGGGCGGGCCCCATCCGCTCGGGGTGGTCAACGCCGGGATCGGCGGCAACCGAGTGCTGACCGACGTGCCCAACATCTGGCAGGGCATCAGCGCCATCAAGCGATTCGGCCACGACGCGCTGCGCCAGCCCGGCGTCCGCGACGTGATCCTGCTCGAAGGTATCAACGACATCGGCAACAACGCCGGCCCGAACGGGGCACCGCTCACGGCGCAGGGCCTCATCGAGGGCTACCGCAACCTCATCGACCAGGCCCACGCGGCCGGCGTGCGGATCATCGGCGCGACGATGCTTCCGGACTTCGGCAACGGCTACTACAGCGACTCGGCCGAGGCGATCCGGCAGGCCGCCAACCACTGGATCCGCACCAGCCGGGCGTTCGACGGGGTCATCGACTTCGACCAGGTCATGCGCGACCCGGCCAATCCGGTCGCCCTGGAACCGGACTTCGACGCCGGCGATCACCTCCATCCGAACGCGGCCGGCATGCAGGCCATGGCCAACGCCGTGAACCTGCGGCTACTCGGTTGAGCACCGGACGGATTCACGCCGCTCAAGGCCAGCAGGCCGATGTCGCCATCCTCGTCACTCCATGCGGTCGACAAGTGGCACGGGACTGAGAGGTGGAGTCACCACCAAGTCTGAGGTCGGTGCGGGGAACCACCCAGTCGGTACTATCGCCAGGTCTGATGATCTCTCCGGCGATCTGACGGTCTGACGGAGTACCACAGGCCACGTCAACTTCTACAGCCACGCTGAACACACGCAAATCTTCTGGACGACCACCCGTACGGACGGCTGCCCCTAGGATCGGCAAGCATGGCACGCCTGTTGCTGGTCGAAGACGATGCGGTGATCGGCCGGTCGCTGCACGAGCGGCTGGTCGCTCATCGGTACGATGTCATCTGGGTGACGACCGGAGCCGACGCCATGGCTGCGGCTGGCGGCGAGTTCGACCTGGTGCTGCTCGACCTCGGTCTGCCGGATGTCGACGGCGTGGACCTGTGCCGACGCCTACGGACCGCGCTGCCCGCATCCGTGCTCGTCATCGTGACGGCCCGCGACGAGGAGATCGACGTCGTCGTCGGCTTGGAAGCCGGCGCCGACGACTACCTGACCAAGCCGGTCCGGCTGAACGAGCTGCTGGCACGCGTACGGGCCCACCTGCGGCGCAACGCGGACTCTGGAACGGCGGCCCGGGTGTGGCGGGCCGGCGAGCTGTCCGTCGACACCGGAGCCCGGCGGGCCTGGCTCGCCTCGCACGAGATTCCGTTGCGCGCCAAGGAATTCGACCTGCTGGCGCGGCTGATCTCCGAGCCGGACACCGCGGTGAGCCGGGAGGCGTTGATGTCGGACGTGTGGGACGAGAACTGGTTCGGCTCGACCAAGACGCTTGACGTGCACATGTCGGCGCTGCGGCGCAAGATCGCCGCGGCCGGCGAGCGAGCCGGCGTGCGTTCTCCTGACATCGTGACGTTGCGCGCGCACGGCTACCGGCTCCAGACCCGACCGGCGTCATAGCTCGCGCAGGATGCTCGGTGCGGGCCGGGCGACCGTCCGGACCGTCAGCGCGGTCACCGCGGTGAGGGCTCCGACCGCGATGATCACGACGCTGACGAGGTACGTCCACGGCACGGCGATTGTCGACGGGGGAGGGTCGAACACGCCGGTCAAGACCTTGACCAGCATGCCGGACAGTGCCCATCCGAGCGCCGCCCCCGCGAGCAACCCGCAGACAGCGAGCACAAGCGTCTCGCTCGCGATCAGGCCGCGCAGGTGCCTCCGTCTCGCACCGAGCGCGGCGAGGATCGCGAAGCTGCGCCGCCGCTCCGCAAGGCCGAGGGCGAATACCAGCCCACCGGCGGTCGCCGCCAGGACGAGCGCAAAGCCCAGTTCCACCCGGGTGAGGCCGGCGAGGTCGACCGAGGTCAGGCTGGACCCGACCGAGTGGCGCACCGTGCCGATGTCGGTGACCTGCGCGGACGGGCCGAGCAGCGACTGGATTCGTTGCGCGACGCCGCCGGTGTGCCGGCCGCCCGTGTCGACGAGGAACGCCCCGACGGCGCTGCTGCCCGACATGCGCGCGATGTAGTCGGCGTTCGCGACGAAGAAGCTGTCCTTCGGCGCGGTGGGGAACTCAGCGACGATGCCGACGTAGTGAAACGGCACCGCACGCTGGTGGTGGGTGCGGTTGTCGACCAAGCGAAGGTTGAGTGTGTCGCCGGGGTGCAGCTGGAAGTCCTTGACTGTCTCGGCTGACACGAGGATCGAGTCGGGGTGGGCATTCAGCTGCCCCATGAGTGCGGCGGCACTGCCCCCTCGGAAGTACGCGTCCTGCAGTGCCGTCACGTGCCGGATGGTTTCCGGGCGGACACCGTAGAGGTCCTGCAGGTCCGTGCCCACATAGGCGAACCGATGTTGGATGGGTTCCACGGCTCTCACGCCGGCCACCGTCGACAGGGTGCGCGCCGCGTCGGGGCCGACCTGGCCGCCCGGGGCTTCGGTGACCGTGACGTCCGCGCCGTTGGTCAGCTGCGCATCGGCCTCGGCCTGGTGGCGGTACGTCGCGTTGAACGTCGCCGTCGACACGGCGAAGCACACAGCCAAGGCGAGCAGCACCGTGGCGCGCACGAGTGGCCGGCGCTGCCGGGACATCCCACCTGCGACGACACCGGACAGGCGGCGGGCCAACGGACGCAGCGCCCGCGCCACCACCGGGCGGCCACGCCCGAGCACGCCGTCGGCGAGTCGCCAGGCGAGCAGGCCCCCGCCGAGCCACAGCAGTGCCGGTCCGGCGAAGGCCCAGTAGGACACGGAGATGGTGGGCACACCTTCCGGGGCGAGCACCAGCTGGTATCCGTTGTGGCTCGTAGAGGTGAACACCAGGTCCGCGCCGATGAGCGCGGCCGCGTCGAGGCCGTAGCGCGCCCACGCCGGATAGGGGAGCGTGCCGAGCGTCGCCCGGCCGGCGGCCACGGTCTCGCGCCGCAGTGCGCGGCGGGCGGGCATGAGCACGGCCGCGGCTGCGATGAGCAGTCCCACCACCGCCGAGGCGCCCGACCACACCGCCGCGGATGAGGCCGACGTCCCGAACGCGGCCGAGCCGAACGAGAGTTGTCCGACGATCGCCGCCGCCCCCAGGCCGAGCGCCGCGCCGAGGACGCCGGTGAGGGTCGCTTCGACGGCGGCCAGCCGGACGAGCTGGGCGGCCGTTGCCCCGCGCGCCCGCAGCAGCGCCTGCTCGGCTCGACGCCGTGCCGCCCCGGACGCGGCGAGCGTCGCGGTGAGCAGGCCAGCCAGCAACGCACCGGGCAGGCCGAGGAACACGAACAGTACCTGGGCGTATGCGGCGTCCTGGCGGGCCGCGTCCAGTGCGGCGGCCAGGTTGTTACCGACCTGGGCCGCCCCGGAAGCTCGGGCCTCGAGGTTGTGCGCGGCGGCGACGACCCGGGTATAGGCCGAAGCCGGATCGGACGGCAGCCGATGGTCCAGCCCGACGTGGATCTGCCTCGCACCACCGGCAAAACCCTGCTGCCACAAGGAGTTCGGTAGCAGCACGACGTTGTCCGGAGGCGCGCTCGGCTGCGAGCCGACCGGCGCGCCGACCCGCTGGAACAGCGAGTCGGCCTGTGGCAGATCGACGATGCCGGCCACCTTGACGCGCACGGCCGAAGCGCCGGTCCGGGCGATCTGCACGGTGTCGCCCGGGGCGGCGTGCAGGTTCGCTGCGGTCTGCTGGGCGAGCAGCACGCCCGAGTCGGCGCCGATCAGCGTGCGCAGCTCGCCCGGGAACGTGGTGCGGTAGTCAGCCGGAAGGCCTAGCACCACGCCGGCGCCGGTGGTCTGGGTGCTGCCGCCCGTAGTCGCCGAGAGCCCTGGCGTCGCACCGAAGTCGACGGTGGAGACGGTCCGTACCTCCGGCATCGCCCGGACATCCGACAGCACACGGCCGGCGTCGGCGGGCGTTTGCACCTGCACCTGCCAGTCGACCGTCACCCCACGCACCGCGCGTGCGGTCATGGTGGCCTTGGCGTGGGCGAGGAAGGAGCCCAGCGAAGCCAGCAGCGCGACGGCGATGGCGATACCCACGGCGGTACCGACCAGACGCGCCGGACGTCGCCGCAATGCGCCGAGCAACCACACCCGGATCACTGCAGCACCGCCGTAGGCGCGGTCAGGGCGCCGTCGCTCATGTGCCATTGCTCGGGCAGGCGCCCGGCGATCAACGGATCGTGCGTCGCGACGACCAGGGCGGCGTTCCCTTCGTCGCAGGCGGTCAGCAGGGCGTCCATCACGGTCGCGGCGGTCTCGTGGTCGAGTTGCCCGGTCGGCTCGTCGGCGAGGACGAGGGCCGGCGCCGCGGCGAGGACCCGGGCGACGGCCACGCGCTGCGTCTGCCCGCCGGAGAGCTCCTCCGGCAGGCGGCCCCGCAGGCCGGCGATCCCGAGCATCGCCAGCGCCTCTACAGCCCGGCTGTAGATGCCTGCTTCGGGGGCGTCGCCGAGCAGCAGCGGCAGCGCCACGTTGTCGGCGACGGTCAGCGAGGGAATCAGGCTCGGTCCCTGGAACACGAGCCCGACCCGACCTGGGTGGATGCGGGGGTGATCGCTGCCGCCCAGGCCGGGCCAGGAGAGAGTGCCCGCCGTCGGGGTGTCCAGCCCGGCGAGCAGGTGCAGCAGCGTCGACTTGCCCGACCCGGACGAGCCGACCAGCGCAGCCCGGGTCTGTGGCGAGACTACGCACGTGACGTCGTGCACCGCGACGACGGCGGTCGGTCCCGCGCCGAACGTCCGCGCGACCCCGGCGCAGGTCACCAACGGGGCGCTCACGCGGCGATCCGCCCGTCGACGAGAGCGACGACGCGGTCGGCGCGGCGGACCACCGCCGGGCTGTGGCTGGCGATCAGCACGGCAACGCCGTCGCGGGTTCGGGCGGCGAGCAGGTCGAGGACGTGGCGCTCGGTGCCCGAGTCGAGCTCACCGGTCGGCTCGTCGGCGAGCAACACCGCGGGCTCGTTCGCCAGCGCGACGGCCAACCCGGCCCGGGCCAGCTCACCGCCGGAGAGCTGGCCCGGGGTCGCGTACGCGCGGTGCCCGATGCCGAGCGAGTCCAGGACGTCCAGCGCTGGCCGGCGGCGCCGCGCGAGCGACTGCACCAGGCGGACGTTCTGCAGCACGGTCAGGTGAGCGAACAGGTTGCCGGACTGGAACAGCAAACCTATGTATTCGGCGCGCATCCGGGCCCGGATCACCTCGGGCTGGTGGCTCAGCCGCTGTCCGCTGATACGAACGGTGCCGCCGTCGGGTTCATCCGTGCCGGCCAGGCAGGCCAGCAGCGTCGACTTCCCCGACCCGGACGGTCCGGTGACCGCGACGAGCTCGCCGACCGCCAGGGACAGGGAAACGCCCTGCAGGGCAAGGGTTTCCTCGTCGCCGGCTCGGAAGAACCGATACAGCGACCGAGCATCCAGCACGGCAGTCACTTCGACCAGCTGAACGAGTCGGTGATCGTGCGCCAGGGATCGACGTTGTCCGAGCCGACCGGGGCGGCAAGCGTGAGGACGACTTCGTGGCCGGCCTTCCAGAACTCGTACCGCTCGACCGCCTCACGGGCGACCTTGCCGGTGATGGAGTTCGGCGGCGAGTCGGCCTGGTAGGTGATCAGCACCGCCCGTCCGGCCTTGCGGCTGATCGTCGACACGTTGCCCGCTCGGAAGTTCTTCGAGCTGGCGCGGATCGACGGCACCTCGCCGGCCTGAGCCGTCACTACTGTCGGTGCCGTGGCCACCGGCCTGGACTGGATGGTGACGCTGTTGTACTTGTCCGTGAACAGCGTGGCCGGGCCCGACACTGTCCGGGCCCAGCCCTCGGGCACCGATACGGTGAACGACGCCGTCGGGCCGACGTAAGGAACGAACGCCTGGTTGTCGGGGATGTCGCCCGGCACGTTCGACTCGGTCGCGTTGGGGTTGGGCCCGCTCGGCGACGATCCAGTCGACCCCTTCGACGAGCCCGAGCTGCAGGCGCCAAGCACGGCGGCCGCCGCGAAGATCAAGGCCGGGTGGGCGAGCCGCATCGAGGTCTCCTGTCGTAACGGGAAGGTCCACTGCCTTCGACGCTAGGGACCGGCCGGACAACGGCCGGTTCGGCAACGGCAAACGGACGGTAAGAAACGGCCGTCCGCTGCCACACTGGTCGATGTGCGACGGCGGATCGTGGGCTTGGTCCTAGCGGCCTCAGTGGTGGCTGTCCTGGTATTCGCGGTACCGCTGGGTGTGGTTGTCGCCCGCTACTTCGTCAGCGACGAACGCAATGAGCTCGTCAAGCTGGCCGATTCCGCCGCAGTCGCGGTTTCCGGAGACCTGTCCCGCCAGCACGCGCTCACGATCAAGCCGGAGCCTGGCTCGGGCCTGGCCGTTTATGACACGTCCGGCCGAAAGATCGAGGGGAGCGGGCCCGCTCGAGCCGGCGCCCTGGTGCAACGGGCACTTCGTGGCCACGAGACGTCGGGCGCCGTCGGAGGACGACTCGCGGCGGCGGTGCCGGTCACCGACGGCGACACGGTGACCGGTGCGGTGCTGGCCACGACGAACCGGGCCGACGTGAACGGACGCATCGCCCGGGCGTGGGCCGAGATGCTGGGCCTGGGAGCCGTCGCGATCGTCGCCACGTGGCTGCTCGCCCGAGCGCTCGCCCGCCGGTTTGCCCGCCCGATCGAGCAACTCGCGCAGGCGACGCAACGTCTCGGCGACGGCGACTTCACCGTGCGGACGACCGCCGCCCGCATCCCCGAGATCGACGCCGCCAACGCCGCGCTCAACCGCGCCGCCGGCCGGATCGGTTCCCTGGTCGAGCGCGAGCGCGCGTTCTCCTCCGACGCGTCCCACCAGCTCCGCACCCCGCTGGCCGGATTGCGACTTGAGCTCGAGGCCGCGCTGGACGACCCCGACACCGATCACCGGGCGGCCATCCGCCGTGCGCTGACGTCGGCCGACCAGATCGAGGCGACGGTCGACGACCTGCTCGCACTCGCCCGGGAGACCACGCCCTCCGGCCCGATCGACGTGAACCCGCTGCTCGACCAGATCCGCCAACGCTGGAACGGACCGCTCGCCGCCACCGGACGGCCGCTGCAAATCGAGGTGCCCGGTCTGCTGCGCCCGGTCCGCATCTCAGCCCCCGCCGCCGGGCAGATCCTCGACGTACTACTCGACAACGCCCAGCGCCATGGCCAGGGACCCGTCACGGTCACCGTTCGGGACACCTCCGACATCGTCGCCATCGACGTCGCGAACGCCAGCCCTGTGATCACTGCCGACCCGTGCACCCTGTTCGCGCGACGCTCACCCGACGCCACGGGCCACGGCATCGGCCTCTCACTCGCCCGCAGCCTTGCCGAGTCAGAGGGCGGCCGGCTCGTACTCAGCCGCCCAGACCCACCCACCTTCACGTTGCTCGTCCCGGCGGTCGGTCGATCCAATGAGTGAGGACCGACCATCAGGTCGCGGGCTTGGCGGTCGAGGGCCGGGTGCGATCAGCTCACCCCGCATTGCGATACCTATGCTCGGGCCGGCCGGCCGACCCGTAGCGCAGGTACAGCACGATCGTGCCCTGCTTGGCCAGCTGCACCAGGTAGCGGTGGGCGGTCGCGCGGCTGATGCCGAGCCGTTCGGCGACCTCCGATGCAGACCAGTCGGAGCCCGGACCCTCGAACAGCGCTCGCACCAGGCCCATCGTCTGCTCGGAGTGCCCCTTGAGCAGGGTCGCTGACGACCCGCCACCCCGGGTCAGGCCGAACAGCCGGTCGACCTCCGCCTGGCCCAGCTCGCCGCCGCTGCGCGTCTGTGACCACAGCGACCGATAGGCCGCGAGACGCTCAGCCAGGCTGCGGAACGGGAACGGCTTGACGAGATAGTGCACGACGCCGAGCTGCATCGCCGAACGGATGGTCGGCACGTCCCGGGCCGCGGTGATCGCGATGATGTCCGGATGCGGCCCGGGTCCGTCGCGCAGCCGTCGCAGCAGCGACAGCCCGCTCTCGTCGGGCAGGTAGATGTCGAGCAGCACGAGGTCCGGCGCGTGGGCGCGCACGGCGTCGGCCGCCGCCGAGGCGGTATGCGCCAGACCGACGACCCCGAACCCGGGCACTCTCGTCACGACATCGGCGTGCAGGCCGGCCACGCGGTAGTCGTCGTCGACGACCAGCACCTTGATCGCGGGGGCCGTCACGCCGGTACTCCGTGCCGGGCGTGTGGTACGGCGACGCGGAACCGCGCGCCCGGCCCCTCGTCGACCGACACGGTGCCGCCGAGGCGATCGGCCAGCTGGCGGACGAGCGCGAGGCCGAGGCCGCGTGACCGGTCGCCGGGCGTCGCCTTCGTCGACCAGCCCCTGGCGAACACGGATTCGCGCACCTCGGCCGGGATGCCCGGTCCGGTGTCGGCCACCTCGATCACGAGCCGGTCGTCGTTCGTGGTCAGCGAGACCGTGACCTGGGCCGGACCGCCGGTCGCTACCGCCCCGGCCACCGCGTCGACCGCGTTGTCGACCAGGTTGCCGACGATGGTCACCAGTGCCTCGGACTGCTCGTCGGCGATGTGCACCGGACTCGGGCAGTCGACGACGAGCGTGGCCCCGCGCTCGGCGGCCACGGTGTACTTGGCGAGCAGCAGCGCCACCAGGTGCGGATCGTCCAGGTTGCGCTGCAGGTCGGCGGCGACTTCGGCGTTCGCGCCGTTGATCTGGTGGGCGTAGCTCATCGCCTCCGTGCCGCGGCCCAGCTCGAGGAGCCCGGCCAGCACGTGCATGCGGTTGGAGAACTCGTGCTGCTGCGCGCGCAGGGCCTCGGTCAGGCTGCGCACGTCGTCCAGCTCGCGCAGCGCCGCTTCCAGTTCGGTGCGGTCGCGCAAGGTGATGACCGAGCCCAGGTCCATTCCGGCATGGACGACCTTGCGCCGGCTGACCACCAGCAACCGCCCGCCGACCAGCACGATCTGGTCGGTCAGCGTCTCGTCCTTGCCGCGCGGGCTGAGCAGGTCGCGCAGGGTGTCGTCGAGGACCAGCTTGTCGACGCTCATGCCCTCCAGCGGGAACGCGATGCCGAGCAGCTGCTGCGCCTGGTCGTTCATCAGCGTCACCCGGCCCGATCGGTCGAGTGCGACCACGCCTTCGCGGATGCCGTGCAGCGTGGCCTCCCGTTCCTGCACGAGCGCCGCGAGATCGTGCAGTTCCAGGCCGAACGTCTGACGCTTGAGCCGCCGGGCCACCAGGTCGGCGGCGATCACCCCGATCGCCACCGCGATGGCCAGGTACCCGACCATGCCCGGCAGCATCGACCACATCGCGCTGCTCACCTCGCGGTCGCGCACGCCCACCGACACCATGCCGATCACGGTGTGGTCGACTCCGAAGATCGGCGCCTTGCCGTTCGCCGACCGGCCGAGCGAGCCGTGGTCGATGCCGACGTGACCGTTGCCGTCGAGCACGATCAGTGGCACCTCGACCCGCTGGCCGATCAGCGTCGGATTCGGGTGCGAGTAGCGCATGCCGTTGCGGTCGACGACCACGATGTAGGTGGCCCCGCTGGCGGCGCGCATCTGCTCGGCGATGCCGTCGATCCGGTGTTGCGGATCGCCCTTGGCCAACGTCGACTGCACGTCCGGCGAGGACGCGACCGTCTGCGCGATGGCCAGCGCGCGCTGCTCGTACTGCTGATCGAGCACGTGCCGCAGTTGCAGGGCCCACAGCGCCAGGCCGATCGCGCTCGTCACCACCAGCACGGCGATCTGTGCGCCCAGGATCCGGACGGAAAGGCTGCTGTGTCTGCGCATGACGGCAACAGTGTGCGCGCTCAGGCCCCCGATCGGCAGCGTTGGCTAAATGAGAAGAACAGAATCTATGAGCAGATGAGGCGGACAACGGCCTAAACGGTTCCGGCCCGCCCGCCCGTCCCGTAGGAATCCCGGCACCCCCAAGAAACAGCCTGGATACGGACGGGACACCAATGAGCAATCATCCCGCGATCGAACTGCGTGACATCAGCAAGTCGTTCACCACGCCGCGCGGCGGGCGCTACCAGGCGCTGCGGAACCTGAGCCTCACCGTCGATCAGGGCGAGTTCTGCGCGGTCGTCGGCCCCACCGGCTGCGGCAAGTCGACCACGCTCACCCTGGTCTCCGGACTGGAGCGCCCCACGACCGGCGGGGTCTTCATCGACGGCCAGCCGGTGCGCGGCATCGGTCGCGACATCGCGTTCATGTTCCAGACCGACGCGATTTTTCCGTGGAAGACGGTCATCGACAACGTCCTGGCCGGGCCGAAGTTCCGGCACGCCCCGATGGCCCAGGCGCGGGCCGACGCGCACGGCTGGCTGCAGCGCGTCGGACTGACCGGCTTCGAAGACCGCTACCCGCACCAGCTCTCCGGCGGCATGCGCAAGCGGGTCGCTTTGGCGCAGAGCCTGATCAACTCACCGCGCATCCTGTTGATGGACGAGCCGTTCAGCGCGCTGGACGTGCAGACCCGCGCGATCATGTCGAACGAGCTGCTCGGCCTGTGGGATCTCACCAAGCCCGCCGTCATCTTCGTGACGCACGACCTCGAAGAAGCGATCGCCTTGGCCGACAAGGTCGTCGTCATGACGGCCGGGCCGGCAGCCACGGTCAAGGCGACCTTCCCCATCGACCTGCCTCGCCCACGCGTCGTGCAGGAGATCCGGTTCGACGCGCACTTCGTCGACTTGTACCGCAACATCTGGGAAGCGCTGCGCTCCGAAGTCGACGCCGCCTACGCCCAGACCGCCCCGAAGCAGGAGGCGGCGTGATGACGACTGACGCGTTGACGGACTCCGCCCCTGTTACTCGTCCCACCGACGACGATGCCGTGGTCCGTCGCGCCTACCGGTGGCGCAAGATCCGGCGCCGGCTGCTGGTGCACCTCGCCCAGGCGCTGGTGCTCGTCGTGGTCATCGGCGGCTGGCAGTTGCTCGCCAGCACGAAGCACCTCGACCCGACGCTGTTCGGCAAGCCCAGCGGGGTGGTCAGCCGGCTGCACACGTGGATCCGTGACGGCACGTCGATCGGCTCGCTCGGCGACCAGGTCAAGGTCACCCTCGAAGAGGCGCTCTATGGCTTTCTGATCGGCACCGCGCTCGGCATCGTGTGCGGCGTCGCGCTCGGACGGGTGCGCTTCCTCGCCGACGTGTTCGGCCCGTTCATCAAGGTGCTCAACTCGATCCCGCGCATCGTCCTCGGCTCGGTGTTCGTGCTGATGTTCGGCCTCGGCCTCGAGTCGAAGGTCATTCTGGTGGTGGTCCTGGTGTTCTTCGGCGTGTTCTTCAACGCCTTCCAGGGCACCCGCGAGGTCGACCGCAACTTCCTCGCCAATGCCGCGATCCTCGGCGCGTCGAAGTGGCAGATCACCCGGCACGTGGTCCTGCCCTCGGCGTTCACCTGGATCGTCGCCAGCCTGCATGTCGCGTTCGGCTTCGCCCTCATCGGCGCGATCGTCGGCGAGTTCATCGGCGCCCAGCAGGGCCTCGGCCAGCTGATCAAGTACGCGCAGGGAACCTTCGACGCCAACGGCGTGTGGGCAGCCATGGTGATCATGGCGCTCGTCGCCCTCATCGCCGAATGGCTGATCACCCGGCTGGAGCGGCGGCTGCTGCGTTGGCGGCCGGCCCAGCTCAACCACCCCGATCTGTAAACCCCAGCTCGGCAACCAAGGAGGACACGTGTCCAAGTCAACGTGGTTCGCGGCGGCGGGTGTCGTCGCCGCGATCGCCATCGCGGGATGTAGCTCGAAGGCCAGCCAATCCGGCGGGGCGGCCCAACACCTGGGCAAGTCCGGCGGCGCCAAGGTCAGCATCATGGTCGGCGGGCTGAACAAGCAGATCTACCTGCCGTTCATGCTGGCCCAGCGGCTGGGCTACTACCAGAGCGAGGGCCTCGACGTGACGCTGAGCGACGAGCCGGCCGGCGTCGACGCCACCACCAACATGCTGGCCGGAAAGGTCGACGGCGTCGGCGGGTTCTACGACCACACGATCGCGTTGCAGGGCATCGGCAAGTCGGCCGAGTCGGTGGTGTCGATGTTGCAGGTGCCGGGTGAGGTCGAGCTGTGCCGGTCCGACCTCAAGGGCACCATCAAGTCCGCGGCCGACTGGAAGGGACGTCGCCTCGGCATCACCGACGTCGGCTCGTCGACCGACTTCCTGACCCAGTTCCTGGCCGAGAAGAACGGTGTGGACCCGGCGACCACGCACCGGATCGGTATCCAGGCCGGGCCGACGTTCATCGCCGCCATGCAACACAAGAACGTCGACTGCGGCATGACGACCGAGCCGACGGTGTCCAAGCTGCTCGGATCCGGCGCGGCGTACATCATCTACGACACCCGGACGGCGGCCGGCTCGCAGGCGGCCTTCGGCGGGGCCTACCCGGCAACCTCGCTGTACCTGTCGACGTCGTACGTGAACTCGCACCATGACACGGTGCAGAAGCTGGTCAATGTCTACGTCAAGACGCTCAAGTGGATCCAGTCGCACACGGCGGCACAGATCACCGACCAGATGCCGGCCGACTACTACGCCGGCGTCGGCAAAGGCTCGTACGTCAAGGCGCTCGATGCAGAGAAGGGCATCTACAACCCGACCGGCCTGATGCCATCCACCGGGCCGCAGACCTGCCTGAATGTGCTGTCGTCGTTCAACCCATCGGTGAAGGGCAAGCACGTCGACCTGCCCGCGACGTACACCGATCAGTTCGTGCGGTCAGCGCAGTCATAGCGGGGAGCGCGGGCTCTGTCATCCCGCGGCGCGCGGGCGGTCGGGTGGTAGCCGCACGGTGATGGTCGTCTGGCCCGGGTGGCTAGCCACGCTTGTGTTCCCGCTGTGCGCAGCGACGACGGCGGCGACGATGGCGAGTCCGAGCCCGGTGCTGCCGTCGACATGGCCGCGGGAGCTGTCGGCTCGGGTGAAGCGTTCGAAGACGGTCGGCTGGACCTCGACGGGGATGCCGGGGCCGTTGTCGCTGACCTCGATCCGCACCTCGTCATCGGACGTCGTGACAGCGAGGGTGACTGTCGTGCCGGACGGAGTATGCACCCGGGCGTTGGCGAGCAGGTTGGCGACGACCTCGTGCAGCCGGTAGGCGTCACCGGTGATCACGACCGGCTGGTCGGGTAGGTCCAGGCGCCATTGGTGGTCCGGGCCCGCGGCCTGGGCGTCGCTCATCGCGTCGATGGACAGCCGGGTGAGGTCGACCTCCTCGCGGTCGAGCGGGCGACCCTCATCGAGACGGGCGAGCAGCAGCAGGTCGTCGACGAGGCGACCCATGCGGGCCGACTCGGCCTCGATGCGCTGCAACGACTGCGCGACGCTCGGGGGCAGGTCGGCGAGGTCGCGGTGCACGAACTCGGCGTGTCCGCGGATCACGGCCAGCGGCGTGCGCAGTTCGTGGCTGGCGTCGGCGATGAAGCGGCGCAGCCGTTCCTCGCTCCGTTGCCGCTCGGACAGCGCGGCGTCGATGCGGTCGAGCATGTGGTTGAGGGCGACGCTGACCTGGCCGACCTCGGTGCTCGGGGGTTCGTCGGGCACCCGTTCGTGCAGGCGGACGTCGCCGGTCGCGAGCGGCAACTCGGACACCCGCATCGCGGTACTCGCGACGCGGGAGAGCGGCCGCAACGACCAGCGCACCGCGAGCACGCCGAGCACGCCGGTGATCGCCAGCACGACGGCGAACGCGATCGCTTCGATCATCTCCAGCCGGTGCAGCGTCTCCTCGACGCTGTGCAGCGGCAGTCCGGTGACCAGCACGTCGCCGTCCTGGCCGGCGGTGACCTGCACCCGGAACTCGCCGAGGGTCGGCAGGCCGATGCTGCGATCGCGCGGGCTCGGTTGGAGCCTTGCGATCACCGCCTTGTCGGCAGCGGTCACGGTGACGTGCTGCCCCGTGTCGGCGATGACTCCCACCGAGGTGACCGTGCCGTTCAGCGAGCGCGCTCCCAGCGTGCCGACCGCCTGGCCCAGCGTCCCCGTTTCGGCGTTGTCGGCGTCGTGGTCGTCGTGCTCCAGCGCCGTTGCGTACCGGGTGCCGGCCGAGGTCAGCTGCTGGTCGAGTCGCTTGATCAGGAAGCCGCGCAAGGCGAACGTCGTCACGATGCCGACGGTGGCGCAGACGACGAGCAGCAGGGCAATGAGGATGGCGATCAGCCTGACCCGCAAGGGTTGACGCGCCGCCCAGCGCCTCAGTCGCATGGCGCCGGTCTTCACGAGACGGCGGGTTTGAGCACGTAGCCGACGCCACGCACCGTATGGATGGTCGGTGGCCGTCCGGCATCGACCTTCTTGCGGAGGTAGCTGATGTAGAGCTCGACGACGTGAGCCCGTCCGCCGAAGTCGTAGTTCCAGACCCGGTCGAGGATCTGCGCCTTCGACAGCACACGGCGGGGATTGCGCATCAGATAGCGCAGCAGCTCGAACTCGGTCGCGGTCAGCTCGACGAGATCACCACCCCGGCGCACCTCGCGGGCGTCCTCGTCCATGGTGAGGTCGCCGACGACGATCTCGCTTCCGGCGCGGGCCCGGGCCAGGCCGGCCCGGCGGACCAGCCCGCGGAGCCGGGCGACGACCTCCTCCAGGCTGAACGGCTTGGTGACGTAGTCGTCGCCCCCGGCGGTGATACCCGCGATGCGGTCCTCGACCGAGTCGCGCGCGGTCAGGAACAGCACGCAGACGTGCGGGTGCTGCGTCCGGAGCCGGCGCAGCACCTCCATCCCGTCGATGTCGGGCAGCATCACGTCCAGCACGACCACGTCGGGGCTGAGCTGGCTGGCGATCGATACCGCGGTCGCGCCGTCGGTCGCGCCGCGCACGTCCCAACCCTCGTAGCGCAGCGCGCTGACCAGCAGGTCGGTCAGGCTCGCCTCGTCGTCGACGACGAGGGCACGCAGCGGCGTGCCGTCCGGACGGGTCA
This sequence comes from Jatrophihabitantaceae bacterium, assembly GCA_036502695.1. Taxonomy (GTDB): domain Bacteria; phylum Actinomycetota; class Actinomycetes; order Mycobacteriales; family Jatrophihabitantaceae; genus DASXRA01. The sequence continues at coordinate 18,492 of DASXYE010000116.1, forward strand.
GGGCGACACTCGAACGGCCGGCGGCAGGAGTCACCTGACCAGAATGCGGCAAGCGACGGCCTTGCTGGCTCTGTATTTGCTCTGAACCAGCTCTGTGAGCCGAGTTCACATCCTTTTCAGAGGCAACCGAGAAGTCCGGACCGGATGCTGGCAGCAGTCGACGGAGAGGACAGGTAGTGACGGCGACGATCGAAGCGCCGGTGGCCCGCCGACCGCGCGAGCCACTGCGGATCAGCCCGGGACCGGCGCTGTTTGCGATCTGGGCCGGCGGCGCCGCCGTGCTTGCGCTCTGGTGGAAGGACACGACGTTCGTCATCGGCCTGGACGGCTGGCTGACGAACGCCGGCCGGATCACCGGCTTGCTCGCCGGCTACCTGGTCGTCGTGCTGCTGGCGCTGATGGCCCGGGTCCCGGCGCTCGAACGCGGGGTCGGCACCGATCAGCTCGCTCGCTGGCACGCGATGGCCGGCCGGTACACGGTGAGCCTGGCCGTTGCCCACACGCTGCTGATCATCTGGGGCTATGCGGTCACGGCGCACACGAACGTCGTGCACGAGACCGGGGGACTGCTCACGACCTACCCGGACGTGCTGATGGCCACCGTGGCGACGGGCCTGCTCGTCGCGGTCGGGGTCGCCTCGGCCCGGGCGGCCCGGCGCCGGCTGCGCTACGAGACGTGGCACTTCATCCACCTGTACACCTACCTGGCCGTGGCCCTGGCGTTCAGCCACCAGTTCTCGACCGGGGCCGACTTCGTCACCAACCGTCCGGCCCGGCTGCTGTGGGCGGCGATGTACATCGCGGTGGCAGCGTTGCTGTTCTGGTTCCGGATGGTCCGTCCGGTCGCTCAGGGGCTGCGCCACCGGATGCGGGTGGTCGAAGTCCGGCGCGAATCGTCGGACACCGTCTCGGTCTGGCTGACCGGGCGGCACCTGGAAGAACTGGGCGCCGAGCCGGGACAGTTCTTCCGCTGGCGGTTCCTGGCCAGGGGCATGTGGTGGGCGGCCAACCCGTACTCGCTGTCCGCGCCGCCGCGCCCGGATCTGCTGCGGATCACGGTGAAGGCGTCGGGCGATCACAGCCGGGCGCTGGCGCGCGTGCCGGCCGGGACGCCGGTGCTCGCCGAGGGACCGTTCGGGGCGTTCACGGCCGCCCGGCGCCGGCGGCGTCACGTGCTGTTGCTCGCCGGCGGGGTTGGCATTACCCCGTTGCGCGCGCTGTTCGAATCGCTGCCCGGCGGACCGGGTGAGGTCACACTCGTCTACCGAGCCCGGTCCGCCGGCGAGATCGTCTTCCGGGACGAGCTCGAGTGGATCGCGCACCACCGTGGGACGCAAGTGCATTACCTCCTTGGCCGGCGGGGTCGCGGCCGCCGGGCCGATCCGCTCAACCCGGCTGCGCTCGATCGGCTCGTGCCCGGCCTGCGCCGGCACGACGTCTACATCTGCGGGCCGCCCGGCATGACGCACCAGGCCCGCCGGGCGCTGCGCCAGGCGGGCGTGCCCCGCCGGCAGATCCACCACGAGTCGTTCACGTTCTGACAGGACATCACCCGCTATGAAACGCATCCTGCTCGCCCTGGTCGGCACCGTCGCCGGACTGGCCGCCCTGCTGAGCTTCAAGACGCATTCCGGCCTGACCGG
>DASXYE010000117.1:0-2847 GCA_036502695.1 Jatrophihabitantaceae bacterium
GTACGCGCAGGGGTTGGAGGATCTGCTCATGCGGGTGACCAAGGACTACGAGGTGCCCGCCGTGTACGTCACCGAGAGCGGCTCGGCCTGGGCCGATCAGCCCGACGAGAACGGCCACGTGGACGACCCGGAGCGCACCGCCTACCTGATGGATCACATCGCCGCGACGGCCCGCGCCTATGCCCAGGGCGCCCCCGTGCGGGGGTACTTCGCCTGGTCGCTGCTGGACAACTTCGAGTGGGACTACGGGCTGGCGCCCCGGTTCGGGCTGGCCTACGTCGACTACGCCACGCAGCGGCGCACCCTCAAGGCCAGCGGCCATGCGTACGCGCAGCTGATCGCCCGCTGACGTCCTTCCCGGTTTTGGCCGTCCGAGCCGCGCAGCGCGGTCCGGACGGCCAAAACCGGTGCCGTCAGCGGTGGGCGGTAGCGTTCGGCGCATGTCGGGCTCACCCGCGCCGCATTGGATCGATGCCGCGCTCGCGGACCTGATCGCCAGCCTCGACGGGTCGTCGGACGATGCCGCGCCCCTGGTCGCCGAGGCGGCGATCGCCAACCTGGTGTGCATGGTCGACGACACCATGGGCGAGGACGACGACCTGCAGCGGACGTTCTGGTCGGACGTCGCCGCCGACCTGGCAATCCGCGACGACGAGCCGTCCGCGATCCTGGCGACCGGGCTGACCCGCCTGGTCGACGAGGAGTTCGGCATCACGTTCTCGACGTCCGGGCCGGAGCCCGAGTGGCTCGATCAACTGGCCACGGCCCAGCTGCGGCGGGCTATCCTGGTTCGCGACCTCGCCGGCGACGGGATCGGCATCACGCTCGGCTACGACGGGGGATCGCCCGGTGGCTCGGACGACGGCGGGTTGGCGCATTCGGTGCTCGTGTACGTCGACAACAACCTCGGCGGCATCGCCAAGGACATCGGCATCGGCCCGCCGATCGACGCGGTACACCTGCGCAGCTCGATCGATGCCGAGTTGGTCGTCAGCGACGTTCCGCCCGGTCAGGCGCTGGGCATCGTCCTGGACGGGCTGGGCCAGACCCTGCACGACGAGGACGCGCCGACCACGCCGGACTACGACCACTTCCACAGCTTGCTCGTCCTGCGCGTGACCCGGGCCGACGTGCCGATCGAGATGCCGCCGCCACCGGACGAGCTGAGCGAGGCCGATCGGGACGCCCTCGTGCGCGACTTCATGCACAGCTACGGCGCCCGGGTCGAGGCCGACACCGCGCTCGTCGAGGGCATCGCCCGGCTGTGGGTCGATCACGCGGCCGAGTACACGATCGGCGGTCCGCTGCGGGCCAGCGCCGTGCTGGTCGAGCTGTTCCTGGCCGACTGGGTGCCCCGCCACCTGGCCGACGACGGCGAGCAACTCGCCCTGGTGCCCGCCGTGGTCAGGGAGTGGCTGCGGTTCGTCGGGTCACGGGTACCGGTGCCGTCGTCGCTGGTGACGGCCGCGCTGGGCGCGGTCGAGCAGTACGCCCCGGTGATGCGCCGACGCGCCGAGGATCCGTCGGCGTGGGACGCGCCGTATCCGCGAGTCGGTGAGCAGGTCGACGACGATCCGCTCGAGGCCACCTGGCTGAGCCTGCCCGAACTGGGCGTGGCGCCGCGTCCGGACTGCACCGGCCTGGCCGCCGGGGTTGCCGAGCGACTCGAATACGTCGCCCGCCACGCCTGGGTGCTGGCCGGCGAGACGCTCGGCACCAATTACGCCGGGCCGGCCTTCGCGCTCGCCGAGCGGCTGGCCCGGCAGGCCCCGGAGGCGTTCGCCCAGGCTCAGCCGCGGGCCTGGCCGGCGGCAATCACCTGGTTGCTGGCCGAGGACGACGACATCGTCGGGCGCGGCAAGTTCCTCAGCCCGACCCGGCTGGCCGCCGAACTCGGCATCGGCGCACCTACCCTGCGAGCGAGGGTCCGCCGCATCCGCGACGCACTGAGCTGACGGGCCACGGTTTTGGCCGTCCGGCATCACCTACGAGCCTGGGCGGCCAAAACCGGGCTAGATCGGGCGGAGCAGGTCGTCGGCGTCGGTGATCGTGTACGCGTAGCCCTGCTCGGCCAGGAACCGCTGGCGGTGTGCGGCGTACTCGGCGTCCAGGGTGTCGCGCGCGACCACGGTGTAGAAGTGCGCCTGCCGGCCGTCGTGCTTGGGGCGCAGCACCCGGCCTAGCCGTTGCGCCTCCTCCTGCCGGGAACCGAACGTCCCGGAGATCTGCACCGCGACGGCCGCCTCGGGCAGGTCGATCGAGAAGTTGGCCACCTTCGAGACCACCAGCACGCGTTGCTCGCCGCGGCGGAACTCGTCGTAGAGCCGCTCACGCTCCTTGTTCGTCGTCGAGCCCTGGATGATCGGCGCCCCGTCCAGTTCGGCCGAGACGTCGTCGAGCTGATCGAGGTAGGCCCCGATCACCAGCACCTGGTCGTCCGGATGCTGGTCGACGATCGTGCGGATCACCGGCAACTTGGTGCGCGCCGTCGCCGCGAGCTTGTAGCGGTCCTCGGGCTAGGCGGTGGCATAGGCCATCCGCTCGGCGTCGGTGAGCGTCACCCGCACCTCGGTGCAGTCGGCCGGCGCGATCCAGCCCTGGTTCTCGATGTCCTTCCACGGGGCGTCGTAGCGCTTGGGACCGATCAGCGAGAACACGTCGCCCTCGCGGCCGTCCTCGCGGATGAGCGTCGCGGTCAGACCCAGCCGGCGGCGTGACTGCAGGTCGGCGGTCAGCCGGAAGATCGGCGCCGGCAGCAGGTGCACCTCGTCGTAGACGATCAGGCCCCAGTCGCGGGAGTCGAACAGCTCCAGGTGCCGGTACTCGCCCTTACGGCGCGTCGTCATG
>DASXYE010000118.1:0-2695 GCA_036502695.1 Jatrophihabitantaceae bacterium
ACACCGTGGCCGGCGCGTGCTCCAGCGCCTGCCCCGGCCCGAGCCGCCGCCCGGGTCGCGGCCGCCGGTCCCGCCGACGACGGAGCCGCCGAGCGGTTAGCGGCGGCATCCGGTACCGGGATGGGTAGTGGCGCGCAGGTCGTGTCCGGGCCGTTGCCCGGCTTGCGGGCCGGCAAGGTGCCGTTGGCCAGGTAGGCCGCGATCTGGTCGTCCTCGCAGGCGTTGCCGTACAGCGAGTTGGCGTGTGACGTGCCGCCGGGCAGGGCGAGCAGGCTCGAGTGCGGGAACAGCTTGCGCACCTCGAGGCTGCCCTCGAACGGGGTGGCGGCATCGAGCGTCTCGTCGATCAGCAGCGCGCTCTTGACCTGGCGGCCGTCGATCTTCATCGGCTGCTTGGCGTGCGCCGCGGCCGGCCAGTACAGGCAGGGCGCGTTGAACCAGGCGTTGCCCCACGTCTCGAACGGCGCCTTGGCGAAGGTCTGCCAGTTGTCGTGCGACCAGGTGCTCCACTTCGTCGGCCACTGCACGTCGGTGCACTGCACGGCGTTGTACATCGCGAACCCGTTGTCGTCGCCGAGGCCTTGCGCGTTGACGTACTCGTCCTCGAGGTTGGCCACGTCGTTGTCGTGGATGTAGCCGGCGAACGCGTTACCGAGGTCGGTCCACGTCGACTGGTAGTAGCCGGCGTAGAGGAAGATGTCGACCCACTCGTCGCCGCCGATCTTGCCGTCGGCCGGGTGGAACGTCAGCTGGGCCTCGGTCTTGTAGAACAGCGTCTTGACCTTCGAGGCGGTGTTGCCGAGGTGGTAGACGGAGTCGTACTTGGCCAGCCAGCCGAACCAGATGTTGATGTTCTTCTCGAACGCGATGTCCTGGTCGAGGTTGGCCTGGTACCAGACGTTGCGCGGGTCGACGTTGCTGTCGAGCACCATCCGGCGCACGTGCGACGGGTACAGCGTGCTGTACACCTGGCCCAGGTAGGTGCCGTAGGAGAAGCCGAAGTAGTTGATCTGCTTGGCGCCGAGCGCGGCCCGGATGCTGTCCATGTCCTTGGCCGAGTCGACCGTGGTCAGGTGCTGCAGGATCGGGCCGTTGTTCTTGGCACAGGCGGCGTCATAGCCCTTGGTCCGGGCCAGCCAGGCGTGCAGGTCGGTGGGCTGCACCGGGATGTAGGGCGGGCGGTTGAAGTCGAAGTAGTTGTTGTCGCAGGAGACGGCCGGCTGCGAGGAGCCGACGCCGCGCGGGTCGAACCCGATCCAGTCGTAGTAGTCGCCGGCCCCGTTCGGCACGTCCGAGCCCAGCGTGGCGAGCCCGAGCCCCGATGCCCCGGGCCCGCCTGGGTTGACGAGCATGACGCCCTGGGCCTGCGAGTCGGGCACGGTGTGCTTGATCCGCGACACCGCGAGCTTGATCTTGGCGCCGTTCGGCTTGGCGTAGTCCAGGGGGACGCTCAGCAGGCCGCATTGCGCGCCGGCGTTCTTGAGGCCGGAACTCTGGCAATCACCCCAGGCGATCGACGCCGCCCGACTGGGTGCCGCCGCTATCGCGACCGGCGTGATCCCGGCGGCGACAAGCGCGGCGCCGGCCACCAGACCTAGCACGCTGAGCTTCTTCATGAGACGCACTCCTAATCCCTGGACGCGGACGTAGCCTGCCAGGTCCGGCCGGCACCTGCTGGACGGGCGGTGTCGCTGGCACCGGCGCGAACTCGGTCAAACCGCCGGGAGCCGGCGCCAAGCTGCTATGGCGACACCCACCATGGGCAACCCGAGCAGCGCCACGATCGTCGCCACCGACAGCCAGGCCGTCCCGATCGCGAACGAGGCGTAGACGGCCAGCACGACCACCTCGGTCGACAGGCCGGCCACCGAGGTCACCGTCGCGCGGGCGTCGCTCGTGATCAGCTGCTGCAGCCGGGCCTCCGAGACGATGATCGCGTTGTGCACGGCGCCGTATCCGACGGCGACCGCGGCCACGCCGACCCAGCCGAGCCACCCGCGGGGGCCGATCACGAGCGCACCGAAGGACACGAGCCCGGCCGACGCCCCGAGCAGCACCGCCATGACCCGGCCCGACATTCCGGCCGTGCGTCCGGCCAGCGCCGTGCCGACCGCTTGGCCCAGCGTCAGCAGGCCGACGAGCAGCGGCACCTCGACGGTTGCGACGCCGCTGTCGCGGGCCAGGATCGGGAAGTACTCGTCGTAGGCGCTCAGCCCGAACAGCACCGCGTAGATCGCGATCAGCCGGCGGATCGGCCCGTGCCGCGCGGCCTGGGTCACGCCGTCACGCAGCATGGCTGTGTACCGCCGGGGCCTCGACGAAGCCGGCTGCGGGGGAGCGCCGCGGGGCAGCGTCGCGGCCAGCCCGGCGTGCACCACGACGGCGGCCACACTCGTCCAGCCGACCAGCGGGTAGCCACCCCACGCGTACAGCGGCGTGCCCAGCGCGATGCCGGCCAGCATCGCCACCATCGCGGCCGAGTGCGCCCAGCCGACGACGTGCGGGTAGGCCGATGTCGCCGATCGGGCGGCCAGCTCGTCGTACAGCCAGGCTTCGAATGTCCCGGACATCAGCGCGCCGGACAGCCCCCACAACGCGAAGCCCACCACGAAGCCGGGGTAACCGGGGAACGCCGTCCACGCGAGGAGCGTGCCGGCGTATACAGCCGCGCTGAGCACGAGCAGGGTGCGCCGGT
>DASXYE010000119.1:0-9854 GCA_036502695.1 Jatrophihabitantaceae bacterium
CCTCGGCCAACCGCGAGCTGTACCGCACGTTGCCGTTGGCGTAGGCCAGCGCCTGGGCCCGGGACGCGTCCACGTCGACGACGCCGGCCAGCTCGGCTCGCGGCTCACCGGCCAGCGCCCGGATGTGCGAGTCGGCGATGACTCCGGCGCCGACGACCAGAACCCCTTGGGCGTTCATCGTTGTACCGGATTCGCGATCGATGCGGAACGCATTTTCATGTCCTCGATATCCTCGCGAGCACGGGGTCTAGTGTCAAGAACGGACGGACGTGGAACCACTCGCCATGATCCTGATCGGTTGATTGACACCGCCCGACCCACCCGCCTATCTTCCACTTGGAATGCTGTTCCATATGTAAGGATGAGCATGGCGATCGCCCAGGACTCCGCCACTTCCCAGACCGGCTCGCCGCGCGGCCGCGCCCTGGCCGACGCCGCAGCGGCCGTGCTGCCGGGTGGCGTCAACTCGTCGACTCGCTACATCGGCGAGCCGTACGGGTTCGCCGCCGCCGACGGCGCCTGGGTCACCGACCTCGACGGCCGGCGCTACCTCGACTACCACGCGGCGTTCGGAGCGATCCTGCTCGGCCACAACGCGCCGGTGGTGAACGAGGCCGTGGCCGCAACGATCGGCCGGCTCGACCTGATCGGCATCGGCGTGACCGAGCTCGAGGTACAGCTCGCCCAGCGGGTGGTCGAGGTCGTGCCGTCGGCCGAGATGGCGATCTCGACGATGAGCGGTTCGGAAGCGGTGTCGCAGGCGGTGCGACTGGCCCGCGCGGCCACCCAGCGCCGCTACCTCGTCAAGTTCCAGGGCGGTTTCCACGGCTGGTACGACTCGGTGGCCCGCAACGTGATCTCCGCCCCGGACCGCGCCTACCGCCGGGATCCGCTGTCCGCCGGCATCCCCGACGAGGCGATCGACGCCACGCTGATCGCCGAGTTCAACGACCTGGCCTCGGTCGAGGCACTGTTCGCCGCGCATCCCGAGCAGATCGCCGCCGTGGTGCTCGAGCCGATCCCGCACAACGTCGGCGCGCTCGTCCCGACCGACGAGTTCGTCACCGGCCTGCGGAAGGTCACCGAGCAGTACGGCGCGTTGCTCGTCTTCGACGAGGTGATCACCGGCTTCCGGCACGCGCTCGGCGGCTACCAGCAGATCTGCGGCGTCACCCCGGACCTGACGACGTTCGGCAAGGGCATGGCGAACGGGCTGCCGATCGGTGGGCTGGCCGGCCGCCGCGATCTGATGGAACGCTTCGACGGCCGAACCGGCGACGTGTTGCTGGCCGGCACGTTCAACGGCAACCCGATCGCGTCCGCCGCGGCGATTGCCACCATCGACTACCTGCAGGCCAACCCGGACTTCTATACGCGCACGCATGGTCTCGGCGAACGCATGCGGGCCGGCCTGGGTTCGATCGTCGACGAGCTCGGGATCGAGGCCACGGTCGCCGGCTTCGGCGGGGTGTTCTGCCTGTACTTCACGTCCGGGGACATCCACGGCTACCGCGACCTGCTCGCCAACGACGGCAGCGCCTACGTCGCGTTCCACCGGCGCATGACCGACGCCGGGCACCTGATGCTGCCGCTCGCATTGAAGCGCAACCACATCTCCGGCGCGCACACCGAGCAGGACATCGACGCCACGCTCGACGCGGCCCGCACCGTACTGAAGGGTATGCAGGCCGACGGCACAATCAGCTAGCGCCCAGCTCTGGGGGCTGGGTGCTAGCTGATTGTGCTGCGCTACCCGCAGTGCCGCCCCCCGCCCGCCGCCCGACAAAGTTGTCCGCGCTTCGCGGTGCTGTGCCAGCACAAAGCGCGGACAACTTCGGCCAGGGCTGATAAGACGAATCGGGTCGCAAAAAGTTGTCCCACCTACGGCGCTACATAGCGCGTCGTAGGTAGGACAACTCGAAGGGGAACGCAAGCCAACAGCGTGGGTGCTAGCGAACCTCCCCACTTGCACCCAGCGGCGTCACGTTGATCTCGTCGAAGCTGGCCTCCATGTTCACGGCCTTGTCGCCGTTCGTGGCGAACGTCAAGCCGGCAAAGGACGTCACCGGATTCGCCCGCACGGTCGTCGTCACCGGAGCCCCGTTGACGACGAGGTTCGCCTGATCGGCACTCGCGTCGATCGAGACCGGGAACATGACCTCGTTGGCCGGCTGTGGGATGGCGCCCGTGCTGATCAGTTTCCAGGCCGAACCGTCCCAGGCCGACAGGTTGAACTTGCCGGTGGTGAAGTTCGGCGCGAGCAGGAACCGGTACGCCGGCACGCGCTGACCGGCGGCATCCTTACCGTCGACGGTCCAGACGACGCCAGCGCCGTAACCCTCGCCGGAGTAGGCGAACGATGCGTGCTGCGCGGGCACATCCGGCGTCGGCAGCGTCGCGGTCGCCGCGGCGGAGGTGTCCATGTCCACCAGGATCAGGCGCTTCTCCGACTGCCAACCGGGGAACAGGTAGTCGGCCACGGTCGCGTGCAGCGTGTCGACGAACCCGCGCGGGACGCTGTTCGGAGCGTCGTTCTCGAACGTCCAGGTGTCCGGGCTGTAGAGCTCCAGCTCGGTGATCGCGGTCGAGCGGTGATCGGTCGGCGCGACCCGGACGTAGCGAGCCGTGACGGTCGGGAAGTGGTAGTAGCGCATCGCGTAGTCGACGGTGTCGCGGATCGCCGCGACGGGCGCACCCCAGTGCCGTCCGTCCAGCGACGTCTGGACGTTCACCGACTGCGGTACGCCGTTGCCGAGCATCAACCCGATCTGGTCGAGGTTGCGCGGCTGATCGAGCTGGACGGTGAACGGCGAGCCGCGACGCAGGAACGCCGCGGAATTGACGCCGGTGGATCCGTCGATCGCCCCGGCCAGGCGCGCCTCCGGCGTCCGCGGATCGGCCCGTTTCACCGAGCCCTGCAGGTGAACCGATCCGTTCAGGTAGCGGGTCATCAGGTCGAGCTTGCCGGCGCCGCCCTTCACCGCGTCGATGCGACGGACGAACACCTTGGTGTTCTGGCCGTACTCGCGGCAGAGGTAGATCGTGTGGCAGGTGTCGCCCCAGTACAACGCGTAGTTCGTGCCCACGGCCTGGATAGTGGTGTTGCCGCTGGAGCCGTGGTAGCGGCCGGGATCGGTGTCCGAGGCCGGGTTGGCGAACACGGTGTCGCCCTTGTCCCAGGTGCGGCCGGTGCCGTCCCACGAGATCAGCACGGTGTTGTCCGGCCGGCCGTAGGAGGCCATCAGCGCGCCGTTCGGCATCAGCACCAGGTTCGGATCGACGCCCGCGTTGGGTATTCCGGCCGGCGTCTTCAGCTCGGTCGGCGTGGTCCAGGTTTGCCCGTCGTCGCTCGAATAGGCCTGCAGCAGCGGGTAGAGCTGCAACAGTCCGGACGGCGACCCCGCCTCGCGGAACAGGGCGACCAGCTGGCCGTCGGAGGTACGAGCCATGGACATCTCGTTGATGCCACGCGGGCCGCGGATGATCGAGCGCACCGCCCACGTATGGCCGTTGTCGCTGCTCTCGAAGACCAGGCTGACCGCCTGGCCGTTCGCCTTGATCGCGCCGTACCCGGTCATGAGCAGCTCGCCGTCGGGCAGCTCCATGAGCGTTCGCTGTACCCGGATCCAGGCGAGTGGCGTGTCCGGCTGGGTCACCGGCGCGTCCCACGACTTCCAGGTCCGGCCGACATCGGCGCTCGAGCCCATGCGGATGCCCAGCCCGGTCGGGCTCTGCGTCGCGGCGGTGAACTGCGCGGTGAGGATTCGACCGTTGCGCAGCCGGGTCGTCGTCGTCAGGTCGAACCCGTCGAACTGCTTGCCGTCCAGATCAGTCGTAAACGCCAGGCCGTTCTGCTCGGACACTCCGGAGCCGAGATCCTGCGGAGCGGTCGCGTCGTCGTAATGGCGCGACCAGGTCGACAGGACGCGCTTGGCCGTCGTGCCGGCGCAGGGCATGCGCCGCAACGCCGTCGGCTGGCTGGCGCAGTACCGGGAACTCAGCACCTGGTCGGCGGCGAACCCGACGCCCCACGTGCCGAGCTGGCCGGGAGCGGGATTCCATGGACTCCACATGTCCCCCAGCGACAGCACGTCGCCGTTGGCGTCCGCCCCCGGAGCCAGCGCCGGTCCGGTGCCGGACGGGTCGGCGCCGGCCAGGGTCGACACGGCGATGGCCACCGCCGCGGCCAGGCCGCCGAGACCCATCAACCACGGGTGCCGGCGGCGCCGCATGCCCGTCCGCACGATCGGTGACTGCAGGCGTAGCCCCATGATGTCGCCTTTCTCGAAGCGAGATTGGTCAGTCGGCCAGTTCCAGGTCAGCGCGCTCGATGCGGTTCAGCAGCGGCGCGGCGTCCAGGTAGCGACGCAGGTTCTGGGCGAACAGGTCCCAGATGCGTTCGCGGTAGTACGGGCTGCCGGTCGAGCCCGAGACGTGCGGCGAGACGATCGTGTTGGGGAGCTCCCAGAACGGGTCGTCAGCCGGAATCGGCGAGCGGTAGTGGTCGTCGAGCGCGGCGCCGCGCAGCCGGCCCGCGCGCAATGCCTCGATCAGGGCGGCTTCGTCGACGACCTGCGCGCGAGCCGGGTTGAGCAGCACCGCATGGGACGGCAGTTCGGCCAACGCGGCCCGGTCGAGCAGACCGCGCGTCGAGCTGGTGACCGGGGTGCCCACCACGAGATAGTCCAGGCCGGCCAGGAACTCCGACCGCTCGTCCGGCCGGAAGACCCGATCCGGAACAGGAGCCGAACCGCCGTATGGGTGGTAGCGCAGGTCGCGCCCACGCGGCCGGAACCGCGACAGCACCCATACCTCGAGGCCCAGCGCCTGGCAGCGCCGGGCCAGTTCCTGGCCGATGTTGCCGTAGCCGAGGATGCCGACGCGACGGCCCCGCAGCTCGGCCTGGAACTGCACGTCGCGGTTCCACCGGTGCGCGCGCTGTTCTCCGAGCATCCGCACCAGGTCGCGCTCGAACGCCAGCATCATCAGCACGCACCACTCGGCGATCGGGATGTCGTTGACGCCGCTGGCGTTGCATACCTGCACGCCCGGCGGCAGCGTCCGTCCGGCGAACTGCCCGTACCCGTGTGAGCCGAGCTGTATCCAGCGCAGCGCGGTCATCTGCGCGACATTCGCCGGGGGCACGTCCGCGAAGAGAATCTCGGCGCGCTCGGCACATTCTCGTGGCAGGACGCGGTCGGGGCCGAACGGCTCGACGAGCTCGATCATCGCGTTCGGCACCATCGCCCGGCAGCGGTCCAACCCGTCGGCGTACACCGGCTGGGCGACCAGGACATACAGCACGGCTGCTCAACTCGCCATCGTCTTGCCGGGGACGCTCGAGAACTCCTCCAGGCCGGGCACGAACGGGAACCGGTTCTTGATCTCGTCGCTCAGCCGGACCCCGAGGCCGGGCGCCTGCGGGGGCAGCACGTACCCGTCCTCGATAACGAGGTTGTCGCCCCACAGCGCGGTGTGCAGCTCGCCCGGATCGGGGATCGCCTCGACGATCGTCGCGGCGCCGGTGGCGAACGCGGCATGCACGTTCTGCATCACGCCGACGCCGGCGCTCCACGAGTGCGATGCCACGGCCGCTCCGGCCTCGGCGGCCTGCTCGCCGACCGCGACGAAGTCGGCCGGTCCGAGCCACGCCGCATCCGGCTGGGCGATGTCGAACGCCCCGCGCGAGGTCCACAGTCGGAACTCGTCGGCCGACGTCAGCTGCTCGCCACCCGCTATCGGGACGGTGCTGCCGGTACGCAGCTGCGCGTACTCGTCCGGGTCGTCGTAGGCCAGCGGTTCCTCGACGAACAGCAGGTCGTAGGGCGCCAGCGCTTCCAGCACGGCCGCCGCGGTACCGACGTCCCAGCGGTCGACGCCGTCGCGGTGGCCCATGTGCCCGTCCAGCGCGATGCCGACCTCCGGCCCGAGCTGGGCGCGCATCCGTTCGAGCTTGACCACCTCGAGCTCGGCGGCGCCCGCCGGATCGGACGCCGCCCCGAGGTACCCGGTCGCGACCTTCAGCGCGGTGAAGCCGAGCTCGACGTAGCGATCCAGCTTGCGGCGGAAGGCGTCGGCGTCGGCCAGGGACGGTCCCCCGGTCGCGTAGGCCCACAGCCGCTGGTGCTTCGCCCCGCCGAGCAGCTCGTACACCGGGACACCGGCCGCCTGCCCGGCCAGGTCCCACAGCGCGCCCTCGACGCCGGCCAGGATCGCCGCACCGACGCCGACGCGGACCCAGAAGCCCAGACAGCGGCGCATCCGGCTGGTCAGGGCCGGCACGTCGAACACATCCGGCGCGGCCAGCAGGATCGGCCGGATGTAGCCCACCACCGGCGCCACGAGTTCGGGGGCGAAGTAGCCGGCGTACGTCTCGCCCACCCCGACCAGCCCGGAGTCCGCGCGCACCTCGACGAATGCCGCCGTCCGCCGCTGCTTCGCCGTCGTGATCCAGCGGTCGTTGCTGGACGGCCCCGACAGCAGGACCGGTTCGACGCTGACGATACGCACGGCGAGCCCCTTCACCGAAGGGTGCCAGCGTCGTATGGAACACTTTGCCATGTCAAGCAGTTCGCTATTGACGATCGCCGTTCGGGCTCCGTACGTTGTTGTGCACTCACCTGATGGAATCGCATTCCATGTAGCAGGAGGCACGTCGTGCGATCCTGGATCCAGAAGTTCGAATCCCACACCCGCGGCGCCGCGATCGGCTTCGTCATGGCTCTGGTCATGGTCGGGGCCACCACCGCGTCCAGCTCGGGCCACCTCACCGGCGGTTCGTTGCCGCTGAAGGGTGATCAGCTCGCGGCCGGGGCGGGCGGCCCGACGGACGGGTACGTGATCGGCACCGGCTCGCACTGGAACGTGCTGAACTGGGCCCCCGGCGTGCAGGCCGACAACCCCTCGTCGTTCAGCCAGAACTACGTGGACGCCTCGGGTCGCACCGCGCAGAAGATGTGGGTGACCACCGGCGCCAACCCCGACGTCGGCAGCGCGGCGACCGTCGCGAACATGTCGGTGTCCGACGACTCCGGCAAGAGCTTCCTGACCACCCAGCACAACTACCCGGCGCAGGCGCTCAACATGGTGCGGTTGCCCGACGGGTCGATGCTGACCATCGACTTCATCCCCGAGTGGCGCAATGCCGAGCACACGCAGTCGAATCTGCTCGTACGCACCTCGCCCGACGGCAAGAAGTGGACGCTGCACAAGGCGCCATTGACCGTGCCGGACGATCACCTGCTCGGCCCCATGAGCAACGGCCTGCGCGTGAACAAGCGGCCGATCGTGCTCGCCGACGGAACGCTGATCGTGCCGGCGTACACGGTGTTCCGTGGCACCAGCCGGCAGACGTCGATCGTGTTGCAGTCCAGCGACCTGGGCCAGACCTGGACGCTGCGCTCGATCATCCCGGCAGCGGCCACGCCCGGCACGAACGAGGTGGGCTGGGCCTACACCGTCGATGGTCAGCTGACCGCGATCATGCGTACCGTCGACTCGCCGATCACCAACCTGGTGCAGTCCTTCTCCGGCGACGACGGCCGCACGTGGAGCGAGTCGACCAAGGTGATGGCGCCGGACGGCACGCAGGCGCAGGGCATCCTGCCCGACCTGCTGCTGCAGCCGAACGGCACGATGCTGCTGTTGACCGGACGTCCGGACGTGCGCGTCCTGGTCGACTACGACGGCACCGCCCGGCACTGGGACACCCAGACCACGATCTTCGCCAACTACCCGTCCACCGGGGCCAACGGCCGCTTCGACGGCACCAGCGCCAACAACTCGATGGAGAGCGTCGGCGCCAACCGCAGCGTGGTCTACTACGACCAGTGCGCGCCATGGGGCTGTGGAGCCTACGACGAGCAGTACGGCGTCAGCGCCGAGTACTTCAGCGCGGTGACCCCGAACGTCGGGCGCATCGACGTCATGTCGCGGCTGCTCGACGGCACTGCCACCGTGACCGGGACGTTCGCCCGCAAGAACAAGGCGTTCCCCGAGCAGCGACCGCGGGGCGCCTTCGACGGCAGCACGCTGGCCGGCGCCGAGGCGGTGCTGACCGCCAAGCACGGCGCCCCGCAGCTGACGCTGAAGCTCGACAAGCCTTATGCCGTCGATCGAATCGGGCTCATGCTCGGGCACGGCGCCCCGCAGACCGCCACGGTGCAACTGTCCGCCGACGGCCAGGCCTGGTCGCCGGTCGTGACGGCCGACGAGCGCCGCGACCGGGCTTTGCGCTACACCGACTTCGCGCCGCAGACCGCGCAGTACCTGCGGGTCGTCGGCCTGGCCGGCGTCACCACGACGGTCACCGAGCTCGAGGTGTACTCCGCCGACGTCGACGGCTTCGAAAACGAGGTCGCGTTCGCGGTGCCCCGCGGCTGGACCGACGCCGTACACGCCTGGGTCACCGACGTGCCGGACAATCTCGCGTACGCCGACTTCGGCGGATTCCACAGCTCGACTGCACTTCGGCTGTTCGACAAGTGGACCGACGACAACGCGCGCATCACCCGGCCGTTCAGCGCCCGCGACCACGTCACGGCCGACCTGCAATGGGGCTATCAGGACGAGCGGACCGACTTCACGATCAGCGTGGACGGCGACCAGGACGCGGCGGCCTGGCAGTTCGCGATCGCGCACGGCGCGACGGCCACCGCGCCGCAGGTGGTGCGTGCCTTCGACGGCCACCAGTGGACGACGCTCGGCTCGCTCAGCACGTTGATTCCGGCGCGGACGTACATCCCGTTGCACGTCACGGCCAACGGCTCGTCGGCGACGCTCACCGTCAACGGGCAGGCGTTCACCACGAGCACTCGGGCCGGACCCGGCGACTCGTTCGCCGGGCTGACCATGACGACCGGCGACCCCACGCAGTACGGCGGTTTCTACCTGCTCGACGACGTGGCCGTCGCATGAAGATCATGACGATCTACGCCCACCCGGCGGACACAATCACCAACTGCGGCGGCACCCTGGCCCGGCACGCTGACGCCGGCGACGACATCGTGGCGGTGATCCTCACCCACGGCGGGCGCATCCATCCGAACGCGTACGCCGAGGAATGGCGCAAGGACCAGCCCGATCCGGCGATCGTCAGCGCGGACGAGCAGGCGGTGATCGCGAACAAGAAGCGCGAACTCGAGCGGGCCGCCGACATCATCGGCATCAAGCGGCTGCTGACGTTCGACCTGGACGATGCCATGTCGACCGTGCACGAGGACGTCGTCGACCGGGTCGCCGAGACGGTCGCCGTCGAGCAGCCGGACATCGTCGTGTGCGACTACCCGCTCAACCCGGCGCTGACCGCGAACACGCATATCGCGGCGACCATGACCGCGCTGGCCGGCATCGGCCGGGCGTCCACCTTCTTGCAGAACCTGGACGGCCGGGCCGAGGTGAACGTCAAGCAGGTGTTCTTCACGTCGTTGCCGGTGCACACCACCGATGTGCTGAGCCTGTCCGGGCTGCGCAACGACCTGTTCGTCGACATCACCCCGGTGGTGGGCCGCAAGGTCGCGGCCATGGACTGCTTCGCCAGCCAGGGGTACGACGGGCTGTTCGCCCGCAAGCTGATCGAGTCCAGCAACGGTGAGTACGGCCGGGCCGCCGGGGTGAACTTCGCCGAGGCGTACTGCCGCATGCGCAACGAGACGCACGCCCGGCTGCCGCTCACCGAGGCCGCGCTGGCCGAGGATCCACTGACCCGGCACGTGAGCTACTCCGCGATCGACCTCCGCGCGACATATCCCGTGAACGGCTAACCCGAGGGTTCAAGCAAAGTCGTCCGCGCTTCGAGGTGCTATGGCGCCTCGAAGCGCGGACAACTCGTAGCGGCGGATAGATCAGTGCATTTC
>DASXYE010000120.1:0-7290 GCA_036502695.1 Jatrophihabitantaceae bacterium
GTGCTGACCGGGGACCGAGATCTGGCCGAGGACATCGTCCAGGAGGTACTGATGCGGCTGCACACCCGCGCGGACCGGCTCGCCGCGATCGACAACCTGCCGGCCTACGCCCGGCGCATGGTGGTCAACGAGTACGTGTCGTGGGGCCGCAAGTGGTTCCGGATGGTGCCCACGTCGATCGTCGACGAACCGCTGCCGCAACCCGACCACGCCGACCAGCACGCCGAGCGGGCGTCGCTGCGCGCTCGGCTGAGCCGGCTACCGCGCCGGCAGCAGGCGGTGCTGGCGCTTCGGTACTACGTCGGGTTGACCGACAACGAGATCGCCGACGAACTCGGCTGCAGCGCCGGCACCGTGCGCACGCACGCCTCGCGGGGCCTGGCCGCCCTGCGCCTGGATCTGACCGACACTTCTGCGACGAAGGAGCTCTTCGCATGACCGGCGTGACGCAGTTGCGCGAGCTGTACGCCGACGAGGCGCGTGACATCAGCGAGCCCACCGACGTGATGGCCGACGTTCTGGCCCGAGCGACCGCCCGGCCGGCGCCGATCCGCCGGCGATGGATCGCGCCGGTTGCGGCAGCGGCCGCCGTGGTGGCCGTGACGGCCGGAGTCATCGGTCTGGTCGGTACCCGCCACCGCACCGCGGCGGCCGTCCACACCCTGCCGCCGATGCCGGGCCGGCCCCTGAGCTTCGCGGCAACGGTGGGCCCATTGGCCGGGTACCGGATCGCGAACCAGTACGTCATGCTCGACCGCGAGGTGACCGAGCTCGCCCGAACCGACGGCCGCAAGGTCTACGGCGGCGAGGTCGTCAGCTATCTGCCGGGCCGGTACGACTCGTCTGCTGTACTGCACGGCCGGCTGGTTGCCGTCAACGGTCACCGCGGCTACTTCGCCGACGCGTCGAGCAACTCCGCCCAGGTCGACCACGTGTCGGCGCCGCAGACCCCGACGCTGGCGTGGGAATTCGCGCCGAACCAGTGGGCAACCGTCCAGGGGTTCGGGCCGTCGCCCAGGACCGCGGTGAAGACGAAGTCCGCGCACCCGAGCGCGCTGAGCGACTCGGCCGACGATGTGTTCGCCGCGCAGCTGAGCATCGCTCGAGCCGTCGACACGACGGTGCGCACGCCGCTGCTGCTGAGCTTCCGCGTTGGCTACCTGCCGGCCGGCTTGCTCCGCGGCGGCGGCGACAGCATCGCACCCGTTCAGGGCAAGAACTGGCGCGCGACCGTCTTCTTCGTCAATCAGCGGCAGGCGGCCGGCCGCGATCCCGACCCGGCTCGACCGGCGTTCTACCTCGAAGCCGTGCGCCAGGACGAGTGGAAGGCCCCTGAGTCGCTCCCCCAGGGCGCCGCCCGGCTCACCGTCGGTGGCCATCCGGCTGTCTTCGAACCAGGCACCCGGTCGGGCAACCAGGCTGTGCTCACGGTCTATTTCGGCGGGGCTCGGGTCACGATCGCCGGAAGCTTCTCGCGAACGCAGCTGGTCAAGGTCGCCAAGTCGATCACGCTCGCCAGCAATGTCAACGACGCGTCGACCTGGTTCGACGCGACGCGCTAGCAGGCATGCCGCAGCGGCCTGACCGCTGACGTAGGGAGGGAGGGGAGGGCGCCGTGGTTCTCGCACGTCCACCTCAAGTAACCGTCAAAATAGGTACGCCGGTTGAGGCACCGAGCCGGGACACCGCCAAACCCCGGGCCGGGTCGGCGCACTGGGTCGCGACGGCTGTGGCCGCGACGTTCGTGGCCGGCGTCAGCCTCTACCGCTTCGGCGCGGTGCGGGAGGCCCGCTACCCGGGCCACGCCGACCCGGCGTTCTACTACGGCGTCGCGCAGAACATCCGGGGCGGACGCGGCGCGACCACGAACTACATCTGGGAGTTCCTGGCCGGTCAGCCCCGGTTGCCGCGCTACGCGTTCGACCACTGGCTGCCGCTCGCGCCCGTCGTGATGTCGTGGGCGCTGCACGCCAGCAACACCCTGGCCGCGGCGCTGCGGGTCAACGTGGTGGCCTCGATCGTGCTGGCCATCGGCACCTACCTGCTGGCCCGGCAACTGGGTCGGACGCCCTGGGTGGCCCCGGCCTCGGCCGCGGTGGTCAGCGTCCTGCCCGTCGTGACGATGTTCAGCGTGCAGTCCGAGGCGACGATCTACTTCGGGACGTTCGCGGTGCTGGCCATGGCCGCGGCCGTCGCGGCCCGATCCCGTCGATGGATGTGGCCGATCACCGGCGCGCTGGCCGCCCTGGCGAACCTGTCCCGCAACGAGGGCCTGGTGCTGTTCGTCGTGGTGGCGGTGTCGGCGATGCTGTCCTCGCCCCGGGGCCGCCGGTGGTGGTGCGTCGGTGGTGCCGCCGTCGGCTACGTACTCACCATGCTGCCGTTGTATCTCGCGAGCCTGCACCACCTGGGCACGCTGATGCCGCCGGCCAGCTCGTCGTTCCCGTACGTCACCAGCTACGAGGGGCTCTACGCGGTACACGTGCCGCACTCGTTGCACGCCTTCCTCGGCGGCAGCGTGGTGGACTTCGTCCACCTGCGCGCCGACCGGGTCGTCGCTCAGGTGACGACGGTGGACGCCGCGATGCTGCCGGTCGATCTGGCCCTGCTCGTCTTCACGGCCGGCGCCTGCCTGATCGGACTGGGCGCCGAGCAACGGTTCGGGCCGGCCGGGCGTTGGTGGCGCGCACCGATCCAGCAGCAACTGTGGTGGCGGGCCGGCGCCTCGCCCTGGTTCGTGCCGGTCGGCTTCGCGGCGGCGGAGTTCTTGTTCTATCCGGTGCTGACGCCGATCGTGTCCACGGGCGGCACGCTGAGCCGGGGCATGATCGCGATCGCGCCGGTGCTCGTGGTCGGCGGTCTCACCCAGCTCGGCCGGCTGCGCGTGCCGGTCTGGCTGATCGCCGGCGTGGTCGGCATCCTCGTCGTCGCGCCGCTGCTGTCGACGGCCACGAACACCCGGGGCCAGATCGCGAACAACAACTCGATCGGGACGTCCGCCGCGGCGTTCCGCGCGGTGTTCGCACACGAGCAACAGTGCTTGGGCCGGCCGATCGTCGTCATGACCCGCAATCCCTGGGAGCTGACCCAGGCCACCGGCGTGCGCACCGTCATGATCCCGTACGGCTCGCTCGAGGACGTCCTGGCCGTGGCTCGGCGCTACGGCGTGACCGATCTGCTCATGGACGGGAGACGGCAGGCCGAGCTCGGACCGGCCATCGAGCAGGCCGCCCGATGCGTGGGACCGTTCGTCCGCGAGCAGTTCGGCCAGACGGTGTACTACCGGATTCGCGGGGTGGGTGCCGGCGCCCGCTGCTAGCGCCGTCACAGCTCGGCCGATCCCGATGTGGCGGGTGCGCCGATCGGTGCGACGATGCCCCGATGCATCGTCTCGCCGGGCTGGGCGCGCTGGCCACGCTGGGCCTCGTGGCGTGCGCCGCCTGCACGTCCGGCGCCGGCGGGCCGGCCGAGCCGACCATGGACGTCACGGTCGTGAAGACAGTGACCCCGTCGGCTCCGCCGAAGCCGCCCCCACCCCGGACGGTCACCGTGATCGGATCCGGCGACGTGCTCGTCCACCCGCCGGTGTGGGACCAGGCCGCCGCCGACGCGCACGCCGAGGGCAAGTCCGGCTACGACTTCGGGCCGATCTACGCCTCGGTGGCGCCGACGACCCGGGCCGCCGACCTGGCCATCTGCGAGATGGAGACGCCGCTGGCTCCGCCGAACGGGCCGTTCCAGGGCTACCCGACGTTCAGTGCGCCGCCGCAGGTGCTGACCGCGCTGAAGGGCGCCGGATACGACAGCTGCACGACGGCGTCCAACCACACGATCGACCAGGGCTTCGACGGCTTGAAGCGCACCCTCGACGAGCTGGACACGGCGGGGTTGAAGCACACCGGCAGCGCGCGCACCCCGGCCGAGGCGGCCCGTCCGCTGATCATCCGGATGCCGAACGGGGCACGCGTGGCGCAGCTGGCGTACTCGTTCGGCTTCAACGGCCTGACCCGGCCGGCTGGTCAGGAGTGGGAGGCCAACCTGACCGACGTGCCGACCATCCTGGCGGCGGCGCACCGGGCGCGGGCGGCCGGCGCCGACATCGTCGTGCTGAGCCTGCACTGGGGCGTCGAGTACAACCACGGCGTGACGGACGAGCAGGTTGCCCAGGCGCATGCGCTGCTGGCCTCGCCGGACATCGACGTGATCCTGGGCGATCACGCCCACTCGGTCGAACCGTTCGAGCACATCAACGGCAAGTGGGTCGCGTACTGCATGGGCGACCAGATCTCGCGGCACGCCGAGATCCGCAACGACGACCGCGAGGGCGCGATGCCGCGGTTCACCTTCACCGAGGTGGCGCCGCACAAGTGGCGCATCACGAAAGCGGAGGCGATTCCGACCTGGGTGGACGTCGCGCCGAAGGTCCGGCTGATCGACCTGCCGGCGGTGCTGGCCTCGCCGTCCACCCCGGCGGCGCTGCGCGCTGTCTACGCCGCGGCGCACCGGCGGATCGCCGGCTACCTCGGGCCGCTTGGGGCCGTCCAGGCCGGCCTCGTCATCCGCTGACAACGCCGGTGATCGCTCGACGTCAACCCGTTCGCGAAACGGGCCGCCCGCATGGCACCGTGCAAGGGTGGACGACTACCGCACCGTGAACCGGGCCAACTGGGACGAGCGGGCTCCGGTGCACGCCGCGTCGGCGTTCTACGGGCTCGACCAGTTCGTCGACGATCCGAAGGCGCTCAGCACCATCGTGCAGTTCGACGTGCCGCGGCTCGGCGACATTCGCGGACTGCGCGGCGTGCACCTGCAGTGCCACATCGGTACCGACACGGTGTCGTTGTCGCGACTGGGCGCGCGGATGACCGGGCTGGACTTCTCCGGCGCGGCGGTTGCCGAGGCCCGGCGGTTCGCCGAGCGGATCGGCGACTCGACGGACTTTGTCGAGTCGGACGTGTACGCCGCCGTCGACGTGCTGGGCGCCGCGCAGTTCGATCTCGTGTTCACCGGCGTCGGCGCGCTGTGCTGGCTGCCTGACATCCAGCTCTGGGCCGAGGTCGTGGCTGCACTGCTCAAGCCCGGCGGGCGGCTGTTCCTGCGCGAGGGCCATCCGATGCTGTGGGCCATCGACGAGAAGCACACTGATCGACTCGTCGTCGACTACCCGTACTTCGAGACGGCGGATCCGATCGTGTTCGACGATCCCGGCACGTACGTCCAGACCGAGCACGAGTTCCAGCACGTCAGAACGCTCAGCTGGAACCACGGCCTGGGCGAGATCGTCACGGCGCTGCTCGACCACGGCCTGACCCTGACGCAGCTCGTCGAGCACGACTCCGTGCCGTGGGAGGCGCTGCCCGGCGTGATGGAGCAGGTCGGCGATCCGGCGGAGTGGCGACTCGTAGAGCGCCGTGAGCGGTTGCCGATGTCGTACACGCTGCAGGCGCACAAGCCGGCATGACGCTGGTTGTCCGCCCGGCCCGGCCCGACGACTACGAGTCGGTCCGGGCCGTCGTCGACGACTGGTGGGGCCGGCCGATGGCTCGGATGCTGCCGCGCCTGTTCCTCGACCACTTCTTCGCGACGTCGCTGATCGCCGAGTACGACGACGCCCTGGCCGGGTTCCTGATCGGATTCCACTCGCCGTCGGTGCCGCATCGCGCGTATATCCACTTCGTGGCCGTCGCACCCGCGCAGCGTGGCACCGGTCTGGCCCGGCGGATGTACGAGACGTTCTTCGAGGCAGCTGTACAGGATGGCTGTACGGTCGTCGGCGCGATCACGTCACCGGGGAACACGGCGTCGGTCGCGTTCCACCGAGCTATGGGATTCGTCGTGCAGCAGGTGCCCGACTACAACGAACTCGGGGTCGACCGCATCGTCTTCGAGCGGGCGCTGTAACCCGCCACTACGCTCGTAACGGTCATGTCCACGCCCCCGTCCCGCGCCGAGCTTCGTTCTCGGCTGGCGGGACTGACCTTGCGGGACGCGGCGCGACTCGGGCGGCGTCTGGACCGGGCGCGGGGTGGCGCACTGGCCCAGCTGGCCGGGCAGATCGACCGGGCCGAGCGGATCGTCGCGGCCCGGACGGCGGCGCTGCCGGCGATCACCTACCCGGTGCTGCCGGTCAGCGAGCGGCGGTCCGAGATCGCCGATGCCATCCGGGACAACCAGGTCGTCGTGCTGGCCGGCGAGACCGGGTCGGGCAAGACCACGCAGCTGCCGAAGATCTGTCTCGAGCTGGGTCGCGGCATCCGCGGGACGATCGGGCATACCCAGCCGCGGCGACTGGCCGCGCGGACGGTGGCCCAGCGCATCGCCGACGAGCTGAACGTCGAGCTGGGCGGCGCGGTCGGCTACAGCGTCCGGTTCACCGACCAGGTCAGCGACCGCACGCTGGTCAAGCTGATGACCGACGGCATCCTGCTCGCCGAGGCGCAGCGCGATCCGGAGTTGCTGCGCTACGACACGATCATCGTGGACGAGGCGCACGAGCGGTCGTTGAACATCGACTTCCTGCTCGGGTATCTCACGTCGCTGCTGCCCCGGCGGCCGGACCTGAAGCTGATCGTGACGTCGGCGACGATCGACCCGGAGCGGTTCGCCGCGCACTTCGCGGGAGCGAACAATGTCATCGGCGGCGGGGCGCCGATCGTCGAGGTGTCCGGCCGGACCTACCCGGTGGAGGTGCGGTACCGGCCGCTCGAGGTCGAGGCCGCCGACGAGGACGTTGTGATCACCCGCATCGCGACGCTCGATCAGACCGAGGGCATCGTCGACGCGGCCCGCGAGCTGATGCGCGACGGGCCGGGCGACATCCTGGTGTTCCTGTCCGGCGAGCGCGAGATCCGCGACACCGCCGACGCGCTGAGCGACCTGGACGCCGAGGTTTTGCCTTTGTACGCCAGGCTTTCCACGGCCGAGCAGCACCGCGTGTTCGAGGCACACACGAGGCGACGCATCGTGCTGGCCACCAACGTCGCCGAGACGTCGCTGACCGTACCGGGCATCCACTACGTGATCGATCCAGGCACGGCGCGCATCTCGCGGTACAGCCGGCGGACCAAGGTGCAGCGCCTGCCGATCGAGGCGATCTCGCAGGCGTCGGCCCGGCAACGCGCCGGGCGGTGTGGGCGGACCGCCGACGGCATCTGCATCCGGCTGTACTCCGAGGCCGACTTCGACGGGCGGCCGACGTTCACCGAGCCGGAGATCCTGCGCACCAACCTGGCCTCGGTCATCCTGCAGATGAAGGCGCTCGGGCTGGGTGATCTGGACCGGTTCCCGTTC
>DASXYE010000121.1:0-4025 GCA_036502695.1 Jatrophihabitantaceae bacterium
ACCCCGTCCCACGATGGCCGTCGTCGAATGGGTCGATCCGCCTTTCACCGCCGGGCATTGGGTTCCCGACCTCGTGACGGCGGCCGGCGGGATCCCCGTCGCGGGCCGGCCCGGCGGCCGATCGGCCACGACGACGTGGGACGAGCTCGCCGCGGCCGGGCCGGACGTCGTCGTGGTGGCGCCGTGCGGGTTCGGCCTCGAGGCGGCGTCCGCCCAGGCGGAACTGGTCGCGCAGCGCCTGCCCGACCGACCGATCTGGGCGATCGACGCCGACGGGCTGGTCGTGCGCCCCGGTCCCCGCCTGGTCGACGGCGTCGAGGCGCTCGCGGCCGCGCTGCATCCCGACGCCGACGTCGCCACCGGGCCCGGCCGCATCCGCCGCATCGCCTGACCCACCAGCGCTAGCGTGGATGCGACGCTCGGCCCGGGGAGGCAGCGACGATGGAATACCTGGTCACGATGACGACGCACGTTCCACCCGGGACGAGCGACGACGCGGTCACTGACATGCGAGCACGGGAAGCCGCGCACACTCATGGCCTCGTCGAGCAGGGCGCCCTGCTGCGGTTGTGGCGTCCGCCGCTGGCGCCCGGCGAGTGGCGCACGTTCGGGCTGTTCGCCGCGAACGACGCCGAGGAGCTCGAGAAGATCCTGGCCGGCATGCCGCTACGCGTGTGGCGCAGTGACGAGGTCACGCCGCTGGCGCCGCATCCGCACGACCCGCCGCCGGACCAGCGCGGGCCGCGTGGTTCGCTGCCGGAGTTCTTCACGATCTTCACGGTCGAGTTCCCGGCGGAAGTCCCCGCGGCGACGGTCGACGAGATCGTGCACCGGGAAGCCGTCCGCGCCGCGGAACTCGCCGCCAACGGGGCGTTCGCCCGGATCTGGCGGCTGCCGGCCGAGGCTGAGGCCACCAGGGCGCTGGGCCTGTGGCGGGCCGCCGACGATCAGCAGCTGGAGACGTTTCTCGATTCGCTGCCGATGTCGCAGTGGATGGTCATCGAGACGATCCCGCTGTCCGTCCATCCGAGCGACCCGGCCGCCGCCTGACCGGCTACGGCCCGGGGTCGGGTCGCGGCTGTACGGGACGACGAAACTTCACACCACAAAGATGATCATGAACGCCTGCCGAAAGGTATAGTTCCTCCCGCTTTGCCCAGGCAAGTGAGGGGATCTTCCCGATGAAGGTGCGGGCGCTACTTCTCGCCGTTCTGCTCGGCACGAGCGGGCTGTTCGTCCCCGGCCCCAGCGAGCTGGTCGTCCCCGGCGCGGCGGCCACCCCGTCCGGGGATCTCACGCCGGTGGGCGGCCAGGTGCTGATGGCCGGCGTTCGCTACACGAAGTACCGGTGGCGCCGGTCGAGCGCGCCGATCTACATCGCGCAGGTCATGCGCGGAGGCAACGCGTCGGTCAAAGTCATCTCGGCGCGCGACCGGATCGGCGGCGGCCGCGAGACGGTCTACTCGATGTGCTTGCGCACGAAGGGGTGCATCGCGGCGGTGAACGGCGACTTCTGGGATACCCAGCATTCCAGCGCCGCCGTCCTGGGCGGCGTGATCTCGCGCGGTGAGCTGTGGAAGTCGCCGAACCCGTTCTCCCAGCAGACCAGCGTCGCACCGCCGAAACTCGGACTCACCTGGTCGGGCACGCTGACCAACGACGCCGGTATGACGGTCCGGCTGGCCGGCGTCAACGTCGACCCCGTCCCGAACCGGGTCGTCCTGTACACGCCGCGCTACGGGCAGCCGCTCGGCGGCGTGCGCAAGACGTCGTTCAAGGTCACCGCACCGGCTCAACTGCTGGGCCGGCTCGGCGCGAAGACACCGCTGACCCATTTGGGGTCGGGCGCCGTCGGGACGCGAGTCCATCCCGGTCAGGCCGGCTTCGTCGCGAGCGGCTCGGCCGGCGCCGCGCTGTGGGAGCTGTTCAGCACCGGCGGGGTGACGCTCACCCTGTCGACGAACGCGCCCACCACGGAGAGCATCGGCTTCCACCCCGCGGTGTTGCGCGACGGGCACTGGGTGAAGACCGATCCGCACGACTCGATGCTGACCGAGGCGAACCCCCGGACGATGCTGGCCTGGAACTCCAGCCGGACCTGGCTGATCGCGGCGGACGGTCGCGAGCGCGGCGGTGCCGGGCTGAGGATCAGCGACGTGGTGGCCCTGGTCCAGCACCTGCGCGCCACGAACGCCGTCATGCTCGACGGCGGCGGCAGCACGACGTTCGACGTCCGCGGGCACATCCTGAACCATCCGAGCGACGACAAGCTACGCCCGGTCAGCAACGCGCTGGCCGTCATCGTCTCCGGCGCGCACTAGGACCGCTTCGTCGGTTGGTCTTCGCGGTGATGTGCGCGAACAGGCCGGCGTGGATCCGGGTGCGCACCCCCTTCGCCCACGGCTCGTCCAGCCCGTCGACGTCCAGGGCGGCCACGTTGTTCAGCAGCATGCCGAACGCGAGGAACGACTTCACGGTCACCGGATCGAGCCGCGCCGTGCCGGCAACCGTGTCCCACATGTGGGCCAGCCGCGTCCGCACCAGCTCGCGGACCTCGTGATCACCGCAGGCGGCGAAGCCCTGCAGCTGCAACAACAGCGTGGTGCGGTCGGCCAGCGACTCGTAGTACCGCGCCCCCATCAGCGCCAGGGCGTCCAGGCCGCGCGTGCCCTCGGCCGCGTGCGCCATGCTGTCGCTGAACCGATCGAAGGCGGCACCGACCAGCTCCAGGAACAGTGCCTTCTTGGTGCCGAACATCCGGAACACGTAGGCCTGGGTAATGCCCGCCGCGCGCGCGATCGCTTCGGTGGAGGCACCGTGCAGGCCGTGATTCGCGAACTCGTCGGCGGCGATCGCCAGCACCTGGGCTCGCCGTTCAGGTCCCTTCATCCGCGCCGTCACCATCATCACATTACTAGTTACTAACTACTAACTAGAGTGGCGGAGTGAGCGAAGATCCCTGGGCCAGGTCGGGTCTGGCCAATCTGTTCGTCGACGAGGCGTATGCGACCGTGAAGGGGTACGTGCGCACCTACGTGATGCATCAGCAGCTGCTCGAGCAGCTGCCCCCGCCGCCGGCTTCGGTGCTCGACGTCGGCGGCGGCGCGGGCCACCAGTCGTTCCCGCTGGCCCAGGCCGGTTACGACGTGACGGTGCTCGACTCGTCATCGGCGATGCTGGACAAGGCGCGCCAGCGACTCGAGCGGCTGCCGGACGAGGCCCGCCGACGGGTGACGCTCGTGGAGTCCGCCGGCGAGAACGCCGACGAGGCGGTGCACGGCCGACGGTTCGCCGGCGTGCTGTGCCATGGCGTGCTCGGCTACCTCGAGCGGCCCGAGCCGCTGATCGACCAGCTGTGCCGGTGCGCCGCTCCCGGCGGCATCGTCTCGATCATGACCGGCAACGCCAAGGCGATGGCCGTGCAACCGGCGTTGGAACGACGCTGGGACGACGCCCTCGCCGCGTTCGACACCCGAACCGGGATCGGGGTGCTCGGCGTTCAGGGCCGGGCCGACACGGTCGAGGAACTCAGCGAGCTGGTGCGGAGCCGGGGCGTGGAACCAGTGCGCTGGTACGGCGTATGGCTGTTCGTCGACTGGCTCGAATTCAGCGGCGCCGAGCTGGATCCGACCGACCAGCAGCAGGTGGCCGCGACGGCGGCCGTCGAACTCGAAGCCAGCCGACGAGACCCCTACCGCCAGCTCAGTCGCGTCTTCCATCTTGTAGGCCGCAAGGCCGACGCGCGGTAGTCACCGGGCCGGCCGGCTGACGTTGGCTGATCGCCGCCTACAGCCCGGCCGGCCCGAGGTTAGCCGCTCGGGGTTTGGAGGTGGTCAGGGCATCAGTTGGGCCATGTTGAAGTGGACGACGTCCTTGCTGGAGCCGATGCCACCGCCCCACTGCAAGAAGCCCAATCGGGTCCCGTTGTCGGTGTCGTTGAGCAGGGCCGAGATGCTGAACACCGCATTCGCACTCGGCTGCACCGAGGTGAGATCACTCCAGGGCAGCGCCAGCTCGTACAGCGT
>DASXYE010000122.1:0-4186 GCA_036502695.1 Jatrophihabitantaceae bacterium
GATCTCGTCGTCGGTGATGTCGAGCGAGTAGTCCGGATGCTCGACTCGCACGCCTTCGGGAGTCAGGAGCTGGACCATGTCCGGCTCGGGAGGTACGGCAAGGGATTCAGACACGCAGCAGCTCCTCTCGTCGGGGCGCCGGCTGCGGGGTCACCACATTCCGTGTCGCCTGGCGATGACTGGGCGATCCGTTGGTACAGGGATGGCGCACCTGCGGATTTGCCCAGGGGTTCCTACCATATCCGCGCTGAGCGGCTCGCCGTTCACCGCGGATACCGAATCGCGCAACGTATGGCGGTCTGTCGCCGCCAACCGTTGCCCGATCGAGGCTGTGGATAAGTTTCGCTGCCTGCTGCCGGTTTTCGCGAGGCTAGGTCAGCTCGTCGGGCAGCGGTTGTTCGTGGACGATGATCAGCCGCGACACGGCCCGGGTCAGGGTGACGTACAGGCGGCGCAGGCCGGCGGTGCGATCCGATTCGGCGGCGACGATCTCGGCCGGCTCGAGCAGCACCACCGAGTCGAACTCGAGACCCTTCGCCGAGGTGGCCGGCACGACGCTGACCCGGACGTCGTCCTCCTCGTCCAGGTTCTCGGCGGCAATGCCGGCGGCGGCGAGTTCGTCCAGCACGGGAGCGACCCGGGCGTCCGGCACGATGACACCGATCGAGCCCTCGGCGGCCTCGGCCGTCCGGACTGCTCCGATCAGGTCGGCGGTGTAGGTCAGCGCATCCGTACCTTGACGTATGGACGTCGCGGGCGGGACGTCGGCGATGTGCGGCAAGAGCCGGTTGGCCACGTCCAACACCTCGCCCGGCACGCGGTACCCCGCCGTGAGCGGCCGGATTGCCGCCCCGTCGTGACCCAGGTGCCGCAGGGTGATCGGCCAGGATCCGGGGGCCCACGGGGTGGTGGCCTGGGCCAGATCGCCCAGCACCGTCACCGATCCGAGCGGGCAGCGCCGGGCGATGGCGCGGCACTGCATGGGCGATAGGTCCTGCGCCTCGTCGACCACGACGTGGACGTAGGAGTCGGTGCCGTCGATCAGCGACGCCAGCTCGTCGAGCAGCACGGTGTCGGCGGCCGTCCAGGCCTGGCGGCCCGGGCGGGCCAGGGCGGCGCGCTCGTCGGCGGTGACCACCCGCCCGGCGCATCGCTCGAGAAACGCAGCGTCGCTGTACAACTTGGTCAGCAGCGCCGTCGCACTCAACGCCGGCCACACCGCGTCGACGAATTCACGGATGCCTGCCGAACGGGCTACCCGGGCCGTCTCGGCATCCGACGGCGCCCCGCCCGCGTCCTCGCGCTGGCGGCGCACGTCCTCGGCCAGCTGGGTGCGCAGCCGCTCCCGGACCACCGACCACCGCACCTCCGATCGCCGGGCGTCGTCCACGTAGCGGCGCAGCCGGTGTTCCGGGATGCGGTACCGCTTCGTCCCGACCAGGGCCACGACGTCCTCGGCCGGACGGGCCACATGCGCGTACACGGCCCGGCGCAGCACGTCGGCCAGCCGCGCGTCGCCTTTCAGGACGGCCAGTGCCGCCGATTCGGTGGCCCGCACCGGGGCATTCCTTCCAGCCGCCACCAGATCGTCCACTGTGGACTGTTCGATGCCGCCCTCGCCGAGCGCCGGCAGCACCTGCGCGATGTAGTGCAGGAAGGCGCGGTTCGGCCCGACGACTAGTACGCCGGATCGCCGCAACCGCGCGGGATACGTGTAGAGCAGGTACGCCGCCCGGTGCAGGCCCACCGCGGTCTTGCCGGTGCCAGGCGCGCCCTGGATGCACAGCGAGGTGTCCAGATCGGCGCGGACCAGCTCGTCCTGATCGGGCTGGATGGTGGCCACGATGTCGCGCATCGGACCGACGCGGGGCCGCTCGATCTCCGCGCGCAGCAGCTCGGAGGCCAGACCCAGCGCCTCGCCGTGGTCGAGGTGCTCGTCCTCGTAGCTCGAGATCCCCCCGTCGCGGAAACCGAATCGGCGGCGCAGCGTCACCCCCATCGGATCGGCCGCCGTGGCCCGGTAGAACGCGCGGCTGATCGGTGCGCGCCAGTCGACGACGACCGGATCGCCGACCTCGTCGCGCACATGGCGCCGTCCGACATGGAACGTTTCCCCGTTGTCGCGGTCGGTGCGGCCGAAGAACGGCGGCGCATCGGGGTCGGCGCTCAGCGCCTTGAGCCGGTCGGCGCGCATTCGGCCCAGGCTCTCGCTGGTGAAGGCGTCCCCGGCGACGTCGGTGATGCCCGCGACGTCGGCGCGCATGACGTCCAGGCAGCGGTGGGCGTACTCGAGCTGGGCGCGCTCGGCGGCGAGGATGGGGTCGGCGGCGGATTCGTCAGTGGCGGTGCGATCGGCGCTCACGGTCTATCGACGTTACCGGCGTGCGCCAACCGAAATTGCGTGCCTCAGCCCAGAAGGGTCGCGCCCAGCTCGGTGATGAGGGCCCGACGGCCGCGGGCGCTGTCGGGCAGCACGCCCGGGACGGACTGGGTGAGCTGCGCGTGGCCGAGGTAGGCGGCGTAGGCCAGGGTGGCTCGCCGCTGGGCGACCGCCGGGGTCAGTCCCCCGCTGCGCAGGAGGCGAGCGACGTACTCGATGCGCCGGCGGGTGACCCGCTCGACCGCCGCGGCCACGTCCGGATGGTCGGTGCCGGCGAGCAGCAGCAGTTCGCCGGGCCGGCGACCGGTCGTCACTTCCTCGACGAATAGCTCGGCCCGGGTGCGCGCGTCGGCGGACTTTGCTTCGACTGTCGCGATGAGGTCGTCGGTGGCCACCGCCTCCCAGCGCTCGAGCGTCGCGCGCAACAGGTCGTCGCGGGAGGTGAAGTGCCAGTAGAACGAGCCTTTCGTGGCGCCGAGCTGCCGTGCGAGGGGCTGCACCGCTACGGCGTCCGGGCCGGACCGCAACAGCAGCTCGAGGGCGGCGTCGATCCATGAATCGCGGCTGAGACGAGAGCTAGCAGTGGGCACACCCGTACGCTAGCGTATACACGGCGACCATACCTCGGCGTATGGAGCAAAAAGCGAATTCGCTGCCATCATTCGGGGATCGGGCGGAGGCCAGGAGGCCGAACGTGAGCGAGACCGAAGCGGCAGCGCGAGCTGCCTCCCCGTTGAAGCGACGCGTCATCCTGATCGGCGTCGGCATCGTGCTACTCGTCCTGGGCTACTTCTTCGCGGCGGCATTCCTGCCCCGGTGGTGGTCACACCGGGTGGGCTCGCAGTCCGACGGCAAGTTCCGCGGCGGCGTCTGGTGGGGGCTGTTCTACGGGATCCTGTTCACGGTGCTGCCGCTGGTCGTCGCCCGGCAGGCGCTGCGCAAGCGGTTCAACTGGAAGTGGAAGGTCGGCATCGTCATCGGCGCGCTGATCCTGGCCGCGCCCAACCTCATGACCCTCGGCATCGTGCTCGGCAACGGCAAGGGCTCGCACGCTGGCCAACGCACCCTGGACGATCAGGCCCCGGGCTTCCGCGGGGCGTCGCTCATCGGGGTGCTGATCGCCGCGGTGCTGTTCGGCGGGCTGCAGTACCTGATCACGTCCCGCCGTAACCGGGGCCGCGAGCTCAAGACCGTCCGCGAACGCAGCCGCAACGGGGTCGCTGGTGGCGGCCATGACGGCGACGATTGAGATGCGGACACGCTCGAACATCCGGATCTTCGGACGATTTCCGGCGAGTGGGACTGGCAGCTTCTTAGCCGGGCCATCGACGCGAGGAGCTCGCTCGGTATAAAGTCCGCGCGCGGCAAGGTTGGCTGGCGCGCTGCGAGGGGTGGCGCGCGCTCGGGGGGTTCGAACGTTCACCCACGACCGTTCATCCACGACGAGCCTCGTATCCCTTGCGCCGGGAGAGGGTTGTGACGATCGGCAAGGTGTTCAACCGTCGCGTGCTCGTGGGCGCGACCGTCCTCGGCCTTGTGGCCGCCGGAGCGTCCGGAGTGGCCGTCGCCGCGCCGGTGCCCCCGGCCCCGCCCGCTGCGGGTGCCGCGGCCGGGACGCCGCTGGCCGCTGCGCTGAAGCGCGCCGGGAACACCTTGCCGAAGAACATCAAACCGGCCACGCCGCGCGGGCTGAACGGTGCGGGCACGATGGCCGGGGTGCCGAGCAAGGGCAAGTACGCGTTCTTGCTGCAGCTGAGCCAGCCGTCCACGATGCGCGCCTACAACGGCGCCGCCAAGCAGAGCAAG
>DASXYE010000123.1:0-4448 GCA_036502695.1 Jatrophihabitantaceae bacterium
CCCGCGGCACCGGTCACTGACCGGTCCGGCGCGCCAACCCGGATCTGCTTCCGACGCCGTTGGCCAGACCGTAGAGTGCTCACCCAGAAGGTGCCTTCCCGCGCGTGACCGATCGAGCTTCAGCAACTCAGATCATCAACCCAGAAGGCACTTTCTGCATTCACCACGCCGCACCACCCGCACCTACACACGGAACTGGGTCTGATCTGCGGCGCACGCGCGGGCGAACGGAAGTACGGGGTCAGCTGAGCCCGGCCAGCCGGTAGAGCACCAGCGATCCCGCGACCGCGACGTTGAGGCTGGCCCCGGTGCCCACCATCGGGATCTCCACCGCAACGTCCACTCGCTCCAGGCCTTCGGCCGGTATGCCGGACTGCTCGTGCCCGAGCAGCATCACCGTGCGCTGTCGAGCGGCTGGCAGATCGGCCAGCCGGACGGCCTCGTCCGCCAGCTCGACCCCGACGATCACGCTGCCGCCGGCCCGCTGCGCGTCCAGCCACGATCCGACGTCGCGGCCCACCCAGTGGACGCAGGTTCGACGCCGCAAGGTGTTGCCCCGCGCCAACGCCTCGGGCACCCACGGCAGCCGCGGCACCGCCAGGCACGCGCCGACCGCGTCACAGGTCCGCAGCAGGGTGCCGAGATTCGCGCCGTGCAACGGCCACAGCGGCGCCGCGATCAGGTGATCCCAACACGAGTGGGAACGCGACCGGCGCTGACGTCGAAGCTCGCCCCGACTACGCATCCGAGGGGCGCTCACCGGCCCCCGATGGCGCTCGCCTTCATCCGAATACGACGTCCGTACCGCACAGCTCTCATGATCACGGTGCTTCGCGGCGCACCGAAGCCATCAACGACGACGCTCGACGCAGCACATGTTACCGGCGCGGGACGAGCACCGCGGCTGTCGGCGCAGGCGGGTAGATTCCTCCGGGTTGTGCCGCAGCGCGTCAGGAGGCCGGGTGGACGTGACCTTGCGGCCGCTGCCGTACCACCGGGACGTCGCCGCGATCCTCGAGGCCGAGCAGCCCACGGCGTTCACCGCGCTGCTCCCGTCGGCCGGCGCAACGACGACGGCAGAGGTGCAGGACGCGCTGTTGCGGCACGCGTATCGCCTCGACCCGTCCGGGCATCCGGAGCCGCACGCGGCGGTGGCCCGGGCCGCGCAGGCACTCGGCGTGACGGTGCCCATCGACCTGTTCGCCTTCGAGGGGGCGCTCGCCAGCAACGCCGAGCTGATCTTCACCCCGGAGCGTCCGGTGATCGCCTTCTCTGGCGAGACGCTGAACCGGCTCGACGCCGACGAGCTGTGCGCGGTCGCCGGCCACGAGCTGGCGCACTACGTGTTGTGGACGGCCGACGGCGGACGGTATCTCGCCGCGTCCCGGCTGCTGGACGTCGCCGAGGGCGACGCGCGCACGGATGCCGAGTACCTCGAGACGGCCCGGCGGTTGCGGCTGGCCACCGAGCTGTTCGCCGACCGCGGCGCGCTCGTGGCGTGCGGCGAGCTGACGACGACGCTGCGCAGCCTGCTGAAGGTGACCACCGGGCTGGCCCACGTCGATCCGGACGGCTACCTGCGCCAAGCCGCCCGAGCCGCCGAGGTCGATCTGGCCAAGCCGAGCACCGGCACCAGCCATCCGGAAACGGTGCTACGGGCCTGGGCGCTGCAGCGGTGGGAGCAGGACGGCGACGCCGCCGAGCCGCAGATCGCCCGGGCGCTGGCCACCCAGCTGGATCTCAACGCCCTCGACCTGCTCGACCAGGATCGCCTGCGCACGGTCACCCGGGTGCTGGTCGGGGCGGTGCTGGACTACCCGGACATGCGCACCGAGGACGTCGTCGAGCACGCCGACCAGTTCGGCGTCCACGTCGGAGCACCCGCCCGGCTCGACCTCAGCGTCGACGATCTCGCGCCGGAGACCCGCCGCTACCTGGCCGCCGTGCTGCTCGATTTCGCGACGGTGGACCCCGACCTCGGCGTCGACGGCCTGGCCCGCATGTTCCGGCTCGCCCGCCGGGCCGGTCTGGGTCCGGAGCTGGACAAGCTCGTCGCGTCCGAACTCGACCTGTCCGACCGGACGCTGGCGAACGTCCTTACCCGGATGGATGAGCTGACCGGTGCGTGACCTCATCGCGGCCGCCCGCCAGCGCGGTGGCCTGCCGCCCGACGACATCGTCGGCCTGCTGGCACCGCTGTTCCGGCAGGTCGCCGAGCTGCACGACGCCGGCCGGGTGGCGCCGCTGCGGGGGCTCGCGGCACTGTCCGTGGTCGACGGCCGCATCGTGCTCGACACCACGGCCGCGACGCCGCCGCAGCGCAACCGCGCGGCGATCGCCCAGGTGGAACAGGCGTATTCGCACGCGGTCGAGGTGGAACACCAGCCTGAGCAGACTGGCGCCCGCATCGTCGCCGGCTGGCAGACCTGGGAGCACCTCGTCGCACACCACGACGAGCTGACCGATATCGCCAGCCTCGGCGAGCTGCTGGCCGCGCTGGCCTGCGGCCTGGATCTGGCCGACGAGGCCGACGCCGCCGAGCTGGCCGCCCACCACCGCAACCTGTTCGCGATCAACCCGCGCATCAATCCGGTTCTGGCCGCCGTCGCCGGCGAGATGATCGAGCCGGATCGGCGCCGGCGCGGGCAGGATCTGCCCGGCCTGACCGAGCGGCTGGAGTCCTACCGCGATCAGCCCGAGGACTTCGACCTCGACCGGGTACTCGCCGAGCTCCCCGACACCGCCGGCGCCGGAGATCGTCGCAGCCGCTTGCTGGAGCACCTGCGGGACCGGCTGTTCGACCTGTCCCGCCGCAACCCGCTGCTGCATTTCCGCCGGACGCTGCGCAGCCTGAACCTGACCGAGGCGTCGGTGCCGCTCGTCCTGGACCTGCGCAACATCACGCCGGCGCACCTGTTCACGTGGGGCGGGCCGGCCAGCCAGAAACTGCTGTCCGGCAAGGCGGTCGAGGTCGCCTCGGTGGTGCGCTGGGACGACGCGCCGTACGCCACGCAGGCCCTCGACGCGCTGATCTCGACGGCCCGCCGCGATCGGGCCGAGTACGGCCAGGATCAGCTGCGGCTCGTGGTGGCCTTCCTGCACTGGCACGACCTGAAGAACGCGCCGGCCGAACGCATCTCGTCACCGCTCGTGCTCGCCCCGGCCGCGCTGACGAAGAAGCGCGGGGTCCGCGACTCGTACCGGCTGACACTGACGTCCACCGAGACGGAGATCAACCCGGTCCTCCGGCATCAACTGCGCGAGCTGTACGGCATCGAGTTGCCCGAACGCGTCGACCTGGCCGAGGCGACCGCGATCGAGTCGCTTCGCGAGACGCTGCGCGGGCAAGCCCAGGCCAGCGAACCCGGCCTGCAGGTGAACCTCGTCGACAAGCCCCGCGTCGAGGTCGTGCGGCACCGCGCGCAGGTGGCGCTGCAGGCCTACCGGCGGCGGCGCGCGGCGTCGGCCCCGATGGTCGGCCGGCGACATTATGCCTACAGCTACGGCCATCCGAACTACGCGCCGCTCGGCATCCAGATCTTTCGGGATCGTCTGCAGCGCCAGCCGGTTCCGCTCGCGGTCGAGCTCGGCGATCGGCCGACGCCGCGGCACGCGGTGGCGCCGGACGTCATAGAGCAGGACCTGTTCTCGCTGCGGCCGGAAGGCGAGGCCAACCCGTACTCGTGGGACGTCGACCTGTGCTCGGTCACGCTCGCCAACTTCAACTACCGCACGTTGTCGCTGGTCCGCGACTACGCCGCACTGATCGCCGAGCCGCGCCCGAATGCGCCGTTCGACGAGCTGTTCTCCACCGCGCCGCGTGACGTGCCGCCCGCCGCGAGCCCATTGCCCTTGCGCGACAGCTATCTCGTCGTCCCGGCCGACGGCTCGCAGACCACCGCGCTCGCCCAGGCTCGGACGGCGGACAACTTCGTGATCCAGGGACCGCCCGGCACCGGCAAGTCGCAGACGATCACCAACCTCGTCGCCGACTGCGTCGCCCGTGGGCTGCGGGTGCTGTTCGTCTGCCAGAAGCGCGCCGCCCTGGACGTCGTGCACGCCCGGCTGCGCTCGCAGGGACTCGACGAGCTGTGCACGCTCATCCACGACAGCCAGGCCGACCGCAAGGCGTTCGTGCTCGGGCTGAAGGACACCTACGAACGCTGGCTGGCCGACCCCGAGCCGGTCACCGCGGTGGCCGCCCGCCGCGACGAGCTCGTCGCCGAGATCGAGTCGGCCGTCGCGGACGTCGGCACGTACGAGTCGGCGCTCACCGGTGACGCGGCCGGCACCCGGCTGGTCGACGTCGTCGAGCGCCTCGTCGCGGCGCACGGCAGCCGGTTGGGCGAGGACCTCGGTCCGGCACTACGTCGTCTGCTGCCCGCACCGGGCGCCTGGGAAGCGGCGGCGCCCTCGGTCGAGGCGATCGCGGCGGCCCTGCGCCGAGC
>DASXYE010000124.1:0-24578 GCA_036502695.1 Jatrophihabitantaceae bacterium
GTCGCGACCGGTCATGTCCTGCCTCGCTTCCTCACCAGCTGGCCCGGTCCCGGACTCAGCCGGGCTCGCCGCGCCCCTTGCGGCGCGCGATGACGACAATGTCCACGGCAGCGATCGCCGCGAGCACGATCAGCACGGCGCCCAGACCCCACACGCCGACGACGAACGCGACAACGGCACCGGCCGTGCACACGACCAGCCCGAAGATCGCCAGCACCAGTCGCAGGGTCAGCGGGCTGTAGGCGGGCGGGGCGCCACCCACTCCGCGCAACGGGTTGTGATGATCGGGAAGACCGGCGGCGTACCGCTCCCGCGCCTCTCGATCGGCCATACCGCTCATCCCGGACTCGCGGAATCGGAGTAACGAAGCAGCGCGGCGACCCCTCCGGGCAGGGCCCCGGCGTCGACGTCGTCCGGTGGCACGGTGAGCACTGACGCCGAGGTTCCCGCGAGCGCCCGGACGAACGCGGCGTCGAGACGATCACGTTGCGGCGCGGAGACGCCGAGCGAACGCAGCTCTTCCGCCTCGCGAGCCAACTGCAGCGGCTCCGGGCCGACCCACGCCGTCGCAGTCGAACTCGGATGATCGACGACCACGAGCGTGTCGACCTGGGCTCGACGAAGCGCATCGACGACGTCGTCGACACCGGTCGCGGCGAGGCCGTGTCCGTGCGCTTCCCCGAGACGTTGCAGCGCCTGCTCGCGCACGCGCCGGTCTCGCTGAAGCACCAGCCCTCGCACCGCCTCGGTGAGCGCCTGCTCGGACGCCCCGGCACCCCGGCCGCCCTCGTCCACCTCGGCGATCTCGACGTCGGGTGGCAGCACTTGTGGCAGGTCGGTTCGCAGCAGGCCTCGCGCGTGGCTGTCGCCGGCCAGGACGATCAGCTTCGCGCCGATCCGGAGCACGTAGCGTCGGGCCGCGGCCGCCACCTCGCGAGCATTCGCCGCCCAGTTGTTCTCCACGTACTGCTGGAAGTGCCGCTCGGACCACTCCCCGGTCGAGGTCTTGTGCAGCGGATGAGCGTGCGAACCCTCGACGGTTTCCCGCTCCGGCGGTGCCGCAGCAGCCGCGGCCGCCGCGGTGACGGCCGAGACGTCGGCACCGGCCCGGTCGGCCACGACGACGACGTGCGCGATGCGTGGTCCCTGCTGCGCGAGGTAGGGCATCAGGTGCGGCAGCGGCGCCCAGCGCGCGCCCGGGCGGATCGGCCGACGGGGCAGCGTCTCGTCCAGCAGCAGCTGCCCGCCGGCCGCGACCAGCACCTGGCCGCGCTCGCCGGGCAGCTCGTGGTGCCGTCCGGCCGCTTCGTCCATGGTGCTCAGCGTGGCTTCGTCGGCGCCCTCGTGCGCCAGGTCGCGGCGCTGCGCCTGCCAGCGCGCGCGCACCTCGTCCGCGCCGCGTTCGGTGGCCCGGGTCGCGTCGAGGTAGGCCGTCGCAAACGGGCCGTGGCGGCGGTACACCCGGCTGACTTCGTCCGGAATTCGCATAACACCACGAGACATTCCCGTGCGGTGCCGGCGCGTAAACACCGGCCCGCCCGGGTAGGCATCTGTGCGTGGGACGTGGCGTCGCGCAGCAGTTGATCGCGTCGCATCTGGTGTCGGGGCAGATGACGCCGGGAGCCGAGATCGGCCTGTCGGTGGATCAGACCCTGACCCAGGATGCGACCGGCACGACGGTCATGCTCGAACTCGAAGCGCTCGGCCTGGACCGGGTGCGGACCGAGCTGTCGGTGCAGTACGTCGACCACAACCTGCTGCAGGCCGACAACCTCAACCAGGAAGACCACCTGTTCCTGCGCTCGGCCTGCCGCCGCTACGGCGTGTGGTTCTCCAAACCGGGCAACGGCGTGTCACATCCGGTGCACATGCAGCGCTTCGGGGTGCCCGGCAAGACACTCATCGGCTCGGACAGCCACACCTGCGCGGCCGGATCGCTCGGCCTGCTCGCGATCGGGGTGGGCGGCCTCGAGGTCGCGATGGCGATGGCCGGCGAACCGTTGTACCTGCGCATGCCCGAGATCTGGGGAGTCGAGCTGCGCGGGCAGCTGCCGCCGTGGGTGTCGGCGAAGGACGTGATCCTGGAGATGCTCCGCCGCCATGGTGTGAAGGGCGGCGTCAACCGGATCATCGAGTACCACGGCGACGGGCTCGCCGGCCTGTCGGCGATGGACCGGCACGTCATCGCCAACATGGGCGCCGAACTGGGTGCGACGACCACGGTCTTCCCGGCGGACGACGCCGTGCGCGATTTCCTGCGTCGCGAGGGCCGCGAGGACGACTACCGACCCGTCCGGGCCGAGCCGGACGCGTCCTACGACGTGACCGACTCGATCGACCTGTCGACGCTGGAACCGCTGATCGCCAAGCCATCCAGTCCGGACAACGTCGTTCCGGTACGCGACGTGGCGGGCGAGGACGTCTACCAGGTCGTGATCGGCTCGTCGGCCAACCCCGGGCTGCGCGACTTCGCGATCGTGGCCGAGACCGTGCGCGGACGGCAGAGCCACGACCGGGTCTCCTTCGACGTCAACCCGACGTCACGGCAGATCCTGGCCGATCTCGTCGACGGCGGGTGGCTGGCCGACCTGATCGCCGCCGGGGCGCGCATCCACCAGTCCGGGTGCATGGGCTGCATCGGCATGGGGCAGGCGCCGGCGGTCGGCCGCAACAGCCTGCGCACGATGCCGCGCAACTTCCCGGGTCGCTCCGGGACCAAGGAGGACGCGGTGTGGCTGTGCTCGCCGGAGACCGCTGCCGCGGCGGCTCTGACCGGCACGATCACCGACCCGCGCGAGCTCGGCATCGCCTATCCCGAGTTGGCCCTGCCGGAACGCTCGCACGTCATCCCGTCCATGCTCGTCGCGCCGCTGCCGGACTCCAGCGACGAGCCACTCGTCAAAGGCCCCAACATCGTGTCGCTGCCCGACTTCGACCCACTGCCCGAGAACCTCGAAGCCCCCGTCGAGCTCAAGGTCGGCGACAACATCTCCACCGACGAGATCATGCCGGCCGGCACGCGGGTGCTGCCGCTGCGCAGCAACATCCCGGCGATAGCGCAGTTCGTGTTCTCCCGGATCGACGACGAGTACCCGAAACGGGTCGGCTCGACTCATGTCGTGGTCGGCGGCGAGAACTACGGTCAGGGCTCCTCGCGCGAGCACGCCGCCATCGCGCCGCGCTACCTCGGACTGCGTGCGGTGATCGCCAAGTCCTTCGCCCGCATCCACTGGCAGAACCTCGCCAACTTCGGCATCCTCGCGCTGGAGTTCACCGACGCTCGCGACTACGACGACATCGACCGGGGCGACACCCTGCGATTCCCCCGGCTGGGCGATCAACTCGACGAGGGTAGCGCCGTCACCGTCGACAACGTGACCAAGGGGCGCACCTACCAGCTCCGGCACCGGCTTTCCCCACGGCAGCTCGCGATGGTGCACGCCGGTGGCCGGATCCCCCTCACGAAACAAGAGCCTCCGTAGTCCCCGCTAACCGCACGATGGTCAACCGCTCGACAGGGTTTGCCGGGCTGGCCGGAGCGGGTATGCCCGGGTTGTGGTGGACATCGGATACACGCTCATGTGCGAGCAATCAGCCCCGGCGTCTCTGGTGCGCGACGCGGTACGCGCCGAGCAGGCCGGCTTCGACTTCGAGTTGATCAGCGATCACTACTTCCCGTGGCTGGACGCGCAGGGCCATTCGCCCAATGCCTGGCCGGTGCTCGGCGCGGTCGCGCAGGCGACCGAGCGCGTCGAGCTGCTGACGTATGTGACCTGCCCGATCATGCGCTACCACCCAGCCGTCGTCGCCCAGCAGGCGGCCACGGTCGGGCTGCTGGCCGACGGGCGGTTCACCCTCGGCCTGGGCGCGGGTGAGAACCTCAACGAACACGTGATCGGACGCGGGTGGCCGCCGGTCAATGTCCGCCACGAGATGCTCAGCGAGGCTGTGGACATCATCCGGGCATTGCTCGGTGGTGACTACGTGAACTATGTCGGACAGCACTTCCGCGTCGACTCGGCGAGGTTGTGGGACGTGCCCGATCCGCCGCCGCGGATCGCGCTGGCCGCATCCGGCGCCCAGTCCGGCGCGCTGGCCGCCCAGGCCGATGCGCTGATCGCCGTGGAACCATCCGCCGGGCTGGTCGGCACGTTCGACGCCGCCGGCGGTGAGGGCAAGCCCTGCATCGGCCAGGTGCCCATCAGCTACGACCAGGACCGCGACACTGCGATCGAACGCGCCCACGATCAGTTCCGGTGGTTCGGCGGCGGCTGGAAGGTCAACGCTGAGCTGCCCGGCACCGCAGCCTTCGCCGCTGCGAGCCAGTTCGTCACCAAGGACGACGTTGCCTCGGCGATTTCGTGCGGGCCGGACCTGGACGCGCACGTCAAGGCGATCAGCGACTTCGTCGACGCCGGTTTCACCCACATCGGCATCGTGCAGATCGGCGGCGCCGCACAGGACACGTTCCTCGACTGGGCGGAGAAGGAACTGCTGCCCGCCCTCCGCGGCCACTGAAGGTCGGTCGCGAAACCGAGCCGGCCCGAGGCCAGGCTGCTACTCCGTCCATTCCGGCCGGGGGTAGCCGCGGAGCCATGGCCGTGCCTCGTAGTCGTCTGCGCGGTCCTCGGCCTCGGCTGGATCGTCCAGCCAGGTGCGGACGAGGCGGCGCCCGTCACAGACGAACATGGCGGCGTGTTCGCCGTCGTGGCCGACCCACAACTGACACCGCCCGGCCGAACGCGTCGGATAGCCGAGGCTGTGGTCGCAGCGCACGATGAGTTCCATCGGCAGTCCGGGCCGGGCCTGGTGCGGCTGATAGGTGGTCACGGTGACGATCAGCCCCATTCCCGTCCGGCCCTACCGGAGTGATTCCCAGCCGGACCGATGACCATGCGTCCGTTTGACCGATGGAGGGTGCCGGGTACGTCACCGCCATGACGGACACATTGTCGGCGGTCGCGCTGGTATGCACGCTCAACCCGTCGCCGGCTGAGTCGAGCAGCGAACTGATCGCCAGCCAGGTGCTCGATGCACTGCGCGACCACGACGTCGCCGGGACGGCGATCCGGGTCGTGGATCACGACGTCAAACCCGGCGTACAGCGCGACATGGGCGACGGCGACGCCTGGCCCGGCATCCGCGACCAGATCATGCGCGCCGACATCCTGCTGGTCGCCACCCCGACCTGGCTCGGCCAGCCCAGCAGCGTGTGCCAGCGTGCGCTGGAGCGCCTGGACGCGGAGCTGTCCGAGAAGGACGAGCAGGGTCGGCTGCTCACCTACGGCAAGGTCGCCATCGCGGCCGTCGTCGGCAACGAGGACGGCGCCCACCACATCAGCGCCATCCTGTTCCAGGCCCTCAACGACGTCGGATTCACCATCCCGGCCCAAGGCGTCACCTACTGGAACGGCGCTGCCATGAGCGGTGACGACTACAAGGATCTCGACGAGGTGCCGGACGCGGTCCGCTCGACGACCGCCACCGTCGCCCGGCATGCCGCGCATGCGGCTCGGCTACTCAAGGACGGCAGCTACCCACCACCGAAGTGAGCGGCGGGAACGATCACAATGCCGCCGCTGCGGGTGCATGCGGCCCCGCCGCTATAGACGATGCGCCGTATGGGTAGGCCTTACGCACAAGCACAATCGAGCAAAGGAGTGACGATGACTGCCGCCACGGAAACCGGCCACATCACCGGCACCAAAGACAAGGACTACAACATCCTCTGGTTCACCCAGGCCTGCCTGGACAACGCGCTGCGGCTGGAAACCTACATCCAGGACGCCGAGCGCGACGGAGACGGCGAGCTGGTCGAGTTCTTCCGCAAGGCCCAGGCCGACAGCCGAAAGGGCGCCGAGCAGGGCCGCAAGCTGCTGAAGTCCCGGTTGGCCGACTGACGCACCGCGGTCGCCCCTGGTCCCGGGCCGGCGCGGTCCGGGGCCGATCTCGAGTCGGTGCACGTAGCGCAGCCTCAGGAGGGCTTGTGGACGTCGTAGAACTTCTGGTCGGTCAGCACGCCCAGATCAAGAAGCTGTTCGAAGAGGTGATCGCGACCTCGGGCCGTGACCGCGAGGGCGCGTTC
This sequence comes from Jatrophihabitantaceae bacterium, assembly GCA_036502695.1. GTDB lineage: Bacteria > Actinomycetota > Actinomycetes > Mycobacteriales > Jatrophihabitantaceae > DASXRA01. The sequence continues at coordinate 6,086 of DASXYE010000124.1, forward strand.
TTCGAGCTGCGCCGCCTGTTGGCCGTCCACGAGGCGGCCGAGGAACAGATCGTGCACCCCCGTACCCGGCGCGAACTCGGCGACGGTGATCTGGTTGCCGACGCACGGCTCAGGGAAGAACGCGCCGCCAAGCAGCAGATCGCCGAACTCGAGTCGCTCGAGGTCGACACGGCCGAGTTCGTCGAGAAGTTCGCCGAGCTGCGCGCGGCGGTGCTGACCCATGCCCAGTCGGAGGAGACCGAGGAATTCCCGCGCCTACGCGACGACCTGGAGGATAAGCAGCTGCAGCGGATGGCGACTGCGGTGCACCTGGCCGAGTCGATCGCCCCGACCCGGCCCCACCCAGGCATCGAGCTGGCCGGAGAGCACCTACTGGCCGGGCCGTTCGCTGCCATGCTCGATCGGGCCCGCGACGTCATCACCAAACCACGCGGGTAGGCCCGTGCGGCTCGCTGGCTAACGCCGCGCTGGCAGCCGCCGAGGATTCGTCCCGGCTCCACGCGCCAGTGCCGGCGAGCGGCCGATCACGATCGCGGCACCGATCATGGCGATCAGGCTCGCGCACTCGACGGCCAGACCCGGACCGGTGGCCGTGAGCCGGTCACTGAGTAGCCCGACGCCGAGGCCGATACCGACGATGGGTTGACTCGTCGTCGTCGGGGGCAGGGCGTAGTCCAATCGCCCGGCCCGAAATGCGCTCTGCGACAGCAACACGCCCGCCGTGGCTGCCCCCAGCACGAGGTAGGGCCAGCACAGCCTGAGCAGGTCGGCGACGTGGCGGTGCTCGACGGAGACGATCGCCGCGCGGGTGGCCACGTCCTGCAAGCCGTACATGGCGCCGGCGGCGACCGCGATCAGCGCGCACTCGACGGGCAGGGCACGCCGTCCGACGAGCTTGGCCGCCCCGACGAGCAACGCCGCCGCACCGGCCACGGCCGCGACCCCGATCGTGATCGCCACACCGGTGGGGCGCGCCTGTCGGTCGGGGCGCGGATCGGCCACGGTCAAGAACGCCGCCAGGGCCCCGGCCAGCAGCAGCGTGCCGGCGACCTCGGGCCACTGGACGCGATGTCGGGTCAGCACGGCGGAGGTGGCGAAGGCGAACAGCAAGCAGGCCACGAGCAGCGGCTCGACGAGCGTGACCGGTCCGAGCTGCAAGGCCCACGCGCTCAACGACTGACCGACAGCCATCGCGCCGATGCCCGCCCACCACATCCCGCTGCCGATCAGCTGGCGCAGGAGCGACCACGACAGCAGATCCGACGACTGGGCGTCCACGGCGACGCGCTGCTGAAGCACCCAGCCGACGCCGAGCAGGGCGGCCGCGAGGACACCCGCGACGAAGACCATGTGTCATCACCCCACTGGAATGCCTCCTGGCATTAGCCCTGGCGCTGCCCCTGCGCTTGCTCGATGACGTCGGCCGCGACGGTGGACAGGCTGACGGCGTTGGCAGCGGCGACCTGCAGCAGGCGGTCATACGCCGCGTCCATGCTGATGCCTTCCCGGTAGGCGAGCACGCCCTTGGCCTGTTCGACGGTGTGCCGGGCTGCGAGGGCGTCGCGGGTGCGGTCTCTGAGCTGGGCGGTGGTGACGTGCTCGGACTGCACGATGATGATGGTGGCCATGTCGGCATAGGCCTGGATCAGCGCTTGGTGGTTACCGGCGTCGCGGCTGGCCTTCCAGAACAGGTTGACCGCACCGATGGTCTGGCCGTGCCAGCGCATCGGCACGGCGTTCAAGGCGGTAAAGGCGGCACTGCGAAATGCCGATGTCAGCACCGGCCAGCGCTCGGTGATGTCATCCAGGGACGTGGCAACGACCGCGTTGCCGGTGCGGGTCGCCTCGATGCAGGGCCCTTCGTCGGCTTGCAGCTGGAACAGTTCGAGCTGTTCGGTGCGGTGCGACGTGGACGCGAACAGCTCCAGCCACCCGTCCTTCTTGGAGATCACCAGCCCGGCCCCGTTGGCCGACAGCGCATCGGTCGCATCGAGCAACAGCTGAGTGATGATGCCCAGCGAGTCGTGGCTGGTGACCATGGCCGCGGCAGCCGTCGCGAAAGCCGCCGCCGAACGGTCGGCAACTGCGGTATCAGAGGGATTCACTGGAGTCACTTCCGAAGTCGAGCTGGCCGATGATGACCTGCATTGCGATGTCGTGCAGGGTGGCGTCGTGGGCGAAGGCATGCGCCCGCAAGATCGCGAGAGCGTCCCGTGGCGCAAGACGAAGCTGGGCAACAACCATGCCCGTGGCCTGGTGAATCTCCGCGCGGCTGGACCACGGCCCGTCCTCGAAAGGTTGATCCGCACTCGGCGGATCAGCCAGCAACGCCGCGCCGATCGCATCAGCAAGGAACTGCGCACCCGGCAACGACGGTGCGGCGGTGGCCGCCGGCAACTGATGCAACGCCAGGACGCCGATGACGTCGAGGTTCGGCCGGATCGGCAGCGCGTAGATCGTGGCGCCGTCCACTACGCGGCGCGCGGCATCGATGAAGTCCGGCCACCGCCGCTCGTTTCCGTCCAGGCGGGTCACCACCACCTCACCGGTGGTGAACGCCTCGTGGCTGGGCCCCTGCCCCACTACCTCCTGCAGGTCCTCGATCCGGGCCGCGGCGTCGTCGGTCGTCCACAGCGTGATGCGTTCCAGCGACGTGTTCTGCAACGTGATCGCCGTACCGTCGACATCCAGCAACTGTCGGCAGGCCTCGGCCAGCCGCTCGGGCAGGCTGTGCCGTGGATCAGCCACGGCGACCAGCCGCGCCAACCGGGCCAGGGTCTCGCCCTGGCCCATGCGCTGCGGATCGCGGCCGGAGGCCGACGACTCAGACTCGCTCGGCGGATGATCCCTCGCGCCACGTTGATGATCGCGCTGATCCTCGTCGCCGTGACTGGCGGACACCCCTTGGACGCTACTGGATCCGCACCCCCTGCGCAGCGCCGCAGCGTTGGGGTCGTCGAAACGGGGTGTCAGGGGCTACTACCGCTGGCAGCCAGCCCGTTGAGCGGGCAGCGCGGACGGTGTCACGTCAAGTCTTGATCGGATGCGAACGTGTCGCAGGGAAGTATGCCTTCGGCAGTGATGTCGTACCGGCGGATTTCCTGGCGGTGGGCGCTGCCGCGTGTCTTGAGTACGGTCATGGCCCGCTTGAGTTCGGAGTCTCCGCGCAGGAATTGCAAGAGCACGACGTTGTCGGACAGGTGCGAGATTCCGTGCTCGGACAGCCGGGTCACGCCGAAGAGGCCGGCGACCTCTTGCGTCATGATGGTGCTGATGTTGGCGCGGGCGCAGCGTTGGAGCAGCGAATAGAGGTACTCGCGGAAGCGTTGCTCGTCCGCCGCGGCCGCCTTCAGATCGCCGAGGCTGTCGATGATGAGGCGTTTCGCGCCGGTGCGTTCGATCCGGTCGAGGACCTCGTACACCCACTCGTCGAGGTACATGTCGACGGGCGTGCGGTACATGAGCTCGATCGCGGGGTCGCGCAGCGACCAGCCGAAGCCGTTCACGATCCGCTCGAGCTGCGTGGGATTTTCCTGAAACGTGGTGATGAGACTGGTCTCTCGACGGGCCGCGCCGGCGAAGGCAAAGTGCAGGGCGAGCAGTGTCTTTCCGACGCCGGACGGCCCGGCCACGAGGGTGGACGCACCCCGCCAATAGCCGTCGGAGAGCATGGCATCAAGCGCCGGGACACCCGATGACATCCGTTCCGGTGTCCGTGCTGGCCCGTCGAACTGAACGGGGTCGGCGAGGCGCGGAAAGACCTCGAGTCCCCGCTGCGACAGTCGGTAGGCGTGCCGACCCGACAAGAAGCCGCTACCGCGCAGCTTGAAGATCTGCAGCGCCCGCGTTTCCCGCTCGGATCGGCGGTCCGTGCTCAACGCCACGATCGCGTCGGCGACCGCGAACTCGGGCGCGCTGGACACCTGGGCGCCGTCGTACTCCCCGACCCAGAATGACGTGATCGGCAGCGCCGAGAGCCGCCCGGCGAGGTCGTGCAGGAACCGCCGGTAGGCGCCGGCATCCGGGGCGTAGGCCGGTAATGCTGTGAAGCTGTCGATGACCATCAGGCCGGGTCGTCGCTGCTTGAGCAACTCGGTGATACGGGTCAGCACGCCGGGCAGGCCGTCCGCGTTCAACCGCTGGCCGAGATCCTCGTAGAGCACGCGGCTGCCGAGCGCGGCCGGGTCGAAATAGTCCAGGGACTGGCCGTAGCGCAGGATCTTCTCCAGCGGCTCGGACACCGTGGACAGGTACAGCGCCGGGTGATCGGCGGTGGCGTTATGGAACAGGTATTGCTGCGCGAGAATGGTCTTGCCCGTACCCGGGCGTCCCATGACCAGCGTGATGCCGTGCAGCGGCAGGCCGCCGCCCAGCACGGCGTCCAAGCGCTCGGAGCCGCTACCCAGCCGGTCGGTCATCGGCTCGCCCCATCCGACCGCAGGTAACCGCTCGTGCCGAGCAGGTCGCGCACGGCGGAGACGAACTGCAGCGGCTCCACCGGCTTGGGCAAGAACGCGTCCGCCCCGGCATCCACCGCAGCGTCGCGGCAGTCGACGGGCGAGACCGCGAGTACCGGGATCGCGCCGCGCGCTCGGACCGCACGGCACAGACCCAGACCGGCACCGCCGGAGATCATCAGGTCGATCACCACAACCTGGGGCGTACTGCTGTCGAGGGTCTGTTCAGCCTCGGCAACGTCGAGCACGACGTGCACGGCGTAGCCCTCGGTCCGTAGGAAGTAGTCGGCGAATTCCGCCGCGAACGGGTCCCGCTCGGCCACCAGAACCGCGAACCGTTCCGGGTCGGCCCCGGGTTGCCCGGACCGCGAACCGCCGGCCCCAGGGTCGGCGCGCGCGTGGCCCTGCTCGGCAAGCAGCCGATGCGCATCAGCCGCCTGCAGTCCCGCTTCGGTCCGCTCGAGGATGAAGCGGAGTTGCTCGATGTCATCGCGACTGTAGAGCCGGTGCCCACCCGGACTGCGGCTCGGCACGACCTGCTTGTACCGGTCCTCCCAGGCCCGCAGCGTCTGCACGGAAACGCCCAGCATCTTCGCGACCGCGCCGATGCTGTAGATGCCTGCGTCCCTAGCCGTCACAGCATCACCGCCACCAAGCAGATCAACCCGAGCAGGGTTGACCGATCGATCGTTCCAACCCGCTACACAGAACCTCTACAACTACCTTGCGATACCTCCACAGCGCTTCTAAATTCGTCTATGTGTCAGGCGTTCGAGGGGTCAGCAGCGACCAGGTACTCGAACCCCGGACGCCGTGGGAAGTGAGCCACATGACCCTTCCAACGGGCCCCGCATACGGTCCGACCACGACGCCAGGTTCTGACGGCGCGCCGGCTCCGGCGGCCGCCGCCGCGCGCCCGGCCGGGCCTACCGAGAGCCTCGCTCTGGAGTCGCTCGTCGAGTTGCTCACGCTCGTTCGAGACGACCTGGCCAGCGACCTCGACGCCGACGCGGCGCCCGAGGAACTGCTCGACCATGTCGTCACAGTTGCCGCACGGGTCGTACCTGGGGCCGACGACGCCAGCATCGCCGTCACTGCCGACGACGCCCTCCAGACAATCGCCGCCGCCGGGGACACCGCCATCGCTGCCGACCAGGCCCAACGAGAACTTGGGCTGGGGCCGTCCCAGTTGGCGATCGCCGAGAGGCGCACCGTACACATCCCCGACCTGATCGCCGACCCGGATTGGACGGACCTGGGCGGCCTGGTCGGCCGTCTCGGCGTACGTGCAGTCCTAGCGTGCCCGCTGCCGATGTCACGAACCCGCGGCGTAATGACCTTGTACGGCAGCCAACCGGCAGCCTTCGATGCCGCCGTCGAACTCGTCGCACCGGTCTTCGCCGCCCGCGCCGCCATCGCTACGGCATACGCGAACAACGTGTCCCAGCTACAGCGCGCCATCCGCTCCCGACAGGTCATCGGCCAGGCCGTCGGCGTCCTCATGGAACGCCACCGGCTGTCCCCCGAGCAGGCATTCGACACCATGGTGAACGCATCCCAGACCTCGCACCTCAAGCTGCGCGAACTGGCGCAACGCATCACCGAGACCGGGCAGGACCCCGACGCTGCCGCCACCGACGGGCGTTGAAGCGGGGCCTGGGGTGCGACTGCTTTCATGATGCCGCTGCCAAGCTTGTGATCATCTTGTCAGCGGTGATGGGCAGGTCGCGCATCCGGATCCCCGTCGCGTGGTAGGCGGCGTTGGCGATTGCCGACGCGGTGCCGACGACGCCGATCTCGCCGATGCCCTTGGAACCCATCGGATTGACGTGCGGATCGTGCTCGTCGATCCAGACGGCGTCGAGGTCGCCGACGTCGGCGTTGACCGCCACGTGGTACTCGGCCAGGTCGTGGTTGACCACGTGGCCGAATCGCGGATCGAGAACGCTCTGCTCGTGCAGTGCCATCGACAGGCCCATGGTCATGCCGCCGATGAATTGCGAGCGGGCCAACCGCGGGTTGATGATCCGGCCGGCGGCGAACACCCCGAGCAGGCGCGGCACCCGGATCTCGCCGGTGTCTGCGTGCACGCGGACCTCGGCGAACTGCGCCCCGAACGCGTGCATGGCGTACTCGTCCTCGGCCGGGTTGTCCGGCAGACTGGCGTCGGCCGCGTCGCCCGGCTGCGGGTTCGGGCCGTAACGCTCGCGGAACCGGCGTGCGGCCTCGACGATCGTCGAGCCCCAGCAGGTGATCCCCGACGACCCGCCCTCCACCGAGGCCATGGGCAGCGCGGTGTCGCCGATCTCCAGGTCGACGTCGCCGACCGGTACGCCGAGCGCGTCCGCGGCGATCTGCGCGAGCGTGGTCCAGGTGCCGGTGCCGATGTCGGCCGCACCGATCTGCACGCGGTAGTGACTCTCGGCGTCGAGCGAGATCCGGGCCGCCGAGCCGGGCAGGCGGTGCACCGGGTACGTCGAGGCGGCCACCCCGGTACCGGTCAACCAGCCACCGTGGCGTCGAACGCCCGGCGTGGGGTCGCGGCGCTGCCAGTCGAAGCGGTCCGCGCCTTCGCGCAGGCAGGCCACAAGGTTGCGGCTCGACCAGGGCTTGCCCGACTCGGGATCGACGTCCGGCTCGTTGCGGATCCGGAACTCGATCGGGTCCAGACCGCAGGCGATCGCCAGCTCGTCCATTGCGCACTCGAGGGCGTACATGCCTGGACACACGCCTGGGGCGCGCATCCACGACGGCACCGGCACGTCGAGCCGGGCGAGACGGTGCGTGGTGCGCCGCGTCGGCGCCGCGTAGAGCATGCGGGTCGGGGTGGCGGTCTGTTCGGCGAACTCCTTGATCCGCGACGTCTGCTCGACCACGTCGTGGGCGATGGCCGTCAGCCGCCCGTCGCCATCCGCGCCGAGGCGCAGCCGCTGGATGGTGGGGGTGCGGTATCCGGCCAGAGCGAACATCTGCTGCCGGGTCAGCGCGAGCTTCACCGGGCGTCCCTCGACGGCCTTGGCCGCCAGGCCGGCGAGGACGTTGTGCGCGTGGGGCTGTCCCTTCGACCCGAAACCTCCGCCCACGTAAGGGGAAACGACGCGCACCTGGTCGGGGTCGAGCCCGAAGAGCGGCGCCAGCGTGGACTTCGTGGCGTGCACGCCCTGGGTCGAGTCGTACAAGATCAGCGTCTCGCCCGCCCAGACGGCGACGGTGGCGTGCGGCTCCATCGGATTGTTGTGTTCCATCGGCGTGCGGTAGGTCGCGTCGAGCGTGACCTTCGCATCGGCCAGCGCGGCGTCGACGTCCCCATCGGATGTGTCGGTGGGATAGGACGGATTGACGGTGTCCGGGGCGTACAGGTCGCCGCGGTCGGCGGACAGCTCCGCGTCGTGGTCCTGGGATGCGTAGCTGACCCGCACCAGGGCGGCGGCGTGCCGGGCGATCTCGGCGCTGGCCGCGACCACCGCGGCGACGAACTGGCCGCGGAAGCCGACCTCGGCCGACTGCAGCACCCACAGCTCGCGGTCGTCGTCGGACGCCAGCCGCGGCGCGTTCTCGTGCGTGAGCACCGCGACCACGCCGTCGAGTGCGTCGGCCGCCGAGGCGTCGAGGTCGGTGACGCGTCCCCGGGCGATGGTGGACGTCACGGGGTACACGTACAGCGGACCGGTCACCGGCTGCTCGAACGCGTACGGCGCGGCACCGGTCACCTTGGCGTGGCCGTCGCGGCGCTGCATCGGCGTCCCGACGGCGCTCATGACGGCGCTCCGCTCGCCGCTTCGGCCAGGTCGCGCAGCACGGCGACCAGCGTGTTGCGGGCCATCGGCACCTTGAACGCGTTGCCGGGCAACGGTTGCGCGTCGTCCAGCTCGACGTCGGCAGCGGCTCGGAAAGAGTCCACAGTGGACGGACGGCCGCGTAGCTCCCGCTCGGCCCGGGCCGCGCGCCACGGCTTGTGCGCGACACCGCCCAGCGCGATGCGCACGTCCCGCACCACGCCGTCGGCGACATCCACCGCCGCGGCCACCGAGACGAGTGCGAACGCGTAGGACGCCCGGTCCCGTACCTTGCGGTATGTCGAGCGGGCGGCGAACGGTAGATCCGGCAGGTCGACCGCGGTGATCAGCTCGCCGTGGCGCAGCACCGTGTCGTGCTGCGGCGTGTCCCCGGGCAGCCGGTAGAAGTCGCTGATCGGGATGTGCCGCTCGCCGTCCAGGCCGAGTACGACGACCTCGGCGTCCAGCGCAGTCAGGGCAACCGCCAGGTCGGACGGATGCACCGCGACGCACTGCGGCGAGGCGCCGAGGATGGCGTGATACCGCGTGTAGCCATCGATCGCTGAGCAGCCCGAGCCCGGTTCCCGTTTGTTGCACGGGGTCGTGACGTCCTGGAAGTAGACGCAGCGGGTGCGCTGCAACAGGTTCCCGCCGGTGGTGGCGAGGTTGCGCAGCTGCCCGGATGCACCGGCGAGCAGGGCCTGGGCCAGCACGGGATAGCGCGAGCGGATCAGCGGATCAGCGGCCAGATCGCTGTTGCGCACAGCAGCGCCGATCCGCACGCCGTAGCCTGGGCGCGCCTCGATCCGGTCGAACGGCAACCGGGTCACGTCGACGAGCAGGTCGGGTTGCGCCACGCCCAGCTTCATGTGGTCGACCAGGTTGGTGCCGCCGCCGAGGAAGGCCGCGCCGGGACGGTCGGCGACGGCGATCACCGCAGAGGCCGGGTCGGTGGCACGCACGTACTCGAACGGGTTCACGACGTCGCCGCCTGCCGGATCGCGGCCACGATGTTCACGTACGCGCCGCAGCGGCACAGGTTGCCGCTCATCCGCTCGCGGATTTCGGCGTCGTCGAGTTCGACCGCGCCGGTGAGATCCTCGGTGACGTGGCTCGGCCAGCCGGCCTTGACCTCGTCGAGCATCCCGATCGCCGAGCAGATCTGCCCGGGCGTGCAGTAGCCGCACTGGAAGCCGTCGCGCTCGACGAACGCCTGCGCCACCGGGTGCAACTCGGCGCCGTCGGCCAGCCCGGCCGCGGTCGTGATCTGCGACCCGTCGTACGCGACGGCCAGCGCCAGGCACGTCGTCGCGCGCCGACCGTCCAGCAACACCGTGCACGAACCGCACTGCCCGTGATCGCAGCCCTTCTTCGGCGAGGTCACGCCGAGGTGTTCACGTAGCAGGTCCAGCAGCGTGGTGCGGGTGTCGACGGTCAGTACCCGCTGCACGCCGTCCACCGTCAGACTCAGCGTCTCGTCCATGGTTGCTACTCCAGTACTCGAGCGATGAATGGCTCGGCGGTCGATGTCGTGGTCACGACGCGCGGCGCTTTGCCAGTACGGAGAGCACTAGGACGCCGACCACTGCGAGCGCGATCTGCTTGCGGTATGGACGGGCCCGTTCGAGCACCGCTGATCTCACCTCGTCCACGCGACGCGTGGCCCGGCCCTTGACGTCGAGCTTGGCCACGAGCCGGTCCAGGGTGTCGCCGAGTTCGGCCCGGGTGGCGACGATGTCGGCGCGCAACTTGTCGGCGTCATCGACGGGTACCACGCGCGGTGTCTCGCCCGAGATGCTCACGGCGCTGCTCCAGCCTTGCTGCCCGCGGGTCGCTTCGCGTGCTCCAGCACCGTATGCAGATCCGCCTGCAGGCTCTCGACCGTCTCCTTCGGCAGCCTGCCCGGTATCGCGCGCCGAAGCGCCACCTTGGCGACCAAGGCACCGATGCCCGCTGCGACCAGCAAGGCGATGCCCACCGTAAGTGCCGCCGCCCACGGGGAGATCACCGTCGCCAGCGCCACGATCGCGGCGGCCAGCAGGCAGGCGCCGCCGTAGAAGGCCAGCAACCCGGCGCCGCCCAGCGCCCCGACACCGACGCCGGCCAGCTTCCCCTTACGCAGAACCTCGGTTTGGGCGAGCCGCAGCTCGTCCCGCACCAGGCGCGACAACTCCTCGGTAAGCCTCGACACCAGCTGGCTGGTCGACAACCCGTCGGCCTCGCCGTTCGCCGGGGGGTACGCGACCACGGGCTGCCCAGACCGCGACATGGCTCATCTCCCTTCGCGTATTTCGCTCATCGGAGAGCTTCCCGGCCCGGCCGCGCCTCAAACGGTGCTCAGCCCTGGGATGCTGGCGCGTCGCGGCGTTCGCGTTGCGGGACGACCGTGTACTTCGGATCCCGCGCGGACGCCCGGCCGGCCTCGAAGATGCCGAATCGGGTGCAGGCCGACCCGGCCAGCAGGGCCAATCCCGATACCGGTGCGGCGAGGCGGATACGCCGGCTCAAGGCCGCACCGAGCGCACCGACCGTGGTGAGCACTTTGGCCGCCCGGAGAAGGGTCCCCGCGCGCCCGTGGTGAAACGTCTCGCCGACCAGCCCGGCTCGGCGTTCCATCGTCTCGGTGGCGGCAAGTTCCAATACCGCACCCCCGATCGCCGACCGCCGCGCCGGCGCCGTCTCGTGGGCCGGCGCCGCCAACAACGCCATACCCCCGGCAGCCGCGGCACTCGAACCGACGAAGACGAACGGCAGCTCCCGCCGGCACTCGTGCCAGGCCGGAACGGCGGTGTCGGCGATGAGCACCGAGGTGTAGGACGCGACGCCTGAACCCAGAACGCCGGCGCCGATGGAGGCCGTGCGCCCCAGCCGCGGCAGCAGCCCCGTCACGTCCGAGGCTGCCGCCGCACCGGCCAGCGGGCCGTAGCCGGCCAGCAGCCACGAACCCATGCTCATCGGCGAGGTCGGCTTGGCCACGCGCAGCATGTTGAGGAAGCGCGCCGGCCGTCCGAGATCGTGCACCAAGGCTGCAAGCGACAGGCTGATCGCGCCGAGTGCGCTCACCTTGGCCGAGCGGGCCAGTGCCGGGCGACGCGTCAGGTCGGCGCCGGCACCGAGAATCGACGACGCGCCGGCCAGGCCGCCCAGGAACAGGTAGCCCGCGATGTCGCGCGCTTCCCAGGTCGGCTCCTTGATGACGGGACGGCCGTAGTACGAACCGAACTCGGGCTGGCTCATCGGCGCCGTCCGGCGAAGGCGGCGCCGATGCCGGCGAGCAGGGTGGCGGCGGCGACCGCGGCCTGGCGCCACATCGCGGGCAGGTCCCGGGTAGTAACAACGGGATCCGGTGGCAGGCCGTAGGTCTCCGGCTCGTCGAGCAGCAGGAAGAACGCGCCGTCGCCGCCAACTCCGTCGTCCGGGTCGGCGCCGTACAGTTTCGCGTCGGCGAGCCCCTGCTCGTGCAGCGCGTCGACGCGTTCTTGTGCCCGCTCACGCAAGTCGGACAGCTCGCCGAACTGGATCGACTTGGTCGGACAGGCCTTGGCGCAGGCGGGTTCCTGGCCGACGCCGATGCGGTCGTAGCACATCGTGCACTTGAATACCCGGCCGTCGTCCTTGCGCTGATCGATCACCCCGTACGGGCAGGCCGGCACGCAGTACCCGCAGCCGTTGCAGATGTCCTCCTGCACGACGACCGTGCCGAACTCGGTGCGGAACAGCGAACCCGTCGGGCAGACGTCCAGGCACGCCGCGTGCGTGCAGTGCTTGCACACGTCCGAGGACATCAGCCAGCGCGTGCTGCCCTCCGACGGCTGTTCGATGAAAGCGACGTGCCGCCACGAGTTCGCCGACAGCTGGCCGGTGTTGTCGAACGACATGCCGGTCAGGTCGAGCGGCCCGTCGGACGGGATCGCGTTCCACTCCTTGCAGGCGACCTCGCAGGCCTTGCAGCCGATGCACACGCTGGTGTCGGTGAAAAAGCCCATTCGCGGCATGCTCATGACCGAACCTCCATGCCGGTGTGCTCGGTGATGCCGGCGCGCCGGCGGTACTGCTCGAGCAGCTCCGACAGATCGGGGCCGCGGGGTCGGCGTCCGGGCCGGATGTCGACGGTGAGCGCCTTGACCTCCTGGATGTGCACGTTGGGATCCAGCACGACCGAGGTCAGCTCGTTCATCGCGTCCCCGCGACTGAGCCCGTTCGGTCCCCAGTGCCACGGCAGGCCGATCTGGTGGACCGTACGCCCCTGTACGGTCAGTGGCGTCATCCGGGAGGTGACGAGGACCCGGGCCTCGATGGCGCCGCGCGCCGTGACGATCGTCGCCCAGCCCTTGTGCTCGAGCCCGCGCTCCCGGGCCAGCGCCGGCGAGACCTCGCAGAACATCTCCGGTTGCAGCTCGACCAGATAGGGCTGCCACCGCGACATCCCGCCGGCAGTGAAGTGCTCGGTGAGGCGATAGGTGGTCACGACGTAGGGGAAGACGTCGGCGCCCGGCTCGTTCCCACTGGGGTGGTAGCGGTTGCGCCGGCGGGAGAACACCTGCCGCACCGGATTGCGCTGCTGACGGTAGAGCGCATTGGCGAACGGCGAGTCCTGCGGCTCGTAGTGCGTCGGCATCGGACCGTCGATCAGGCCGGCCGGGGCGTACAGCCAACCCTTGCCATCGGCCTGCATGATGAACGGGTCGATGCCCGAGATAGCGTCGATGCCCCGCGCCTCGTCGTCCGGACGGTAGGACGGCGCCTTGGTCGGCGGGAAGTCAGGCACGTCGTGGCCGGTCCACTTCTGCTCGGATTCATCCCACCAGACAAGGGCTTTCCGCTCGCTCCACGGTTTTCCGTCGAGATCGGCCGAGGCGCGGTTGTAGAGCTCGCGCCGGTTCATCGGCCAGGCCCACGCCCATTCGCGCGATGACCACTCCTGCTCCGTCCACGGCTTGCGGCGCGAGGCCTGGTTGACGCCGTCGGTGTAGATGCCGCAATAGATCCAGCAACCACAGGCGGTCGAGCCGTCCGGGCGCAGCTGTTCGTAGGACGAGAGCGGCTCGCCGGCGGCGTTCCAACCGTTGATCTCGGCGAGGATCGCCTCGGCGACCGGTTCGTCGAGCGAACCCTCGGTCGGGTAGTCCCAGGTCAGGTCGAGCACCGGTCGGTCGCGGTCGTCAGTCGAGCCGGCCAGCTTGGCCCGGATGCGGCGGCCGAGGTGGAACACGAACCACATGTCGCTGCGCCGGTCGTCGGCCGGCTCGATCGCCGCGTGGTGCCATTGCACGAGACGATTCGTGTTGGTGAAGCTGCCGCTCTTCTCGGTATGCGATGCCGCCGGGAAGAAGAACACCTCCGTGCCGATGTCCTCGGTGCGCAGCTCGCCGGCCTGGATCTCCGGGCCGTCCTTCCACCAGGTCGCACTCTCGATCAGCGAGAAGTCACGAACGACCAGCCAGTCCAGGTTCGCCATCCCGCGTCGTTGCAGGCCGGTGTTCGCCGAGCCCACCGCGGGGTTCTCGCCCATCAGGAAGTAGCCCTTGCAGACGCCGTCAATCTGGGCCAGCGCCGTCTCGTACGTACTGTGGCTGCCGGTGAGGCGAGGCAGGTAGTCGAAGCAGAACTCGTTCTCCGGCGTCGCGGCCGGGCCCCACCACGCCTTGAGCAGGCTGACGACGTAGGAGCGCATGTTCGCCCAGTAGCCGCGTTCACCCGAGTCGGCCTCGATGAACTCGTCCAGGCCCTCGCGCTGATGAGCGTGCGGCATCGGGATGTACCCGGGCAGCAGGTCGAACAACGTCGGGATGTCGCTGGAACCCTGGATGCTCGCGTGGCCGCGCAAGGCCATGATGCCCCCGCCCGGGCGCCCGATGTTGCCGAGCAGCAGCTGCAGTATGGACGCCGCTCGGATGTACTGCACGCCCACGGTGTGCTGCGTCCAGCCGACGGCGTAAGCGAATGCCGTCGTCCGGTCCCGGCCCGAGTTCGCCGTCACCAGCTCGGCGACGCGATGGAACACGTCCTGCGGCACGCCGCAGATCTGCTCCACCATCTCCGGCGTGTAGCGCGCGTAGTGGCGTTTGAGGACCTGGAACACGCAGCGCGGATGCTGCAAGGTTTCGTCCCGGGTCGGGGTACCTCGCAACGACGGGCCGCCCGAGCCGTGCGAATGACCGCGGCCCGATTCCGCGACGGATGCGCCGGACCGGGTCAGCTTGTCGTACTCCGCATCGCGCTCGCCGGACGCTGCTGCGGCAGTCATGCCCTCGTACTGCCAGGTGTCGACGTCGTAGTGCCGGCTCTCGACGTTGAGCCCGGAGAAGACGCCGTCGAGATCGTCGGTGTCGACGAAGTCCTCGCCGACCAGCGTTGCCGCGTTCGTGTAGTTGAGGACGTACTCGTGGAAGAACTTGTCGTTGGCGAGCACGTAGTTGATCAGACCGCCGAGCCAGGCGATGTCCGTACCTGCGCGTATGGGGACGAAGAGGTCGGCGAGCGCGCTGGTGCGTGAGAACCGTGGATCGACGTGGATGACGGTCGCGCCCCGAGCCTTGGCCTCCATCACCCACTGGAACCCCACCGGATGCGCCTCGGCGAAGTTCGAGCCCTCGATGACGATGCAGTCCGAATGCTGCAGGTCCTGCAGGTAGGTGGTCGAGCCGCCCCGGCCGAACGAGGTGCCCAGCCCGGCGACGGTCGAGCTGTGGCACACCCGAGCCTGGTTCTCGACCTGCACGACCCCGAGCGCGGTCAGCAGCTTCTTGATGAGGTAGTTCTCCTCGTTGTCCAGGGTGGCCCCACCGAGGCTGGCAATGCCGAGCGTGCGCCGAGTGCGCTTGTCGTCGGCGGCCCACTCCCACGTCTCGCGACGGGTCTCGATCACGCGATCGGCGACCATGTCCATCGCCGTGTCCAGGTCCAGGCGTTCCCAGTCGGTGCCGTGCGGGCGCCGGTACAGCACGTGCCGTTCGCGCAGGTCGCCGGTCGTGAGCTGCAAGGTGGCCGATCCCTTCGGGCACAACCGGCCCCGGCTGATGGGCGAGTCCGGGTCGCCCTCGATCTGCACGACCGTCTCGTCCTTGACATAGACGTTCTGCGCACATCCCACCGCGCAGTACGGGCAGATCGACTTGACGACCCGATCGGCGGTAACCGTGCGGGGTCGTAGCTCCTCCGACGCGCGCGACTTCGCAGCTGCCCCGCGTCCGGTCGGATCTTCTCCGGTCAGCTGCCGGTACACCGGCCAGGAGCTCAGGAACTTCACCGCTCACCTCTGTCCACGGACTGCATCTGCTGATCGGATCTCGCCCGCTGCCGGATCCAGCCGCGCACGACGTCGTTCGTGGTCGGGTTGTGGGCCGGCGGGTTGACCAGGTCCTGGGTGCTCACCAGGTTGTCGGCATGACTGCCGTCGGCGGCGTGCCCGGTGACGACGAGGTAGGCCAGCCCGTGCGGCAGTCCGAGCTGTTCGGCCGCCGCGCGATAGTCGGCACCGCCGAGCAGCAATAGCTGCAAGCGATCGTGGACGGGGGGATCGCTCGTCACGGCTGCACCTCGATCACCGTCGCCCGTCGCCTTCGCCGTTCACCATCTACCCAGATCGGCGCTCGGGCAACCGGCCTGTCAGGCGCACCGTGCTGATGATCTCGGGTGAAACCGCGAAATCTGGCGGGTGCGACAGAGATGATCATCGCGGTGGAGCAACCCGATGCGGTCGTCCGGCGCGGGCCTCGGTCTCGAGGCGTTCGAGCAGGTGGGGGTAGTGGAGTTCGAAGGCCGGGCGTTCGGAGCGGATGCGCGGGATGGACGTGAAGTTGTGCCGCGGCGGTGGACACGTCGTGGCCCACTCGAGGGAGTTGCCGTGGCCCCAGGGGTCGTCGACCGTGACGATCTCGCCGTAGCGGTAGGAGCGGTAGACGTTGTACAGGAACGGGAAGATCGACGCGCCGAGGATGAACGAGCCGATCGTCGAGATCGTGTTCAGTGTCGTGAACCCGTCCTGCGGCAGGTAGTCGGCGTAGCGGCGGGGCATGCCCTTGGCGCCGAGCCAGTGCTGGACGAGGAACGTGGTGTGAAAGCCCACGAATGTCAACCAGAAGTGCAGGCGGCCGAGCCGCTCATCGAGGTAGCGTCCGGCGAATTTCGGGAACCAGAAGTAGATGCCGCCGAACACGGCGAACACGATCGTGCCGAACAGCACGTAGTGGAAGTGGGCGACGACGAAGTACGTGTCGGCGACGTGGAAGTCCAGCGGCGGCGAGGCCAGGATGACCCCGGACAACCCGCCGAACAGGAATGTCACCAGGAACCCGACGCTCCACAACATCGGCGTCTCGAAGGTGATCGAGCCGCCCCACATGGTGCCGATCCAGTTGAAGAACTTCACGCCGGTCGGGACGGCGATCAGGAACGTCATCAGCGAGAAGAACGGCAGCAGCACCGCGCCGGTGGTGAACATGTGGTGCGCCCACACCGTCATCGACAGGCCCATGATCGCGAAGGTGGCGAGCACCATGCCCTTGTAGCCGAACAGCGGTTTGCGGCTGAACACCGGGATGATCTCGGTGACGATGCCGAAGAACGGCAGCGCGACGATGTAGACCTCGGGATGGCCGAAGAACCAGAACAGGTGCTGCCACAGGATCGCCCCGCCGTTCTGCGACTCGAACACCTGGGCGTGCAGATGGCGATCGACCCACAAGACGAGCAAGGCCGAGGTCAGCAGCGGGAACGCCAGCAACACCATGATGCTGGTCGCCAGGATGTTCCAGGTGAGGATCGGCAGGCGGAACATCGTCATGCCCGGCGCGCGCAGGGTGATCACCGTCGTGATCATGTTGACCGCGGCCAGGATGGTGCCCAGTCCGGACAGTACGAGCCCCATGATCCACAGATCACCGCCGAAGCCCGGCGAATTTGCCGCACTGTTCAACGGCGCGTAGGCATACCAACCGAAGTCAGCGGCCCCACCCGGGGTGAGGAAGCCGCCGAGCACCATCAGGCCGCCCAGCAAGAACAGCCAGTACGAGAAGGCGTTCAGCCGCGGGAACGCGACGTCCGGGGACCCGATCTGCAGCGGCAGCAGGAAGTTGGCGAACGCGAACACGATCGGCGTCGCGAACAGCAACAGCATGATCGTGCCGTGCTCGGTGAACAGCTGGTTGTACTGCTCCAACGACAGGAACTGCATACCCGGCCGCGCCAGCTCGGCTCGCATCAGCAACGCCATCACGCCCGCGGCCATGAAGAGGACCAGCGCGGTTACCAGGTACATCCGAGCGATGATCTTGTGATCGGTGGTGCGCAGCAGCTGCAGGAACCAGGTGCCCTTCGCCTCGCGCTGGACCGGCCCACGCAGAATCAATTCAGGATGCAGCTCGGTCGCCGGGCGGTCGCGGGTGTCGGTCACGACGCCGGACTCCAGCTGGGAGACTGCATGGCTACCCATCCGCCCGAAGCGGTCAGCTGTTTACTCAGCCCTACCCCGCACCGTAGTACGCGAATCGCCGTACGCAAGAGCGGGCTGGTGGATTGCAACCCGGAAAGACAGTGTTTGCCGATGGCCATCGTCCGGGAATCGCCGATGCATGACCGACATTCCCATGCCCGACGTGTTGGATCCGGACCGGATCGAGCCGTACCGAACGCCCGAGGAGCTCGAAGCGCACCATCGCCGCGTCGTCGATGCGCTCCGTAGTGCCTGCAAATACGGCCAGGCGCTGTGGCGCGAGCTGGACCTGACCCGCCGCTACCTGCTCGACGACGTCGCCCGCGGCGGCCGCGGCGCACCGGTGATTGCCAGCCAGTCGTTGCTGCGCACCGACCAGGACTGGCAGATCTGGGCTGACCGCTACGCCGCGAGTTTCGCCGCGCTGTGTGGACCGCACGGCGATCAGGGCCTCGGCTTCCACGAGGCCCGACACGAGGCGGAGCAACACGATCACCTCGTTCGCTGAGCCATCGGGCGCGACGGTTGCTCAACGCCGAATCGGGGAATGTAGTCGATCAAGGCAGTCCGACGCTGAAAGGAACGAGCTCATGGCTACCCGAGCAAGCGTGAAGAACGAGAAGCAGTACGAGGCGCTGAAGGACAAGGGAATGTCCAAGTCACGCGCAGCCCGGATCGCCAACGCGCCCAAGTCCTCCAGCCACGGCGGCAAGAGCAGCGGGTCGGGCGGTGACTCCAAGCAGGGCGGCACGCACGCGCAGAAGCAGGCGGCCGGACGCAAGGGCGGCAAGGCGGCGGCCAAGAAGTCCTGATCGAGCGGCATCCGA
>DASXYE010000125.1:0-8638 GCA_036502695.1 Jatrophihabitantaceae bacterium
CGGTCTCGACGAACGGGTAGCCGATCGTGCTGATCGCCAGGTTCTGCGTGACGGCGGCCTGCACCGAGTCCCACCCGGTGCCCTTGTCGACCTGCCGCGTGACGAATCCGTACTTCTGCGAGCCGGTCCAGTGGATCCGTACGCCGGCGCCCTGCTGGTCGAACTGGTCGGTCAACTGCGCGCCGAGGGTCAGGTAGTCGAGCGGCGTCTTGCCCGCGGACGGCGCGCATGACTCGTCGAAGAATCGCGTGTCGAACTTGAATCCGTCGACGCCGTAAGTTGATTCGAGCTTCTGCAGCTCGCCGACGTACCAGGCGCGCGCGTCGGGATTGGCCAGGTCGACGATGCCGGCGACCCCGTTCCACCACGTGACGTCACAGGGCTGGCTGGGATCCGCCTTCGACTTCAGCAGGTACCCGTGTTGCACAGCATAGCTGTAGTTGTGGGCGTCCTTGTTGATCCACAGCGTGACCCACAGCCCGAAGTCGTCGCCCATCGCGTGCACCTGGTCGGACAGCTGCTTCGGATCCGGGAACTTTTCGTTGAACGTGAAGTCGCCGTAGTGGCTCATCCACCCGTCGTCGACCTGGATCGCCTGGGCCGGCATCCCGGCGTCGTGCAGCGACTTCGCCCAGGACAGCGTCGACGCCTGCGACACCGTCGTGTAGTACTGCGCCCACGAGTTCCACAGCGGCTTGGCGTACTGCGCCGGCGTGGCGTCGCTCTTGCTCGGCGGGCCGGTAATGCCTAGGTAGTCGGCATAAACGTCGCGCGGCGTGTTCTCGACGAACACCGTCGAGTCCATCGTGGCGCTGTTCGTCAGGGTGTACGCGAAGGTCGTCGAGTTCAGCGAGACATCCATGACGTCGTGCGTGTCGACCCACAACCCCGTACCGCGCTGGGTGAACCAGAACGGGTCGGTCATCAGGTACTCGGCCGGCGCCATGTTCGCGTCGTGCACGGTGCCGCTGTCGAGCGGCCACGGCTGCTGAGTGCCCGGCCCGCCGTCCGGCGTGGTGGCCTCGCCCATGCCGTACCAGTGCCCGGCCGAGGCGACGTCGTAGTGGGTGCCCACCTGCGTCGCCGTTGCGCCGTCGACCGACCAGGTGATGCGGTAGCGGTCGGATTGCGGCGCGATGCGATACGCGACCGTGGTGCCGGCCTGGCTGGTGGCCAGGGTCAGGTCGAGCACCCCGTCGTGCCAGCGCTGCGCGGCGACCTTCGTGGCGGTGGCCCAACCGGTGGACGTCGTGAAGTCGGCCGGCCCGGTTTGCGGCGCGCCGGAGGCGGTCGTGGCCAGGACGGTGTGCCCGCCGCGCTGCGTGGTGACGCGGAACGGCGAGGTCGCGATGCTGATCGTGTAGCCCGGCGCGCCCGCGGCCGACGGCTCGCGCAGAGTGAGCGCGCCGCCGTCCTGGCTGAACGTCGGGCCGGCCGGGGCCGGGACTGGCGCCGAGACCGCGTCCGCGGGAATCGCGTGCGCCGGGATCGCGACGACGGCCGGGACGAGGCCGGCCACCAGGGTGACCGCCGTCGCGGCGGCGAAGATCCGACGTCTGCGCAGGATGGGCCGGGGCGAAATCCGAGCGGACATGGGGGTGATCCTTTGCTCGCTGCGACCGCCGCGGCTGGATGCCGATGGGTGGTCCGGTGCCCGGTGTCGGGGTAGTCGGTGCGGGCTGGGGCCTGTCGGAGGGCCACGACGCCAGTGCCGCGGGCCCGGTTTGCGGCGGTCGATCCGGCCTGAGCCTAAGGACGCGAATGTGCACAGGTCAAGACCCTTGCTGCTCGAACCTGCGCGGATCGGCGCATGTTCTCGTAAATATGAGCAGACGAAACACTGGCATACGCGTCTGAATCACCCAGCCGAGCGAGCTCGCCCCGACCGAGCTCGCCGACCGAGCCGCCACGAAGGGTGCTGTGCCCCGCGGGTTCCGCACACCGCGGATATCCCCGCACTCCGCGGAACCCGCACACCGCGGAACCCGCACACCGCGGAGCCCGCACACCGCGGAGCCCGCACAATCCACGGAACCGCGTACCGCAGCGGCCGCAGTTCAAGCACCCGCAGGAAGATCGCCAGGCCGGACCGATCTTCCTGCGCCGGCTGCCCCCGAGGGCTGCATACGCAGGAAGATCCCGGCGCAGGCGCAATCTTCCTGCGTTTGGCGCGGGCCTGACCCGGCCCGACTGCTCCGCGATCCGGCGCGACGCGGGGCAGCTGCTCCGCAATCTTGGTACGCGTGTCTCGCTGTGGCGGCTCGCCGGTATCAAGATCGCAAACGGGACGCCGGGCGCGGACCAGGCATTGACGGCTGACCCGACGCGGAGTAAACACGTCCGGCAAAGACATCCGATCTCTGGCTCGATCAGCCGGCATTGCGCCCGGTTGGTCGGGGCGCGAGACAGCAGAGGTCGGGGGAATCGCCGGTCACCGCAACGCTGCGTCCTGCCGTCAACTCGTCACCCGTGTCGTCGCACGTGCTGCATCCGAGGGACTGAGGCCGATGAGCACATCCCGAATCCGTCCGATGAAACGGCGCCGGCTGCGATTCGCCGCCGCCCTGGCCGCCCTGCTCACCGTTGCCACCGGGCTGAGCGCGCACACCGCATCCCGCGCCAACGCGGCTGCGCCGACCACGCCGGTACCGGTGCCCCTGACCGACTACCTCAACAACAACGGCATCGGCTCGGCCGCCGGTGATGCCAACGTCGACGGGTCCGGCTACGGCTTCCCCGCCGCCGCGCTGCCGTCCGGCCCGACCACCGTCGGCGGCATCCCGTTCACCCTGCCGGCCACCACCGGCACAGGCCAGAACGACAACGCGGTGGCGCTCGGTCAGACCGTGACGGTGCCGGCCGGGAACTACCTGGCCGCCTACCTGCTTGCGACGTCGACGTACGGGGCCACCGGCGGTGCCGCCACGGTGCACTACAGCGACGGCACCACGAGCAGCGGCATGGTCTCGGCGCCGGACTGGTACTCGGGCAACGGCGCAATCGTGGCGCCGTACCGCTACTCGCCCACCGACACCGACCAGCACCCGGTGTCGATCTATTCAGCCCAGCTGTGGATCGACCCGACCCGCGAGGCCACGTCGATCACGTTGCCCACCACGGCGACGCCCGCCGAAAATACGTCGAGCCTGCACGTGTTCGCCCTGTCGCTGCAGCCGGTGACGCACGGGTTCGCCGTGTCCGTCCGGGACGGCAAGTCGACGACGAAGCAGCTGTCCAACAAGGCTCAGGTCGTCACCGCCACCGTCACCAACCTCGGCGACCAGTGGATCGACCGCGCCCACGCGCTGACCGTCGACGTGGTGGCCGACGGCGTGCGCACCGTCCAGCCGGCGACGATCACCGAGCTGGCCCCCGGCGACGAGGCCCGCGTCGAGATCGGCATCACCTCGCCCGGGTTGCCGACCGGCCTGCCCGTCGACGGCACGGTCCGAGTCCGCAGCCATGACCTGAACGCCAGCCAGGCTGTACAGCTCAGCGCGGGCATCCCGGCATATCAGGCCACCGACGCGTCACTGTCACAGCACCAGTCACCCGACTGGTTCGACAACGGCAAGTTCGGCATCTTCATCCACTGGGGCATCTACTCGGTGCCGGCCTGGGCACCGGTCGGTAAGGAGTACGCCGAGTGGTACTGGCAGCACATCAATGATCCGAACGATCCGACGTACGCCTACCACGAGCAGAAGTACGGCAAGGACTTCAACTACGACGACTTCATCCCGCAGTTCACCGCCGCCAAGTTCGATCCGAAGGCCTGGGTGCAGCTGTTCAACCAGGCCGGCGCCGACTACTTCGTGCTGACGTCCAAGCACCACGAGGGGTTCTCGCTCTTCGACACGGCCTACTCCGACCGCAACTCGGTCAAGCTCGGCCCGCACCAGGATCTGGTTGGCAAGCTGTTCGCGGCCGACCGCAAGTACACGCCGCAGATCCATCCGGGCGTGTACTACTCGTTGCCCGAGTGGTACAACCCGGCGCTGCCCTGGCAGGGCCACGGACCGCAGAATCCCTATACGGGACAGCCGGTTCCGTACACGGGCTACAAGCCGGTCAAGGACTACGTGGCCGACTTCCAGGTGCCGCAAATGAAGGAGCTGATCACCAAGTACAAGCCGGACATCCTGTGGTGCGACATCGGCTACCCGGCGACCAGCCCGACCGTGCTGCAAACGCTGTTCAACCAGGAGCTGGTCACCGGCCGGCCGTCCACTGTGGACGATCGGTGTGGCCTGCCCGA
Organism: Jatrophihabitantaceae bacterium; assembly: GCA_036502695.1. Classification (GTDB taxonomy): domain Bacteria; phylum Actinomycetota; class Actinomycetes; order Mycobacteriales; family Jatrophihabitantaceae; genus DASXRA01. The sequence goes on from DASXYE010000125.1 coordinate 4,259, forward strand.
GTCGGACTTCAATACGCCGGAGTACGCGCCGTCGTACTCGTTGCAGACCACCAAGTTCGAGGCCACCCGGGGCATCGACCCGTTCTCGTTCGGCTACAACTCCGCGACGCCGGACGACCAGTACGCGACGGCTGACGAGCTCGTCGACCAGCTGGCCGACATCGTGAGCAAGAACGGCAACTTCCTGCTCGACATCGGGCCGCGGGCCGACGGCACCATCCCGGAGATCATGCAGACGCGCCTGCGGCAGATGGGCGATTGGCTGAAGGTCAACGGCGAGTCGATCTACAACACGACGTACTGGGCCCGGGGTGCCACCGACGGCAACCTGCGATTCACCGTCGCCCCGAACAAGGCCTTCTACATCACGTCACTCGCGCAACCCGGGGACACCGTGACCGTGCACTCCCCGGTACCGATCCGGGCCGGTGACACGATCTCGCTGCTCGGCTACCACGGCGCACCACTGCACTGGACGAAAGCGGCGGACGGATCCCTGGCGATCACCGTTCCGGCAGCGGCCCAAAGCGCCGATCAGTACGCCTGGGTATTCAAGATCAATTGGAAGCACTGACCGTGGCCGCGTCGAGCACGGACTGGGTCAACGTGGCCCCGGCCGCGTCCCGTGCGGCTACGCGCACCGACAGGTGGGCACCGGCCGGGCTCGTCCAGCGAGCGACGTAACGCCCACCACCCGCGCCGGCGAGCGCGGTCCGCGTCCAGGTCTGGCCGTCGTCGAAGGACACCTCGACGGCGGCCGACCGGATCGGCACGGATGGCGCCCCCGACGCGTGCCGGAACGTCACCGCCATCGCGGACCGCCCCGGCGCCACCGTGCCGTCCAGCGCTTGTGGCAGGGCGTAGTCGGCGACGAGCAGCGGCACCGCGGCACACGGGCCCGGGTCGTCGTCCGGGCAAACCCAGGTCGCCGGCACGGTGTTCGCGGTCGGACGCTGCGAGTGGAACGTCCACTCCGAATGGCTGCGTTGCGAGAGCGTGCTCCACGGCGCCTGCGTCGTCTGGTCGTACGTCAGCGCATAGTCGCCGGACGGGCCGCTCGCCGGCAGCGTGATGCCGAAGATGCCGGGCCAGTCGAGCAGCACCTTGCCGTTCTCGGCAATGCTGAGCTGCGCGTCCCACTCCCGGCCGGGACCGTAGTCCGGACCCATGGCGTGGCCGGGCACCGAGTCGATCAACCCGCTGAGCTGCAGCGCGATGTGATCGCCTTCGCGGCAGGCCGGGCAGGTCCATCCCCCGGCTGTGTCAGGAGTGGCGGCGCCGAAGCCCGGCGCTCGAGGCCCGCGCATCCAGTCCACTGTGGACACCGTCCCGGCGCGGTACTTGCGGCCGCCGTCGGTCATCGGGGTCGACGTTCCCTGCGGGGTCACCGAGTCGAAGTAGGTGATCGCCGGGTCGGCGCTCACGTACTCGACCCGCGTGCCCGGCACGGGCGTCGGCGTGCCGAAGCCGATGTGCACGAGGTCGCTGCTCAGCGCCGCGATCCGAGTCGGCACGACCTGCCACGACGGCACGTCGCTGTAGTAGTTGGCCTTGATCGTCGCGAGGTCGCCGGACCGAACCCGGAAGTGCTCGTCGGCCGGCACCGCCTGGCGGACCAGCTCGATGTCGTAGGCGTACGGCGAGGCCGCGCCCGGCGGACTGTCGCGGTGGGCCTGCACGCTGTAGGTCAGCTCGCCGGATCGGGCGGACTTCGTCGGCTGGACGTCTATGGCGGCTACGGCGGGGTTGATCAGCACGCCGACCCCGGCCCGGAACGTCCGCGGCTCGTCCTGGCGGACGTATTGCACGCCGAGCGCGGCCAGCTGCGACGGGCGCGGCACGTCCACCGACACCGGGGCATCAGCCGCCCGCGCGTCGAGAGTCACCGCTGTGTCCTGCCGCACCGTCACGTCGGCCAGCTGGGCGAGCCGTTCGACGAACGTGCCGTTCTCGACGGCGTTGAACAGCGCCGAGACGGCGTAGTGGCCGACCGGCACGCTGATCCGCACCTCGCCGCCGACCGTCGCGAGCGGGCGCAGCGTCGCGTACTTGCGCCCGTCGTCGGTATTGAGCACGACGACGGTGCCGATGTCGACGGGGTCGCCGGTCAGGCCCACCGTGTTGATGCGCAGGGTCTTCATGACGAACTGCGGCTGCACGACGGGCGGGGCGACGGCGTCGGCGCGCGCCAGCCAGGTGACGCCGCCCAGGATCGGCGCGCTGGAAACGCCGGAAACACCGGCGGCGTCCCGATGCAGCGCGGCCCCGAACTGGGCGGCCGACTCCGGCGTCACGTACCCGTGCGTACGGTCGGTCAGCACGACACCGGGCGGCGCCGCGTCCGACCCCGACAGCACGACGGGAATGCGCCCGTCCGAATCCGGCGCCGACACGTCGAAGAGCGACACGTCCAGCTGGCGGCCCAGGAACGGCTGGGCGTCTGCGGGGATCACGTACAGATCGCCGCCACCCCGCTCGGTGACGAACGCCGCCGACCCGCCCGGTCGGGGCGCGACGCTGACGCCGGGCGAGCCGTCCGGCATCGGGGTGAGCGTCACCCGGTCGCCGGTGATCAGGGTGATCGTGCGCGTGGACGAGTCCGAGGGCGCGATCGGCTCGGCCCCGGAATCGGCGGCCACCGGCTGTCCGGTAACCGGCTGCGCGGCGGCCGGTCCGACAGCCGGTCCGGCGGCCACGATCAGGCCGGCCAGCACGGCCGATCCGGCGACGAATGTGGGAACGCGACGAAACCGCATGCGCCCTCCGGGACAATTGATCGACAGCGAATCCGCAGGACACCACATGAACCTCGCAGCGGTCCACCACCAGAACGGCTGATTGCGGTCAAACGCCGACGTCGGACAGGCGTTGGACGCAAGCGAAGGAGGCGGCGTGTTCGAAGCCCTGAACCTCGACCGCGGGCAGGAGCTCGCCTACCTGGCCCTGGTCGACCACCCGTCGGCGACGGCCGCCGAGCTGGCCGAGCACGCGCAGCTACCGGCCAGCCAGGTGAGCCGCGCGCTGACCGAGCTGCAGCGCCGGCGCCTCGTGCACCGCATCGACGGTCGCCCGGCCCGGTACTCGCCGGCGCCGCCGGACGTCGCGGTCTCGTCGCTGGTGAACGAGCGCCGGGCCGAGCTCGATCGCACCCTGCTCGCCGTGCCGGCGCTGCTGGAGCAGTACCGGCACGCGGCGGCGCGGGCCGATCCGGCCGCACTGCTCGAGGTCATCTCCGGGCAGGACGTCGCGGCCGGCCGGTTCCTGGAGATGATGGCCGGCGCCACCACGGAGGTCATGGCGTTCGACCGGCAGTCGGCCGACGAGGGCACCGGACCGTCCGAGATCGCCGTCGAGCAGCCGGTGCTCGAACGCGGCGTGCGGTGCCGAGCGATCTACGAGGCGGCCGCGCTCGAGCACCCCGATCGGCTGCCCACGATCCGCGCGCTCGCCGGGCTGGGCGAACAAGCGCGGGTGCTGCCCGAGCTGCCGATGAAGCTGATCATCTGCGATCGCCGGCTGGCGCTGCTGCCGCTGGCCAGCGCGACCGATCAGCGCTGGACGATCGGCGTGCTCGTCGTGCATCCGTCCCGGTTGCTCGACGGGCTGGTCGCGCTGTTCGAGGACCACTGGAACCGCGCCGTCGCGCTGAACAGCGCGCTGTCCGGGCCGCTGACCGGCGGGCTGTCCGAGACGGACCGCGAAACCCTCGCCCTGCTGACCACCGGCATGAAGGACGGGGCGATGGCGCGCAATCTCGGCGTCAGCCCGCGCACCCTCAACCGGCGCATCATCCGGCTGATGGCCCTGCTCGGCGCGAACAGCCGCTTCCAGGCCGGCGTCCAGGCGGCCAAACGCGGCTTGCTCTAACCCACAGCAACCCACAGCCTGTGGGCCAACATGTGGACGATCGGTGGACGACGCGACCCGGTCGGGGGATAACCCACAACGCCCTGTGGACATGCTGTTGATGATGGAAATTCCCTCGACGTAATTGCCAGATTCCCCTTGCGCACAAGGGGATTCGCCACTAGAAATGTCCTCACCACAGAGGAGGGAACCAAAGCCGGGGGCAACCCCGGACCTCGGAAGCGTCGGGCAACCGGCGGGTTCGGGAGTGGTTCTCGATTCGGTGGTCGGCCACGCAACGCCCGCCAGTCGAGCGATCGGTTGGTCGGAGCAGCGAGGTTGTTCGAGGCCCCTCCATCTCATACATGGAGGGGCCTCGTTCTATTTATTGTGCCCGAATTGACGGCGCTGTGAAACCACATCGCGACTGCGTGTTGCTGAACGGCCCGTGAACGCGCGTCGATCACCCCATGCAGACATCCCCCGCCTGACAAGAGTTGTCCGCGCTTCGCGACGCCGGGACGACGCGAAGCG
>DASXYE010000126.1:0-5683 GCA_036502695.1 Jatrophihabitantaceae bacterium
GGTCATCCCGACGTTGGAGCCGATCGCGCTACTCGCACCGCGACGGCCCAAGCAGGGACCGCTCGGCGTGCCGATCAACAAGACGGCCGCGTCCGCCGGCATCCAGGTGCCGGCGAGCTACCGGCTCACCGTGCTGGGGCCTCGGCCGTTCGACCTCGACCTGGCCGCCGTCGAGGCTTTGCCCTTTGTCGAGCGGCACATTCCGCTGGCCTGCGTGGAAGGCTGGAGCGTCAGCGCTCGCTGGGGCGGGGCGTCGCTGTTCGACCTGGTCCGGAGGGGTGGCGGCGACGGCGGGTCGACGGTGCACGTCGTGTCGTTGCAGCAAGGTGGCTACGGCACGTCGACGATCCGCGGATCGGAGCTGCGCGGGGCGCTGCTCGCCACCCATCTCAACGGTCGGCGGATCACGCTCGACCACGGCTACCCGGTGCGGTTGATCGCCCCGGACCGGGCCGGCGTCCTGAACACCAAGTGGGTTACCCGGCTGGAGATTCGATGATTCGGCTCATCCGCCTCGCGCTGGGTGCGATCGGACTCGCCCTGCTCGGCTACGGCGCCTACCAGCTACTGCACAACAGCAGCGTGACCCGTCCCGCGGAAGTCGCCAAGTGGTTGGTCGTCGCGCTGATCGTGCACGACGGGGTGATCGCCTGGGTGGTCGTCGTGGTCGGCTGGCTGGTCGCCCGCGTCGTGCCGCCGCGGGCCCGCGCGTACGTGCAGGGCGGGCTGATCTGCGCGGCGCTGATCACGCTGATCGCGCTGCCCCTGATCTACCGGCGGGGCAAGGCCGAACCGGGCCTGACGTTGCTCACCCAGAACTACCCGGCCCATCTCGCCGTACTGCTGGGTATGGTGGCCGCTGGCACAGCCGCGGCCTACGCGGTGCGGGTGGCCCGCGACCGGGCCGGGCGCAGCACCGCGAACGATCGACCGCCCACCGACCAGTCCTCGACGACCACGTAGCCGGCCCGCTGGGCGTGCCGGTCCAGGGCCGTCCGGCCGATCTCGGCCCACGGGAACGGCGGTCCGACCAGGCCGCCGAGGCTGAACCGGACGGTCGAACACCGGTCGGTTCCGGGGTCGGGATGGATCTCGACGAGCACCTGGCCAGCGTTGGTGATCACCTTACGCAGCCGGGTGAACAACCGTTCCGGATCGCCGCCGATGCCGACGTTGCCGTCCATCAGCAAGGCTGTAGGCCAGCGGCCCTCCCCCGGCGTCCGGACGAACACGTCCCGGTGCAGCGCCGGGGCACCGTGCCGTTGCGTGAGCTGCACCGCGGCCGGGGTGATGTCGACCCCGAGGGCGGCCTGGCCCTGTTCGGCCAGCGCCAGCACGAACCGGCCGGGACCGCAGCCCACGTCGAGCACCGGGGCCACGCACCGATCGAGCACGGTGCGATCGGCGTCGTCGAGGGACCCGGCCCACCGGGCCAGGTTGAGGGTGACCGTCACCGTCCTGACCCGGCGTGAACGCTCACCGCGGCGAGCGTCCGGGCGAACTGGGTGGCCGGCGCTTGCGCCGCGACGTGCTCGGCGGCATCGATGGTGTCGACGTCGGTCAGCGGCTCGAGCAACTGCACCCGCAGGCCGGCCAGCCGGCGCAACTGCTCGGCGCCGGTGTCCGCCGTCGACATCGGCACCCCCGGGATCGTCTCGGCCGCCAATGCCGGATCGCGGAACCCGATCGCCCAGTACCCGCCGTCCTCGGCCGGTCCCAACGCCGCGTCGTAGCGCGCCGGGTCGAACGCGGCGAGCTGATCCGGGCGCAGTTGCGGGGTGTCCATGCCGACGAGCAAGGCCGGGCGGCCCGGATCGGCCGCGGCGAATGCAGCGGCCAGCCGGGCGTCCAACCCGCCTGGTGGTTGGGCCACGACTCGCCAGCCCCGCGGCCGCCACGGCCCGGCGTCACCGTCGAACGCGAGCAGGTGGACGCGCGCCGGCACGGTTGAGACGACGCGCAGAGTGTCCCGCAACGCGGCGCCGGCGACGTCAGCAGCCTGGCTGTACGTCAGCGGCGGGACCAGCCGAGTCTTCACCCGACCCGGCACCGGCGCCTTGGCAATGACGATCAGCGTGCCGATCAAGGGATGGCTCATCGCAGCACCGCCGTCATGTCGTGCACCGCCGTCAGGGTGCCCCGCCACGTGCCGGTCACCTTCGAGTGCCCGATGCGCGGCGAGTACGCGACGTCGACCTGGGCGATCCGCCAACCGGCGGCGGCCGCGCGCACCACCGTCTCGACCGGGTAGCCGCTGCGTCGATCGAGAATGTCCAGCGCCAGCAGCGGTTTACGCCGAGCGACGCGCAGCGGGCCGACGTCGCGCAACGGTGCCCCGGTCCGGCGACGCACCCGCCGGGCCAGCTCGCGGTTGGCTACTCGGGACGACACCGACCACGCGGACCGCGAGACCGGACGGCGCCGGCCCACGACCAGCTCGGCGTCGACCGCCGCGAGTCGCACCGTGTCGCCCGGGTCGAGTGATGCGTCGCAATCGCAGAACGCGACGAACTCCGCCTCGGCGGCCAGCAGCCCGGCGTGGCAGGCCGCGCCGTAACCGCGTTGCCGGCAGGCGATCACGTACGCGCCGTGCTCGCGGGCGATGTCCGGCGAGCCGTCCGTCGAGCCGTTGTCGACGACGATGGCCCGCGCCTGCGCCGGGATGCGGCTGAGCACCCACGGCAGCGCGGCCGCCTCGTCCAGACACGGCAGCACGATGTCGATCACGTGGGTGACGTTAGGGGCGAGCCGGTGCAGAAGACCCTTACAGATCAAGGAAGGCGCGCGAGCTCGGCGATACCGTCGTCGAAGTCGACCCGTGGCGCCCAGTCCAGCTCGGCTCGCAGTCGGGCCGAGTCGGCGGTGATGTGCCGGACGTCGCCGACGCGGTAGTCACCCGACACGACCGGGACCGGCCCGCCGACGGCCGCGCTGAGCGCCGACGCCAGCGTGCCGACCGTCCGGGGCATACCGGAACCGACGTTGTAGGCGCGCACCCCGGACTCGTGCCGCTCGAGCGCGGCCACCGTAGCTGCGGCGACATCGCGCACGTGGACGAAGTCGCGCCGCTGGCCGCCGTCCTCGAAGACGACAGGCACCTCGCCCCGTCGCAGCGCGGACAAGAAGATCGCGGCCACGCCGGCGTACGGCGTATCACGCGGCAGGCCCGGCCCGTACACGTTGTGGTAGCGCAACGCGGCGACGCTGCCGCCGGTGGCCCGGGCCCAGGACGCGGCGAGGTTTTCCTGCGCCAGCTTGGAGGCCGCGTACGCATTACGTGGATCGAGCGGAGCGTCCTCGGCCACGAGCTCAGTAGCCAATGCACAGCCACACTGTGGACACGGCGGCTCGAACTGCCCGGCCGCCAGGCTGGACAACGGTCGCGCCGCCGGGGTCACCGCCCCGTGCCGGGCACAGCGCCCCAGGCCCTCGCCGTACACGACCATCGAGCTGGCCAGCACCAGCCGGGTCACCCCGGCGCGGGCCATCGCGGCCAGCAGCACGGCCGTTCCGAGATCGTTGTTGGACACGTAGTCGGGCAGGTCCTGGACGTCCACGCCGAGACCGACCTTGGCGGCCAGGTGGCAGACCGCGTCCACCCCGGCCACCGCGATGTCGACCACGGCCCGGTCGCGCACGTCCGACCCGTGCACCAGGTCGAGCACCCGGACGTCGTGCCCGCGAGCGATCAACTCGCGCTGCACGTGCTGCCCGATGAACCCGGCGCCGCCCGTCAATAAGACCCGCACAGCGCTCACCGTACGAGCCGTGACCGGTCGGGCGGGCGAGCATCGGCCGGAGTTCCGCAGTCGGTAACCTCTACCGCCGACCGATTGCCGCGTGGTCGATCGGAAGCGGGGCAATGGCTAAGGAGTTCCGCACAGCGCGGGTAAATCCGCATGGCGCGGAACACGTGCGTGATCACGTCCCCACCGCGGCCGCCCGGCGTGACGATGCGACGCGGCCGGAGCGACGTTACGAGCCCACGGGCTAGGGATTCAGGTCGGCGACCAGCTTGGCGAGCGCCTCGTCGGATGTCATGGACGCGCTGATGTAGCTGGTCCGCCCGCCGGCCGACACCGTCCAGGCCGCCCCCTCCCACCGGTACGGGTCGACCGGATCGGCCGGGGTGATGTGCACTTCGGCGTCGGGATCGTGCTGGTCGACCGCCTGGCGGGCCAGCGCCGCGATGTCGCCGTCGGTAAGGCTCATGGCGTCAGGGTAATCACGGTCGTGACCCATGACTTCCTCCCGACCGACGGTAGCTCTACTACGTAGTAGGTAGTAGATTGAACGAACGGCGTGCGAGTCGGTCACTGGTCATCTGGTGTTCGAGGTACCGACACCTCGTTGCCAGGCGCGGCTGGTGCGCTGTGCGCGAGCTGAGTCCGCCCCGTCGTCCGGAAATCGCCGATGCCGCCGATCCATACCGAACTGGTCCGTCGTCTCCATACCGAGCTGACCCGTCGCCGTCCCACCCTCGGCTACGCCCTCGCCGGGTTCGCGGCCGGCACGCTCACCATGCTCGCCGGCGGGCGCATCGGCACGGTCCGGGTGACCACGCCGCTGACGACCTGGTTCGGGCTGCTGACCCGGGGCGGCTACGGCCCGGGCGCGTCGCCGGTGCCCGGACTGCTGCTCATGGCCGGCCTGATCACGCTGGCCCTGCTCTGGCTGCAACTGGTCCGACGTCCGCACCCGGCCGTCCGCACCGAACGCGACGTCTGGACGATCGGTGGCGCCTGGGCGTTGCCGTTCGTGCTCGGCCCGCCGTTGCTCAGCAGCGACGTCTACACCTACGCCGCGCAGGGCCTGCTGGTCGGCCGCGGACTGGATCCCTACTCGGTCGGACCGTCCGCGCTGGGCCACGGATCGGCGGTGTCCGCGGTGGATCCGTCCTGGCGCAGCGTGCCCAGCCCGTACGGCCCGCTGGCCACCTGGTTCCAGCACTTCAGCGTCGTCGCCGGGGGCGGCACGCCGCTCGGTGCGGTGATCGTCATGCGACTGGCGGCCGTCGCCGCGGTTGTCGCGATCGGACTGCTGGCCGCCGACCTGGCCGGATCCCGGCGGGTGCCGGTGCTGGCGTTGACGGTGCTCAACCCGCTCATCCTGTTGCAGGTGATCTCCGCCGAACATCTCGAGGGCGTGTTCTGCGCGCTGCTGCTGGGTGCCCTGGTGGCCCGCCGGCACGGCAACCACGCACTCGCCGTCGTGTTGGCCTGTGCGGCCGCGGCGGTCAAGGCGCCCGGGCTGGTCGCGGTGCTCGCGCTGATCGCCTGGCAGCGTCCGGGCCGCTCGATGTGGACGGACGGTCTGCGCGACGCCGCCGTGGCGGTGGCGGCGTGTATCGGGCTGACGCTGCTGGTGCCGCACGGGTGGGGCTGGATTCCCGCGCTCAATACCCCGGCCCTGGGCTACACGCCGGCAGCGCCGGCCAGCCTGATCGGCGACCTGTTCAAGCCGATCGTGCGGCCGGCATCCTTCGACGACCTGTCGATGGCGGGCCGCACCGCCGCGTTGCTCGCCGCCGGCTGTGTCGTCGCGTACCTCATCGCGACCGCGCAACGCCGCGCCCTGGAACGCACCGTCGGCTTCGGCCTGATCGCGGTCGCCCTGCTCAGCCCGGTGATCTACCCGTGGTACCTGCTGTGGGGTGTCGTGTGCCTGGCGCCGGTGGCCCAGG
>DASXYE010000127.1:0-6711 GCA_036502695.1 Jatrophihabitantaceae bacterium
CAGGTACTGGTCGTTCGGCTCGATCGCCCCGCCCGGCGGGCTGGACGGCGTGACGTAGAGCAGGTTGTCCGGCGAGCTGACCGTGTCGTAGCCGGCGGCCAGATATGCAGCCGGGCTGCCGGTCCACGCGTCGATGATCAGGTTCTTGTCAGGGCTGATCGTCGCGCCGCCGACCACGTCCCACCAGTTCCAGATCTCCGGACGCTTGCCCAGCGCCTGCACCTGGGCGCCCAGCTTGTTCAGGAAGTCGACGAACACGTCCTCGGTCGAGCCGAAGCCGTGCGCCTTGGCGTAGTCGACCAGCTCGGGGCAGGCCTGCTGAGCGGCCAGCCCGGCGTACTCGTCGCCGCCCAGGTGGAACACCGGAGAGTCCGGGAACAGCGGCATGAACTCCTTGAGCAGCCCGACCAGGAACTGCATCGTCTGCGGCTTGGTCACGTCCAGCGTGAAGCCGTCGGCCAGCGAGGCGCAGTCGAACCTCAGCGTGGGGTCGAAGTCGGCGATCGCCGTGGAGTGCGCGGGCAGATCGATCTCGGGCACCAGCGTCACGTGATAGCGGCGGGCCGTGGCAACGAACGCGGAAAGGTCAGCATGGCTGTACGACTGGGCAGCAGCCAGTCCCGGATAAGTGCTGCTCTGCAGCCGGAACGCGTTGTACTCGGTCAGATGCAGGTGCACGACGTCGAGCTTGTGCCAGGCGGCGGTGCGGATCTCGCGCTCGACGTAGGCCGGCGAGTAGTAGTGCCGGCCCATGTCGAGCATGAAGCCGCGCTGACCGACGTCCGGCCAGTCCCGCGCCTCGCCCCTGGGCAGCGAGCCGTCCTGCAACACCTGCTGCTCGACGGTCTGCTCGGCGTAGAACGCGCCGGTGGCGTCGACCCCGGCAATCGTCACGGTGTCGCCGATGCTCAGCGCGTAGCCCTGGGCCGGCAACCCGGACGCGCCGAGCCTGATCGCGATGTCGCCGCGATGCGTCGAGTGGCCGCTGACGACGGGCAGCTGCACGCCCGCGACGCCGCGCAGGTCGTCGGCGAACGAGCGCGCGTCCGCGAGCAGCGCCGGGTCGGCGACGACGATGCGCGACAGCACCCCGAACTCGAATCGACCGGTGCTGCCGGTCCACTGCTGCAGACCGGGCACCACATCGGGCGCCGGGTTGGTCGGTGCGGCGCCGGCGCCCGCCGGGGCGGCCACCACCACCAATCCCGCCACGAGCGCGATCACCGCTGACAGGGGCCGCCACCGCATCATGTGCGGAACCGTACGAGCCCGCCGTTTCCGACGTCAAGCAATTCTGCTCAAGTTGACCGCTATTCGCGCATAAAACTGCAGCGCCAGTAGCTCGGCCGATCGGGCAATTCTCGGCAGCCTGAGACGGCCGAGAGCTGCCCGATCGGGGAGATGCACCCGCTGTTCAGTTGAACGAGAAGACCTGCGGGGCCAGCCCGTTGCAGTCGTACAGCTGCAGCGCAGTGCCGTTGGTGGTGTTGCCGCTGGGGTCGTCGAGGCAGCGTCCGGACTGCGGGTTGAGCAGCGAGCCGTTGGTCTGCGGGACCCACTGCTGCCCGCCGACGCCGTCGCAGTCGTACAGCTGCAGGTGGGTGCCGTTGGCGGTGCCGTTGCCGTCGATGTCCAGGCAGCGGCCCAGCGTGCGCACCGTGCCGTCGGAGTTGAGCGTCCACTGCTGGTCGCGCGCCAGCGGCCGGGCGGTCAGGATCGTGTAGCAGTCCCACAGCTGCACGACGGCGTTGTTGCCGCCGTTGTCGTCGCCGCTGACGTCCACGCACTTGCCGCCGGGGCCGACGATCGGCGTCCCCTGGGTGATCGTGAACTTCTGTGCCGCCGTCCCGTTGCAGTCGTGGATCTGCAGCGCGGTGCCGTTGGCGGTGTTGCCATTGGGGTCGTCGAGGCAACGCCCGGACTGCGGGTTGCGCAACGATCCGTCGGCCTGCGGGATCCACTGCTGCCCGCCGACCCCGTTGCAGTCGTACAGCTCCAGATGAGTTCCGTCGGCCGTACCGTTGCCGTCGATGTCCAGGCAGCGGCCGAGCGTGTTCAGCGTGCCCTGGCCGATGGCGCTGCCCGACCAGTGCTGATCGGCGGCCAGCGCCTGACAGTCCCACAGCTGCACGACGGCCAGGTTGCCGCCGGTGTCGTCCCCGTTGACGTCGACGCACTTGCCCCCGGGTCCGACGATCGTCCCGCCGGGGCCGCCACCGGTGCTCTTCGCGCCGTAGCCCGCGCCGACGATGTTGGCCTGGACGGAGTCGTCCGCGGCGTCGGTGGAGTAGCCGGCGGTCATCACGCCCTCGAAGAAGGACTGGGTGCCGCGGTTGCTGTTGTCCCCGCCGGCCCCGAGAACGATCGAGCCTTCCAGTTGCATGGGCGCGTAGCCGCTGGGCAGGGCACCGCTGTACCACGTGGACAGGGCGCCGGCCTGGCCGTTACCGCCCTTGAGCGCGAACGTGGTCTGCCCGTTGTTCTTCAACAGCGCGGTGACGAACTTGCTCGGATTACCCAGGTTGGCTGTATTTCTCGCGGTGCCGCCCTCGAAGACGCCGTTCTCCAGATCGGCTTGCACCCAGGGGCCATGGCCGGCGCTGCCTACCGCGTTGAGCAACGAGAGGTTGACGGCGTCCATGTGGCCCGCACCGGTGTCGTTCAGGTTCTTCTCGACGTTGCCGAAGTCCGAGCAGCAGTCGTTGTTGACGTTGGTGCCGCTGGCCAGCTCGTACATCGATTCCGGCTGGTGACCGGTGGCCACGCCCGCGCCGGCAATGTTGCGGTAGGCCACCCCCTTCGGCAGGTACACGCCGTAGGCCGCGTGCCCGGCGACCGTCACCGGGAGCGCACTGGCCGGCGCGGGTGCGTCCGCCCCACCGGCCGTACCCGCAGGCGACGGGGTGAGGTCGTTGTGCTGCGGCGACTGGTCGTAGATCTTCGTGATCGTGCAGGTGCTGCCGGCGCAGAACGAGTCCTGCGCCGCAGCGTTCGCGTAGCCACCGGCGCTGAGCAGGCCGATGTCGGACGTGGCGCCGTCCGAGGCGCGGGTGACCTGGTACAGCGGCCCGTTGTAGGCGCCGTACATGGCTCGGGTCGAGCTGTACGCGGCGACGCACGAGGTTCCGGCGCCGGCATAGATGTCGCACGGCAACGTGCCCGCCGCGTCGGCCGGGCCGGACTGGACGGCGACGAGGGCCGCGGCGACCACGGCGATCGTGCTGACTGTGGCGAGGGCACGGTGGCGACGGGATGGACGGCGATCGGGGCGGGGGCGCGAGGGCACGATCTACCACTTCCTTGATCGAGTCGGGCTTCTGGGGGGTGCTCAATCGATGAAGCGTTGTTAGGTATATGTGACCCAGGCCACCAAGTCAACCGTTCCTCGAATGGTTCGTACAATTCGTCTCTTCAACGATGTACACCAGCTGTTTAAGGCACGACAGCAACACGAACTGCTTGACGCCGCGTCCCGAGCGCGCCTACAGTCCGGGCGCTGAAGCGTTAAAGCAACTAGTCCGGAGCCGCAGACCATGAGTCAGCCGAACGAGGAACGCAGCAAGGTCGTCGCGTTGCGCGCCGGGTCGTCGCCGCCGCGGCCTCGTCGGGGCAGCGTCACCCTCAAGCACGTCGCCGCGCAGGTGGGCGTTTCCTCGAGCGCGGCGTCGATGGCATTGGCCGACCATCCGCGCATCAGCGAGGCGACCAAGGACGCGGTGCGCGCCGCCGCGGCCGACCTGGGCTATGTCCCCAACTCGGCCGGACGCGCGCTGCGGGCGGGCAGATCCACGTCGATCGCCGTCGTCGTGCCCAACACCAGCCAGCACGTCTTCGGGCACCCGTACTTCATGCACCTGCTGGTCGGGGTCACCGCCGAGGCCAACGACCGCGACGTGGCCTTGATGATGTCGACCAATCCCGACGAGACGCACGGCGTGGCCGCCTACGAGCGGGTCCTGCGCTCGCGGGCCGCGTCCGGAGCGATCATCGCCTCGGCGTCGATCAACGACCCGAACGTGAACCGGATGGTCGACGCGGCGATGCCCGTGGTGCTCATCGGCCGGTTCCCGCACCTGCCCCGGGCGACGAGCGTCGGCGTCGACGACGTCGCCGGGGCCAAGGCGATCACCCGGCATCTGGTCGAGGACCACGGGGTTCGGCACATCGCGCACATCAGCGGCCCGCTCGATCACCAGACCGCGATCGACCGTTACGAGGGCTTTCGCAACGCGCTGGCCGAGACGAGCCAGCCGTGCACCCACGCGCTGGTGGTCGGGGACTTCGGCGAGGAGTCGGGCCGGGCCGCGGCCCGCCAGATCCTCGACAGCATGGCCGACGTGCAGGCCATCTTCGCGGCCAACGACGAGATGGCCTATGGCGCGTTGCTGGAGATCCGCGACCGTGGCCTGCGGGTGCCCGAGGACCTGGCCCTGGCCGGGTACGACGACTTCGGGGTCTCGCGGCTGACCACTCCCGGGATCACGACCGTGCACGTTCCGGCCGAGGACATGGGCCGGCGCGCGGCGGCGCAACTGTTCGCCCTGCTCGACGGCACCGATCCCGATCCGACGCACGCCGTGCTGCCCACCAGCCTCGTCGTCCGCGACTCGTGCGGTAACCACCCGGCTTGATCCGACCACCTCTCGAAAGGGAGCGATTCTCATGCAAATCCCTTATCGGAAAAGGGTTGCGCTCGTCGCGGCAACGGCCGCGACCGCGGCCGCCCTGCTCGTCGCCGGCTGCTCGAGCGGATCGTCGGCGTCGTCGGGCGGCGTCGTGCACCTCACCATGCTCACCGGCTTCACCGGTCCGGACGAGCCGTCCTACCAGGCGCTGATCAAGGAGTTCAACGCGTCGCACCCGAAGATCCAGGTCAGCATGACCGTGCAGCCGTGGGCCGCGATCGGGCAGAAGCTGCCGGCCTCCTGGGCCACCGGTCAGGGACCTGATCTCGCGACGCCGAGTTCGGACCCGGGCTCGATCTTCAACTACATCAAGACGAACGCGGTGCTGCCGCTGGATTCGGCCGTCGGTAGCGGGACCGGCCAGATCGACTCCGGAGCCTTCCCCACATCGGTCAAGTCGGCCTTCACCGTCGACGGCAAGCTGTATGCGGTTCCGGCGAACATGGCCACTCTCGTCCTCTACTACAACAAGGACCTGTTCACCCAGGCCGGCATCACCGCGTCCCCGACGACCGAGGACGAGTTCATCGCCGACGCGAGGAAGCTGACGGTCGGCTCCGGCAAGCCCAGCCAGTACGGCCTTTCGCTGGCCGACAACAACACGATTCAGATGTGGCCGATCCTGCAGTGGATGAGCGGCGGCGACATCGTCGACGCGAACAACTGCGCCGCGATCAACAGCCCGGCGAGCGTTGCCGCGCTCACCAAGTGGAGCCAGCTGGTGAGCAACGACCACATCAGCCCGGTCGGGCAGGCCGGTGCCGACGCCGACACGCTGTTCGCGTCGAGGAAGGCGGCGATGGAGATCAACGGGCCGTGGGCTGCGGCCGGCTACCGCAAGGCCGGGATCAACCTCGGGATAGCGGCCGTGCCGGTCGGTTCGGCCGGGCCGGTCACGCTCGCCTCGACCGTCCCGCTCATGATCGAGCGCACGACCCACCACGCCGCACAGGCCCAGGAGTTCCTGTCCTGGTACACGAGCAAGGCGGCCCAGACGAAGTTCTCGCAGCTGTCCGGGTTCCCGCCGGCGCGCACCGACCTCGGCTCGGCCACAACCAGTGACGCCGCCGTCTTCGCCAAGGCGCTGTCGTACGCGAAGCTCTACCTCGCCGGGCAGAAGAACGCCACGCAGATCGACGCCGATGTCTACGTGCCGTTCATCCAGAAGATCGAGCGCGGCGCCGACGTGCAGTCGGCCGCCGACTCAGCGGCCAAGCAGATCAATCGGCTGACCGACTGCAAATCGAGCTGACCGATGGCGAACGCCTCGCTGCCGGTGCGGCGCCAGCCCGCCCGGCGCCGCGGTCAGCCGGCCCGCCGACGCCGGCGTCGCTTCAACAGCGCCTACCTGTTCGTGGCGCCGAGCGTCGTGCTGATCGCCGTCTTCATCGCCGAGCCGATCGTGCAGTCCGGCTGGATGAGCCTGCACGACTGGACGATCGGTGAGCCGTCGCACAAGTTCGTCGGTCTGGGCAACTACACGCGGCTGGTGCACGACTCGCGGTTCTGGAACGCGTTACGGGTGACGCTCGTCTACACGGCAGCGGTCTCGGTCGGCCAGGTCGTGCTCGGCCTGGCGATCGCGCTGCGGCTGCGGCGTACCACCTGGTATGCAGCCATCCTGCGTACCGCCTACTTCTTCCCGTTCATCGCATCTCTTGTGGTCGTCGGCATCATCTGGAAGTTCCTGCTCGATCCGCAGGTCGGCCTGGTGAACGCCTGGCTCGGCGACGCCGGCGTCTCGCCGCCGGACTGGCTGCAATCGACGTCGCTGGCCCTGCCCACCGTGATCGCCGTCGGCATCTGGAAGAACCTCGGGTTCACGATGATCGTGCTGCTGGCCAGCCTGCAGCAGGTGCCGACCGACCTCTACGAGGCGGCCACCCTCGACGGCGCCGGCAACTGGCAGCGGTTCCGTTACGTCACGCTGCCGGCGCTACGACCGGCCCTGATGTTCAGCACGATCCTCGCCACGATCACGGGGCTGCAGTTGTTCGACCTGGTGTTCGCGATGACCAGCGGCGGA
>DASXYE010000128.1:0-10630 GCA_036502695.1 Jatrophihabitantaceae bacterium
ATCTCGCCGAAGAACCGGATGCCGGTGCCGAACACGGCCGGCGCCATGCTGAGCACGACCTCGTCGGCCAGCCCCTCGTCGAGCACCTGCCGGCCGATGTCGCCCGCACTGACCGTGACGTCGCGATCCCCCGCGAACGCGCGCGCTTGCTCGACGGCGCTGCGCACGCCGTCGGTGACGAACGTGAACGGCGCGCCGTCCGCGAACGCCCACTCGGACGGCGGCTGATGCGTCACCACGAACACGTGGTCGCCGGCCGCCGGGCGGCCACCCCAGCCGTCGGTGATGTCGAACAGCCGCCGGCCGATCACGCAGGCGCCGACCTTCGTCCACGATTCGCGCATGTACGCCGCGGTCGGTTCCGTCACGTGGAAGACCCGCTCCGGATCGCCCGGCGCGATCGCCACCGGGCCGTTGTCGTAGAAGTCGAACAACGGCCCGACGCCGTCGGACGGATCGGCGATGAACCCGTCGACCGACACCGCGGCCACCACCATGACCTTGCCCATCACTGCGCCTGCGCCAGCAGCTGATCGAGCAGGTCGAAGCTGCGCTCAACGCCGGTCATCATGCCCGTGGCCAGCGCCGCGTCGCGGTCGTCCTTGGACGGGTAGCGCACGACCTGGGTGACCGTGGTGGTGTCGCCCTGCTCGGTGAACGTCACGGTGTGCAGCGTCTCGGGCCATTCGTCGCCCCACCGCTCGGTGTTGACGATCCGCTCCGGACGGACCACCTCGCGGTACTCGCCGTGCATCTCCATCCGCTCGCCGTCGACGTGCTGCCACACGTAGTGCCAGGCCCCGCCCGGGCGCAGGTCGATCTCACAGACCGGCATCGACCAGCCCTCCGGGCCGAGCAGCCACTGCGACACGTGCTCGGGCTTGGTGTGCGCGTCGAACACGAGCTCGCGCGGGGCGGCGAAGTCGCGGCTGATCGAGATCTCCTCGTCGGACAGGGTGCGCAGGATCGTCGTGCTAGTCGTCATGGTCTTTCTCCTTCACTTGATCGAGGTAGGAATCCAGCCGTCGGTAGCTGGCATCCCAGAACTTGCGGTACCGATCGGCCCACTCGGTGACGTCCTTGAGCGGCGCGGCGTCCAGCTCGCAGGGCCGCCACTGCGCCTCGCGGCCCCGCTTGATCAGGCCGGCCCGTTCGAGGACGCGCAGGTGCTTGGAGATGGCCGGGCCGCTCATCGCGAACGGCGCGGACAGCTCCTTGACCGTGGCCGAGCCCTCGATGAGCCGAGCCAAGATGGCCCGCCGGGTGGGGTCGGCCAGCGCCGCGAACGTCGCGCTCAAGGGATCCGTCTGCATATCTAACCAATCGGTTATCTAACTGCTTGGTTTTCTACATGACGACACGGCTCGACGTCAAGATCTGACTGGCTATTGCCCTACGACCATCCGAAGATGATCATGGACAGCGGAGGGGGCGCAGGGCGGGGCCGCCGTGGGCGGCGACCCCGCCCGGTGTGGTTCTAGGTCAACTGCGGCGGTTCGGCTGCGCCCGGATCGTCGTACCGCTCGGCGATGCCACGCCGCAGCGTCAGCACGGTCAGGCTGGCCTGCACCTGGGCCCGGGACACCTCGCGACGGACCTCCAGCGGCAGGCGGCCCCACACTGCGTCGACGATCTCGTCGACCGTCACGTTGGCCACCTCCTCGCCCCGCTCGGCGGCATCGCGATCGTGGCGGCGCATGGCGTCCTCGATCCATCCGCGCAGCTGCGACCGGTCCATCCGGCCAGCCTAGGCGCGGGGCACTGTCGGACAGGGCGGACGAGTCGGGCGCACTGTCATCAACTGGCGTGACACGCTCATGCCAGCGTGACGTCTGGTGCTTGTCAGGTAACCCCGGGTAAGTTTCTCGTCGCACCCCGGCCACCTGGCATCCCTCCCGCTTGGTGACCGGGGTTGTCCATGTCCGGCGCGGGTTACGCGGGCCGGTAGGGGTAGCCCTACCGCGATTCGGCGCAGCTGCCCCACTGATTCGGCGGCGCCCGGCGGCCAGAGTCGATCACATGACTTCCAAACGAGCGATTCTCACGACGCTGGCCGCCGCGGTCGGCGTATTCGGGGCCATCCTGGTCCGGCCGGTGGCGGCCGCCCCGGTCGAACCAGCCGAGTCTCCCGTCGTGCGTACCGACCACGGCCGGGTGCACGGCGCTGTCCACGACGGCTACCGGACGTTCGAGGGCATCCCGTACGCGGCGCCGCCGGTCGGCCCGCTGCGCTTCGGGTCGCCGCGGCCGGCGGCGTCCTGGCCCGGCGTGCGGGACGCCACTCACGTCGGCCCCGCGTGCGCGCAGAGCGGCGGGTTTCCCGGCGACGCGCGCAGCGAGTCCGAGGACTGCCTCTACGTCAACGTCACCACGCCCTCGTCGGGCACCCGGCGCAAGCCGGTCATGGTGTGGATCCACGGCGACGGCTTCTTCCAGAGCTCGGGCGGCATCTACGGCGCCGAGCGGCTGGCCACCCAGGGCGACGCGGTCGTCGTGACGTTCAACTACCGGCTCGGCGCGCTGGGCTTCCTGGCCCATCCGGCCCTGGACGGCGGGGCGGCCCGGAACCTGTCCGGCAACTTCGGGCTGGAGGACCAGCAGGCGGCGCTGCGCTGGGTGCACCGCAATGCGGCGGCGTTCGGGGGCGATCCGGGCAACGTCACGATCTTCGGCGAATCGGCCGGCGCGATGAGCGTGTGCCAGCACCTGGCCGCGCCCGGTTCGGCCGGCTTGTTCGAGCGGGCGATCATCCAGAGCGGTCCGTGCACCTTGCGCTGGCCGTACCCGCCGACGTGGGGTCCGCTGCCCCGGTCGCAGCGCGAGGACCTCGGCGTGCGGCTGGCCGAGCAGCTCGGCTGTGCGGATGAGGCGACGGCGGCCGCGTGCCTGCGCGCCCTGCCGGTGAGCAAGCTGATCGACCTGGGCGGTATCGACTTCGGTCCCGGGCCGACGATCGGCGGCGGCATCCTGCCGATCGACCCGGCCCGGGCGCTGGCGACCGGGCGGATCAATCACGTGCCGGTCATGCACGGCACCACCCTGGACGAGCACGTCACGTTCATCGCGGCGCTGCAGTCCTACGGCCAGGACGTCGACGCGAGCAACTACGCCGACCTGGTCAGCGAGGCGGTCGGCCCGGACGCCGCGGCGAAGGTGCTGGCCCGGTATCCGCTGTCCAGCCGGGAGGCACCGCCGGCGACCCTGGCCCGGCTGCTGACCGACGAGGCGTGGGCCTGCCCGGCGGTGCAGACCGACCGGCTGCTCGCACGCAACGTCCCGACCTACGGGTTCGAGTTCGCCGACCGCAACGCGCCGTGGTTCGCCGCCGCCGACCAGCCGGGGTTCCCGACCGGCGCGTACCACGCCGGCGAGCTGCAGTACCTGTTCACCCGGGCTTACGGCACCGGGACGCTGAACGCCGCCCAGCAGCACCTGTCGAACCAGATGATCAGCTACTGGACGACGTTCGCCCGCACCGGCAACCCCAACGGATTCGGCACGCCGCACTGGACGCCGTTCGACGGCCGGCACGTGCAGTCGCTGGCCCCGCACGCAATCCATCCCGTCGACCTGGCGACCGAGCACGACTGTGCCTTCTGGCGGTCCCTGCCGGCCGAAAGTTAGTCGATCGGACCGCCCGGGCTAGCCGATCGACAGACGCGCAACGAACGCCCGCCCCGGCACGATTTCTCCATGATCGAAATTCAGGAGCTGACCAAGTCCTTCGGGTCGGCGGGCATACGCGATGTGAGCTTTACGTGCACCCCGGGCACCGTGACCGGCTTCCTCGGCCCGAACGGGGCGGGCAAGTCGACGACGATGCGCCTGCTGTGCGGGCTGAACGCGGCGGACGCCGGTAGCGCGACCATCGACGGCGTGCCGTACCGGCGCCTGCCCCAGCCGGGACGGCGCGTCGGCGTGATGCTGGACCCGACGGCGATGCACGCCGGACGGTCCGGCCACGAGACGCTGTCGCTGTCGGCCGCGGTGCTGGGCGTCGGCAACGCCCGGGTCGCGGAGGTGCTGGACCTCGTCGGCCTGGACAAGGGCGCCGCGGCCAAGCGGGTCGGCATCTACTCGCTCGGCATGCGGCAACGGCTGGCGCTGGGCATGGCCCTGCTCGGCGATCCCGGCATCCTCGTCCTGGACGAACCGGCGAACGGCCTTGACCCGCAAGGCATTCACTGGATGCGGGTGCTGCTACGCGACTACGCCGACCGCGGCGGCACGGTGCTGTTGTCCTCGCACCTGCTGCACGAGGTCCAGGCGGTCGCCGACAAGCTGGTGATCATCAACCTGGGCCGGATCGTGGCCAACGGGACGCCGGAGGAGCTGCAGGGCACGCGCACCACGCTCGTCCGCTCGCTGGATCAGGCGCTGCTCGCCGCCGCCCTGAAGGCCGCCGAGCAGCCGTTCACCTCGGCCTCCGACGGCTCGCTGCGCGTCGAGGCCACGACCGAGCAGGTCGGCCGGATCGCGGCCAGCAGCGGATCCGTCCTGACCGAACTGCGCGAGCAGGGTGAAGACCTCGAGGAACTGTTCCTCTCGCTGACCGCCAACAACGCCCAGGAGGTCGCGGCATGACCGCCGCCACGGTGCCCGCCCGGCACGCCACCCCGATGACGCTGCACCCGGTCCGGCTCGCCCGGCTCGTCCAGATCGAGCTGCGCAAGGCCACCGACACCCGAGCCGGACGGTGGCTGCTGCTCGTGGTCGCCGCCATTGCAATCGCGACCGCGGCCATCACCGCGTTCGCCGGCAAGGAGAAGGGCCACTCGCTGCAGAACGTGCTGGCCAACACCACGTCGCTCAGCACCCTGTTGCTGCCGGTGCTCGGCGTCCTGCTCGTCACGTCGGAGTGGTCGCAGCGCACCGCCCTCACCACGTTCACGCTGGTGCCCCGACGCGGCCGGATCGTCGCGGCCAAGACCCTGGCCGGCGCGCTGCTGGCCGTACTGGCCACCATCGTGTGCGTGCTCGTCGCCGTCGCCGCGACCGCGGTCACCTCGCATCCCGACGGCCCGAATCCCGGTACGTGGCACCACGCGGTCGCCGTCGTCATCGGCTCGCTGGTCGTGCAGGTGCTGTACGTGCTGCTGGGTATCGGGTTCGGTCTGCTGTTCCTCAACACCCCGTTCGCGATCGTCGTCTACTTCGCCCTGCCGACGGCGTGGAGCATCCTGACCGGCAGCGTCAAGGCACTGGACAGCGTCGGCAAGTGGGCCAACCCGTCGACGGCCTGGGAACACCTGACCGACGAGAGCGTCGGCGGCACCCTGTGGCTCAAGGCTGCCGTGGCCGCGGCGATCTGGGTCGTCGTGCCACTCGTCGCCGGCACGGTGCGCGTGCTGCGCCGCCCGATCGGATGAGGGCCTAGGCTCTACAGCTGTGCTGCGGACCGTCCTCGCGACTCGCTACGTCACGGCGTTGCGCGAGGGCGGTTCGCTGCCCGGGCTCATGGAGGCCGACGACCTGGGCACGTACGTCGTCAAGTTCCGGGGCGCGGGTCAGGGCCGCAAGGCGCTGATCGCCGAGGTGATCTGCGGCGCGCTGGCCCGCTCGCTCGAGCTGCCCGTCCCCGAGCTGGTTCGCGTCGAGCTCGACACCGCGCTGGCGGCCGGCGAGCCGGACGAAGAGGTGCAGGCCCTGCTGCGGGCCAGCGGCGGGCTGAACCTCGGCGTCGACTTCCTGCCCGGTGCGCTCGACTTCGACGCCGCCGCCTTCGCCGTGGACGCCGCCTTCGCCGGGCGGTTGCTGTGGTTCGACGCGCTGGTCAACAACGTCGACCGCTCGTGGCGCAACCCGAACCTGCTGTTCTGGCACGGACATCCCTACCTGATCGACCACGGCTCGGCGCTGACGTTCCACCACACGTGGAAGGCGCCGGACGCGTCGGCGGGGCGCCCCTACGACGCCGGCGATCACGTGCTGATCGGGTCCGCGCCCGACGTGTCCGCCGCCGACTCGGTGTTGGCGCCGCAGGTGACCGACGACGTCGTGCGCGCCGCGACCGACGACGTGCCCGACGAATGGCTGGCCGACGAGCCGGGCTTCGCTACCGCGGACGACGTGCGGCGGGCCTACCGCGACTGGTTCACCGCCCGGCTCGACACCCGGCCCTCCTGGCTGGCCGCCCTGCGGGACGCGGTGTCCGCCGGCCCGGCACCGCGCGTGGCCCGGCCGCGGAACCGCCTGCCGTGGTTGGGTGATCCCTCGTGACGACGACCCGGCATCCATTCGAGTACGTCGTGCTGCGCGTGGTGCCCCGGGTCGATCGCGGCGAGTCGATCAACGCCGGGGTGGTCGTGTACTGCCGGGCGCTGGACTACCTCGGCTGCCGGGTGCAGCTGGACCGCGACCGGCTGGCCGCCCTGGACGCGAGCGCCGACGCGGACGACATCGACCGGGCGCTGACCGCCGTGACTGACGGCTGCCACGACGCCGAGGAAATTGGCCCCTGGTTCCGATGGCTGACCGCGCCGCGCAGCACCGTCGTCCAACCCGGACCGGTGCACACCGGGCTGACCGCCGACCCGGCCGGCGAGCTCGATCGGCTGCTGGCGCTACTCGTCCTGCCGCGCTGACGGCCTGATCGGTGGCAGGGACAAGACGCGCCCCTTGACACATTGGTGACGCCCCGAGAGGTTTGAGGTCGCGGGAGGCCACCCGATCGGCTGGAGCGTTACATGTCGCGTCGGCTCGTCAGCGCCGTATCCGTTCTCACCTTCGCCGCCGGTGTCGCGGTTGCCGTCGCGCCCGCGTCGACGGCGACCCCACCATCCAGGTTGGCGCGCAGCCCCGAGCTGTCGGTGTCGAGCCAACTGGCCGACCGGCGCGAAGTCGCCGCCGGCACCCGGGCGTACTCGGTCGGCTTCGAGGATGGCCGGTTCTACGCGAACGGCTGGCATTCCACCGGCGAGATGGGCGGCATCTGGACGCCGCCGGTGAAGCTGCTCGACGGCGTGTGGTTCGGCCTGGACGGTCAATGGGTCGGGCCGGCCACTCGGTTCTCGAGCGGCTACGGCTACACCCGCTACGACCTGCCGACCACATCCGGCCTTGGCGTGCAGCGCACCGACGTCGTCCCCGACGGGCAACGCGGCGTGCTGTTCGGGCTCACGCTCACCAACCCGGGTGCGGCGCGCACGGCGAAGCTGTCGGTCGACGCGCACTCCGAGCTGATGGGCCAGTACCCGTGGGGTTTCACCGGCATCACCCCGAATGCCAGTGACAACCTGCCGGACAAGGGCACGTTCGACGGCCGGAATCTCGTCTTCACCGACGACGGCGCGTTGCCGGGCGCCCCGGTGCATCACTACGCCGCGACGGTCGGCATGGCCGCGTCGCCGACGTCGGGCGTCGTGGGTTCGCAGTTCTGGGGACCGCAGCCCGGACACCGCTGCACGGGGACCGAGCCCGGCGCACCGGCCGACCCCAAGCCGTCCGCCTGCGACGACGGGCCGTTCGGCAAGGGCACTGGCGGCGAGCTGACCTACCACGTGTCGCTACCGTCGCACGGATCGAAGACGGTGTGGCTGGCCGCGGCCGGCTCGGACTCCGGCGTCTCGGACGCGCGCCACGAGCTGAGCCGGGTGCTGGACGACCCGGCCCGCGCATTGGCCACCAAGGTTGCCGCGCGCACCGGCCTGGCCGGGCGAACGCAGCTGTCGCTGCCGGGCGATCCCCAGCTGCAGCAGGCCGTCGACTGGGGCAAGCAGAACCTGGCCGACCTGACGCTCAGCGCGCGGAATCTACAGGTTCGCTGGACAAATCAAGGCAAGCAGTTCCCGGCGCCACTCGGCACGGTGCCGTCGGCGACCTGGATCGGCGCCGGATACCCCGACTATCCCTGGATATTCGGCACGGACGCCGAGTACACGGCCTACGCCGCGGTGTCGGTTGGTCAGTTCGAGGCGATCGAGGATCACCTCCGGACGCTGCGCGATATCAGCGACATCCTCAACAACCGCTCGGGCGTCGTCGTGCACGAGGCCGTGTCGGACGGGTCGATCTACTACGGGCACGATTCGCAGACGGCCGGCGTCAATGACTTCAACACCGACGAGACGGTGAAGTTCCCCAGCACAGTCGCGCTGATCTGGCGCTGGACGGGTGACAACCGGTTCCGCGACGAGATGTATGACTTCAGCGTCCGCAACCTGCAGTACGTGGTGAACAAGCTGGACGCCGACCACGACGGCTGGCCGGAAGGCTCGGGCAACGTCGAGCGCACCGGCATGGGTCCGGAGAAGCTGGACAACGCGGTCTACCTGGTCCGCGGGCTGTACGACCTGGCCGACATGGCGCACTCCAAGCACGACACCAAGACGTACAACTGGGCTGTGCATCTGGCGGATGGCCTCGCGAAGCGGTTCGACAGCACCTGGTGGAACGCCGCAGCGTCGCAGTACTCCGACTCGATGGACGGCAGCCCGCTGTTCCAGCAGTACTGGATCGGCCAGACGCCGATGGAGGCCGAGCTGCACGTCGACGGACAAACCGTGCCGGGCGCGGCGCCCTTCGACCACGGCACCACCGCGCTGGCTGGTCGGGAGAACGACTGCTACAGCGGCACTCCGCCGTTCAATCCCGGGTTGTTCCACACCGGCTGCACCGGCCCGCCGAGCGGCCAGGGCGAGAAGGTGATCTACGGGCTGACCACGTCCATCCAGTCGGTCGGCGAGGGCAACTACGGCCGGCTCGGCCCGGACCAGCAAGGCCGCTACACCAATGCCCTGGCCCAGACGATGCTCGGCGAGCCGGCTACCGGCGGCACCCCGGACGAGCAACCCGGGGCCATGCCGGAGATCTTCCCGTCGCCGGATCAGGGCGCGAACATCGACCGCTGCTGGACGTGCCGCTCGATGTTCATGCAGGCGTGGGGCAACTACGGCACGGCGTGGGCCGTCGTGCACCAGTGGCTGGGCGTCCAGCCCGACCTCGGCAACGGGCGCCTGACGGTCGTCCCGCAGGTGCCGACCGGGCAGAACACCGTGCAGGGAAAGGACATTCGCCTCGGCCGGGGTTCGGTCGACGTGACCGCGACGCACACCGGCGGCACCTACGTGACGCAGCTGGACGTGTCGCACTCGGTCGGTACCGCCGTGGTCATCGGGCACACGCTGCCGCGCGGGACGGTGCCGGCCACCGTGCTGCTCGACGGCCGCGCCGTACGGCAGTACACACTGCGGACGACGAACCGCGGCGCCGAGGTGAGTGTGCCGACCCGCCCCGGCCGGCACACCCTGACGATCACGACCTGACGTCCGCGAGACCCGTTGAGTGGTGACTTGCGCGTCGAGTGGTGACTTGTAAGTCACCACTCGACCGTTAACGCACCACTCAACTCAGCAAGCTGGCGCAGGTCCACCACGGCCCCGGTCCGCGCGTCGGTGGCCGGCGGATGGAACCGGATCGGACTGTTCAGCACGGCGTCCCAGTCCAGAGGCCTACGGCGTGAGTGGCGGTCCGAGGATCTCGTTGTCGTGCCGGCGGGCGATCTCGGCCAGTAGCGCCGGGTCGGGTGGCACCTCGTCCGGGGGAACGTCGACGGACCCGGCCGGCGACCCCACCTCGCGCACGAAGTCGTCGAATCCCGCAGGCTGATGCACCGTCACGTAGCGCACCTGCGGGCTGGTCACCGCGAAGCCGTGCGGCAACCGGCGCGGCAGGAACGCAACGGTGCCCGGACCGGCGGCCTGGGCCTGACCGTCCACCTCGACGCGCAGCTCGCCGTCCAGCACGAAGAACGTCTCGTCGTCAGCGAGGTGCCGGTGCACCGGGCTGCCGTGTCCGCGCTCGCCGTGGTGCTCCAGGATCGCCAATCGGCCGCCCGTGGCCGATCCGCCGAGCCGGACGCGGACCAGCATGCCGAGAAACCACACCGCCTCCTGCGCATCCGGCGGCAGGATCGCGGGGGCAGCAAGGTCGTTCAGATCCGTCATACCCCGATGAGACACCGACCGACGTATGCCTGTCCAAGACCCGCTCGCTTACTTACCATAGCCAGCGTGCATAGCTCGACAGCCGGCGTAGAACTGCGGCTGCTGCACGCGCTCGTCGCGGTGGCCGAGGAATCCAGCGTCAGCGCGGCCGCGGCTCGACTGCGGATCGCGCAGCCGTCGCTGAGCCGGCAACTGCGGTTGCTCGAGCGCCGGCTCGGTCTGCCGCTGTTCGAACGCGACGGCCGAAGGCTGCGCGTCACGCCGGCGGCCGCACCTGTGGTGGACGCTGCCCGGCAGGCCATCGCGAGCGCCGACGACGTCGTCCGGGCCGCCCGGGCAGCCGCCGACGGGCGGCGCGGCCGGCTGGCTGGCGATCGCTGTACAGCCGGGCTGTTCACCATTGCTGTTCATGAACGCGTTGACCGCGTTTCGCCGGGATCACCCGCTGGTCGAGACGAGCATGGTCGAACTGACCGACGACGAGCAGCACCGCCGGCTGCGCGACGGCGGGCTCGACCTTGCCTTGACTCGGGTCGCGCCGCCGACGCCGGACCTGCCCCACGAGGTGCTCGTCCAGGAATCCTTGAGCGCCGCCGTGCCGTCCGGCCATCGGCTCGCCGGGGTCCGGCAAGCCAGGCTGGCTGATCTCGCCGGCGAAGCCATCGTGTTCTACCCGCGCGCCGTGC
>DASXYE010000129.1:0-4944 GCA_036502695.1 Jatrophihabitantaceae bacterium
CACCCCCGCCGACGTTGGCGCGGGCTCGTCGTACGTGTCGGACAAGCTCATGAAGATGGACTTCAACCCCGACGTCGAGGCGGGGCCAGAAATCTCGGACCGGGGCGCGTCCGGCGGCATGATCCGGATCTTCAAGCTGCCTGACCTCATCAAGCGATACACCATCTCGATTCAGATCGGAACCAGCGACCCCGAGCTGGAATGGATTCTCACCGGCGGCACGATCCTCACCTCGTCGGCCACCGCACTGTCGGCCATGGGCACCGTGTCCAGTTCGACCGCGACCACCGGCGGGTCGCTGGTCGCAGCCACGTACGGGTACAAGGTCACCGCGCTGTCCTCCTACGGCGAGACCGCCGCGTCGGCCGAGAAGACGCAGGTTGTGCCCTCGGGGACGAGCACCAACACTGTCACCCTGACGTGGACGGCGATCACCGGCGCGGTCGGATACAGGATCTACGGGCGGACGGGCGGCGGCCCGTGGCAGGTCATCAACCAGGTCGCGCAGGCGACCAGCCCCACCTGGACGGACACCGGCGCGATCACCCCCGACCCGAGCATGGTCGCCCCGTCCGCCGACACCTCCGGTACCGCCGTCAACGGATACTCCTACCCGGCGGTCGGCGCCGACCCGAACCCCTACGGCGTTTCCATCGAGGCGTGGGCGCACAACGTTGCGCAGCCCGGAACGCCCGGCTACCCGGCCGGCCAGATCATCGGTCAGGCGCCGTACATCCGCTGGGTGTTCCCGATGATCCACGGCCTGCGGAAGGCTAACCGCTCGCTCGACGTCAACCCGGTCGACGGCACGTTCGACGGCGGATATGCGACGGAGAACAGCCAGTGGGGCAACGGGCCGTTCAACGACTGGCTGTACGACAGCTCGAAGGCCGTTCAGTGGACGTACGACATCGCCGCGAACCTCCCGACAGTGCAGGTCGGCCGCGTCCAGATTCCAACTCAGGTCTAGTCGATGGCTCGGCGCGTCTTCCCTGACGACCGTTCGGTGTGGGTGCCGACCGGCGGGCTGGCGCGCACGCTGATCTCCCCGGTGCCGATGGTCATCTATGAGGACCCTGACCCAACGTCGGAGCCACCGGCGCCAGGTCCGCCAGCCGACGTCCGGCTCATCGACGGATCGGTACCGGACGTCGCCGGCACCCTCGCCACCGTCGGCTCCTCTTCGACGCCGCTATGGCTCGGCACGGACGATGACGCGGACACGCTCATCGTGCGGATCAACGGCGGGCCGCCGACGCGGGTCTACGCCCGCGCCGACGATCGGCTCAACGGACTCGATGCTCGGATGACAAGCGCGGAGACCGCACTCGCGTCGAAGCAGCCGAGCGACGCCGACCTGACAGTCATCGCCGCGCTCGCGCCGGCCGACGGGGACGTCGTCCAGCGAACTTCCGGCGCATGGGCCAATCGGACGCCCGCGCAGGTCAAGACGTCGCTGTCGCTGGTCAAGGGTGACGTCGGACTGGGGTCGGCCGACGACACCAGCGACATTGGTAAGCCGATCTCCACCGCGCAGCAGACGGCGCTCGACGGGAAGCTGTCTGCTGGGTCGAATCTTGCCGATGTCGCCAACGCGGCCACTGCCCGGACCAATCTCGGACTCGGCACAGCGGCGACCACGAACACCGGGATCGGCTCGTCGAACGCGATCCTTGGGAACGACGCGCGGCTTTCCGACTCGCGCACGCCGGTCGCGCACGTCGCCTCGCACGCGACCGCCGGTACGGATCCGGTCAGTCCGGCCGCGATCGGCGCGGCGACCAGCGGCGCGCTGACTTCCGGTCTCGCAGGCAAGACCGATATCGGCCACGGGCACACGTCGGCGGACGTCGCGGGCCTGCCGGTCGCCTTGGCCGCCGTCATCAACGTCCGCAGCTATGGCGCGACCGGGAACGGCGCCACCGACGACTTCCAGGCGATCCAGGACGCCATCAACGCCGCCGCCGGCAACGGCAAGGTGTTCCTACCCGCCGGCACCTACTACCTGAACAAGGCCGCCGCAGGCGGTCTGCGTCTTCCTGCGGGTGCGGCCGGGCTGGTCATCGAAGGTGCCGGACGCGGCGCGACGGTGATCAGGCTGAGCCGTAACGTCCCCAGGGCGTTCGACTGCTGGTGGACCTCCGACGGACACGTCTTCCGGAACATCGCGATTCGGAACCTGTCGGTGGACGCGAACAGCGTCGACGGGGCGGCTGTCGCTAATCCGACCGCCGTGCAGGCTCCGGTGACGCTCGCGGCTGGCAGCTGGACGGCAGTCAACGTCGGCAGTAACGCGGGGTTTCTGAACGGCGGGATCGTCTACTTCGCGCCCGGGAACGTCGGCACAGCCAAGGCCATGGTCATTGCAGCGCGGCTTACCTCCGGCTCGTCGACCAGCATCGACGTGCGCAACGACGCCGGCAGCTCGTTAACCCTGGCCGTCGGGGACATCGTCCAGGGCGCTACCCGTGATCATGTGGTGTTCGGGTCGTACTACAACGGCGGCGCCTCACCCAATTGGAACATGAGCTTCGACCAGATCACGGTCGAGAACGTCGCCGCGTACAACATCCCGACGGACCAGACGGGGATGACGCTGACCACCGCCGGGCCGACCGTCCGGTCCGTCGTCCGCATCGCGACCAGCAATAACCCGAGCAACATTCCCGCCTCACCGCTGACGATCACGAACGTGGCGCTGCGGGACA
Organism: Jatrophihabitantaceae bacterium; assembly: GCA_036502695.1. Classification (GTDB taxonomy): domain Bacteria; phylum Actinomycetota; class Actinomycetes; order Mycobacteriales; family Jatrophihabitantaceae; genus DASXRA01. The sequence continues at coordinate 2,709 of DASXYE010000129.1, forward strand.
TCGACGCGACCGGCGGCGCTGAAGGGTTCTTCGTCGGTTTCCCGGGGCAGAGCTTCGCCGGCTTCTGGGACAACATCGTGTTCGAGCGGTGCCGGCACACCACCACGAGCGCGCCGACAAAGAACTACGCCAGCCTGAACTTCCTGATCGGAGGCGGCGCGCCCGGCCGGTACTGCGCGGTCCGCGGCTGCTGGGGCGAGTACTCCGGCGACGTCGGCGTGGAGATCGACAACGCCATCGAGGCTGAGGTCGTCGACACAGCGATCGACGACGCGTACGGCGGTGCGTTCTTCTCGACGAACTACGCCGCGCCCGCGGCGACCTCCGCCGGGGCGCCGTCGACCACTCTCTCGGCCGGCATCACCACCGGCTCCAGCTCGCTGACCGTCCCGGCGATCCCGGCCACCGTCTCCCGGGTCGGCTGGCTGCTCATCGACAGCGAGCTCATGTACTACGTGGCCACGTCGGCGACCGCGCTCAGCGTCTACCGGGCCATCAACGGCACCGTCGCCGCGTCCCACAGCTCCGGTGCCACCGTGCGCTTCCTGGAGGTGCACCGGCAGCGGATCGCGCACACCCGCTGCACCGCCCGCCGCACCCGCATCGGCGTCGGGAGGGGCTTCTACCAGCTCCGCGCCTACCCGCAGGTACCGCAGCCGCCGCTGGTCCTGCGGGACTGCACCTACACCCGGATCGGCACCCCGCTGGCCGTGTCGGGCGAGGCGCTGTACGTCGAGGGCAAGGCGCCGCGGACGGACGTCGCCGGGTTGACGGTGCGGATCGACGGCATCAACTACACGACCTTGGACAACACGACCGGCTCGGCCATCTCGTTCAGGGCGACCGGCGCCCGCAACGACGGGTTCGCGAACGTGCACCCCGAGGTGGTGCGTCTGCGCGACGTCGACCTGCATGTCACCGGCACCCTGGCGTCCGGCTCGAACGCACCCAAGTACGTCGGGATCCACCTGCAGGAGGGCTACTGGGAGATCGACTGGCGCGGCATCCAGGAGACGTTCCACTTCGTCAACGCGTTCGGCGCGGCGACCACCGGCATCAGCCTGTTCGGCAACCCGGCGAACGTCGTGCGCGGGATCATCCAGGACTGGCGGCTGCACAGCGTCGCCGGTGACGGCGCACCTACCCCGCTGACCATCCCGTCCACCGCGTTCGGCACCGTCCAGTGGCTGCGGGTACAGGACCTTGACCTGACGAACCTGATGTTCGGCGCGAGCGCGGGGAACACGAACTACAAGGTCGCCACGATCGACTCGACGAACGCGCCCGCGGTGCACATCGACTCGGTGCGCCATCCGGCTGCGATCACCGGCGGCTACGGTGGCCGGCTCCGGCACCGGGTCACCGCGGGCAGCAGCTACACGGCGACCGCCTACGACGAGTACGTCGGCGTTACCTCAACCGCGAACCCGGTCACCGTCACCCTGCCGGCGGCGGCCGGCGGGAACAGCGCTGGAGCCGGCTCGGAGCTGACCGTGCACGACGAGTCCGGCGCGGCCGGAACGAACGCCATCACCGTCGCCGCGGCCGACACCGAACTCATCGACGGCAGCGCATCCAAGGCGATCGCGGCGAACTACGGGACGGTCCGACTCCTGAACACCGGCACCGGATGGACCGTGCTGTGAGCCCGACGCCCGCCTGGCCTGCCCCCGCCAACCATGTCACCGCAGCCTGGACCGACACCCTCACTATGCCCGCCGTCTCCATGAGGCTGGCCTGAGATGCCGATCCCCGCCGGGTCTCCCGCGCCGCCCGGAGGCGTCTGCACCCCGTGGACGGACGCCGCCACCGTTGGCGCGCGCCACGACATGGCCGACGTCACCGTCGACCCCGCCGCGCTCGACGCCGCGTGCCTCGACGCGTCGACCCTGCTCTACGGACTGTCCGGCAGACAGTTCCCGGGCGCGTGCACCGCCACCGTTCGGCCGGTCGGCTACCCGTACGGATGCAGCCACGTCACCGCGCTGCGCGACGGGCTCGCGGCCGGGCGGATGACGCTCGACTCGTGGACTGCCGCGACCAACGGCGGCATGTGCGGCGACGCCGGACTCGACCTCCAGCTCTACCCCGTGCGGGACGTCATTCAAGTAAAGATCAACGGGCAGGTGGTGCCCGACACCCAGTACCGCGTCGACGGCAACCGGTGGCTCGTCCGGCCCGGCGTCCTGTTCTGGCCCGTGAACCAGCGGCTCGACCTGCCCGACACCGCCGACGG
>DASXYE010000130.1:0-10804 GCA_036502695.1 Jatrophihabitantaceae bacterium
CGGCCTCGGACGCGCTGTCCGCCGCGATGACGGCCACTCCGGGTGGCCGGCCCTGAGGCGAAGACCCCGCTCCACGCAGGTCGAACGCTGTCATCGCGGCCCGATCCCCACTAAGACCGGCCCCGCCGAGACCGGCACCACCGAGACCGGCCCCGTCGAGCGCCCCGCCGACGAAGATCAGCGCGCCCGGCTCGTCCGGGACGGCCGCTCCCCCGCCGCGACCCTGCGCGAGCTCGGCCAACCGGTCCAGCACCTCGCGGATGCCGGCCAGCCCGGCGTTGTTCTCGATCTGCAGGTCGCCGCAGGTGGTCACGACACTGGTGCGGTACCGGGCGTCCAGGGCCGCACAGGCGAAGGACGCCGCGACCTCGACCGCCTCCTCGAACGCGGCCGCGCTGAGCACCGAGACCCGGTTATCCAGCACGACTGTAAGTCGCGGCTCGGACGGGTCGGAGTACTCGCGGACCATTAATGTTCCGGTGCGGGCGACCGCCTTCCAGTGCACGTGCCGTGTCTCGTCCCCCGGGACGTACTCGCGGATCCGGCGCAGGTCGGCCGAGCCGGCCGGCGGATGGGCGCTGCGCAGGCCGTCGTGGTGGTAGCGCGGCCAGCCGAGCCCGGCCGTCCGGACCGGATGACGCCGCGGGTACACCCACAGGTGCGCGACCGAGCCGGTGATCAGCACGCTGCGCACCAGGCCCAGCGGGTCGCTGCGCTCGAGCACGAGCGGTCCAACCTGGAAGCGCCCGCGGCGCGTCGTCTGCAGCTGGTAGCGGTACGTCGCCGTCGCGTACGGGGCCAACGCCCGGACCTGAACGTCACGGTGGACGTCGTCGACAACATCCTTTGCGATAAAGGCCGAATGCCGCCGCCCGCTCGGGTTGCGCACCTGCAGGCCGGCCATCGCCGGCTCGTCGCGTTCGACCCGGTCGGGGTACACCTCGCGCCGGACGTCGACCCGCGGGCGCCGCATCACCAGCGGCACCGCAACGACGATCGCCGCGAGCGCCACGCCGGCCAGCGCCCGCGCGAAGGCGAACCCGAACAGCTCGCCGACGAGGTACAGGACCGGTACTGCGGCGAGCACGGCGATACCGCGCGCGGTGAAGTACACGTCCCAGATTGCCGGCCGACCGTCCATTCGCCATCCAGCGCCGATACGCCCGCGCGGGCGCCTTCGGGACGTACCGCAGGGATGTATCGCACCTGGACTGAGCGCGGACCGAGCCGAGCCATCCTGCATCGGATCCGGCAGGAGGTGGGGCATGCCCGGCGAGTCGCTGGTACGGCATTCCGCGCGGCGAACAGCGCTTCGCGGCGTCGCCGCGATCGGTGCTGCAGCCCTCGTGATCACCACTGGCGCGGCCTGCAGCAACAGTCGCACCACCGCGCGCGGCGGCGATCCGGCAGCAGCGAATCAGGTGGGAGACCTGCCGCCGGTGCTGTCGCACACCGTCGCGGTGACGGTGTCCTCGGCCCGCGGCTGCCAGGCTGATCACACGACCTACGCCGCGGGCGAGCTGCTCGTCTCGATCACCAACCAGGACGCGCTGGGCGTGAGTGCGGTCCAACTGCGCAACGGCGCGCAGCTGGTCGGCGAGCGTGCGGACGTTCCGGCCGGGTTCACCGGCTCGTTCGCGGTGACGGCCCCGCCCGGCACCTACACGCTGTTCTGCCCGGGCGCGGCGGGTGCGCACGTGCCGATCCGCATCGTCGGCGCCTCGATGCCGGCCGGTTCGACCCTGCAGGCGCTGCTCGATCGAGCCGGGGCCGGCTACGGCAAGTACGTCGGGACGCAGGCCGGCAACCTCGTCACCGCCGCCACCGCGCTGCACACGGCGCTGGCCCACGGCAGCACGGCGGCCGCGAAGTCGGCCTACGCCAGAGCCCGCTCGGCCTACGGGCGAATCGCCACGATCACCGAGCCGTTCGACGACGAGATCAACGCGCACGCCGGCGAGGAATCGGCCGCGGACTGGAACGGCTTCCATCGCATCGAGAAGGGCCTGTTCGAGCAGAAGGTCACGACCGGGCTGGCCGGTCAGGCCACCTGGCTGGTCGAGCACGCCCGCAAGCTGAAGTCCTTGGCCGCCAAGGTCCCGCTCGGGCCCGACGACCTGACCCACGCCGCCATGGACCTGCTGACCGGCCTGTTCCGGTCGGCCCTGCTCGGCGAGGAGGAGCCGTACTCGCACTACGACCTGCTCGACGTGGCGGCCAACGTGGCCGGCGCCCAGCAGTCGTTCGTCAGCCTGCAGCCGGCCTTACAGCGCATCGATCCGATGCTGACGGCCCGCCTCGCCGGCTCGTTCAGCAGCCTCGTGACCCTGCTGCACAAGTACCGCTGCTCGTGGATGCCGTCCGGGTACGACCCGTTCGACCAGCTGACCGATGCGCAGGTGACCGGGTTGTCCCAGGCCGTGCAGGCCGTCGTCGAGCCGCTCTCGATGGCCGCGAGCTTGGTGGTGAGCTGATGACCGGCCCGTCCGGACCGAGCCGGCGCGGGTTCCTGGGCGCCGCGCTCGGCGGGATCGGCGTGGTGGCCGCCGGCGGTGGCTACGGCATCGCCCGGGCGACCGCCGAGTCGGCCCCGCCGCAACAAGCCGTGGCCACCGCACCCAAGGCGGGCGGGGTGGTGCCGTTCTACGGCGAACACCAGGCCGGCATCGCGACGCCGTCGCAGGATCGCGTCGTCTTCGCCGCGTTCGACCTGACCACGCACGACGTCGAAGCGGTCAAGACGCTGCTCGGCGCCTGGTCGGCCGCCGCCGCCCAGATGACGGCCGGGCAGCTGATCGGCGCCGACCCCGAGGCGCAGGCCGAGGCGCCGCCGACGGACACCGGCGAGGCGCTGGGCCTGCCGGCGTCGCAGCTCACGATCACCGTGGGGTTCGGCCCGTCCCTGTTCGACAAGCGGTTCGGCCTCGGGGCCCGGCGCCCCGCGGCCCTCGTCGACATCCCGGCCTTCCCGACCGACGCCCTGGATCCGGCCCGGGGCGGTGGCGATCTCGGCGTGCAGGCCTGCGCCAACGACCCGATGGTCGCCTTCCACGCCATCCGCAACTTCACCCGCATCGCGCGCGGCACGGCGGTGCTGCGCTGGTCGCAGCAGGGCTTCGGCAAGACGTCGGGCATCGCCGACCCGAACTTCACCGGCCGCAACCTGATGGGGTTCATCGACGGCACCAACAACATCGCACCCAAGGCCGACATCGACCTGAACGCGTTCGTCTGGGTCGGCGACGAGACCGACCAGGCGTGGATGCACGGCGGCAGCTACCTGGTGTCGCGGCGGATCCGCATGCACATCGAGGCCTGGGACGCCGACGGGATCGCCGACCAGGAAGGGGTTATCGGCCGGCGCAAGGACAGCGGCGCCCCGCTCACCGGCGCCCACGAGCACGACACCGTCGACCTGGCCGCCGCCGGGCCGAACGGGCCGCTCATCCCGGTCGACGCGCACATCCGCCTCGCGGCGCCGGCCACCAACGGCGGCCAGAAGATCCTGCGCCGCGGTTACCACTTCACCGACGGCGCCGACCCGCTGACCGGGCAGATCGACGCCGGGCTGTTCTTCCTCGCCTACCAAAAGGACGTGCGCAAGCAGTTCATCCCGATCCAGAAACGACTGTCGGGCAGCGACGCGCTCAACGAGTACATCCGGCACACCAGCAGCGGGATCTTCGCCGTACCACCCGGGTTGCGGGGGCCGGGCGACTGGTATGGCCAGGCCCTGTTCAGCTGACCCGGACGGGGCCGGTCGATGCCCGGACCACGAGCTCGGGTCGGAAGATCAGCTCACTGCGCCGCTCGTCGACGTTGCGGATCGCGTCCACCAGGGCGTGGACGGCCGCGGCGCCCATCTCGGCAATGGGCTGGCGCACCGTCGACAGGGGCGGGTCGACGAACGCCATCAACGGCGAGTCGTCGTAGCCGACCACCGAGATGTCCCGGGGCACATCGAGGCCTCGCGAGCGGGCGGCCCGGACAACGCCCAGCGCCATCAAGTCACTGCCGCACACGAACCCGGTGGCGCCGGCGTCGAGCAGCTCCAGCCCACTGGCCTGCCCGCCCTCGACGGAGAACACCGACTCGGCGACCAACGACTCGTCCAGGCCGAGCCGGCGCATCTCGGCGACGAACCCGGCCCGGCGGCGGATCACCGGCGTGTACCGCCGCGGCCCGAGTGCCAGACCGATCCGCCGGTGGCCGAGGTCGTGCAGATGCCGCACGGCGAGCTTGGCCGCCACCGCGTCGTCGCAGGACACGTAGCCGGCCGGGATGCCGTCGAGGTAGCCGTTGACGAACACGGCGGCGACACCGCGATCGGTCAGCCGCTGGTACCGGGCGGTGGACGCCTTGATGTCGGCGTGCATGCCCGACACGAAGATGATTCCCGAGACGCCCTGGTCGAGCAGCAGGTCGACGTAGTCGTCCTCGGGCATGCCGCCCGGGGTCTGCGTGCACAGCATGGGCGAGAAGCCGCTGCTGACCAGCGCCGACTCGACGATCTGCACCAGCGCGGGGAAGACCGGGTTGGTCAGCTCCGGAACGATCAGCCCGACCGGCCGCGATCCCCGGCCGCGCAGCGCGTCGGGCCGCTGGTAGCCCAGGACGTCGAGCGCCGCCAGCACGGAATCCCGGGTGTGCGTGGCGACGCCGGGCTTGCCGTTCAGCACCCGGCTGACGGTTGCCTCGCTGACACCGGCCCGGGCCGCGATGTCCGCCAGCCGAGAAGTCATGGTCGGCATCCTATCCGTCTTTCAGGTTCTTGCAAGATCTGCAAGTCTCTGATAGACCATTGCAAACGCGCAGCCGGTCGCTGCGATCCATCCGCCCGTTGTGCTTACCCGCAAGGAGGCGTCATGCGCCCTTCAGTTCCGTTTGACCCACCCCGTCGGTTCGGTCGCGGCGGCCGCTTATCGGCCGTTACCGCAGTCGCGGTGGTCGCAGTTCTTGCAGGAGCTTGCAGCAGCAGCAAGCCGGCCAAGCACGCCAGCTCGCCGGGGTCCACCCCGCCGGCCAGCTCGAGCAGCGCGCCGGCGTCGGGCAGCAGCTCGGCCTCCGGCATCCCGGCCCGGGGCTCGGCCGACCTGGTGATCTGGGCCGACGGCCAGCGCGCGCCGGTGCTGCAGAAGCTGGCCGAGACGTTCGGGCAGGAGAACGGCGTCAAGGTCGACGTGCAGACGATCTCCACCGACCAGCAGTCGGCCTACGTCACCGCGACGACGGCCGGCAAGGGTCCGGACATCGTCGTCGGCGCGACCGACTGGATCGGCAACCTCGTGCAGAACGGCACGATCGCCCCGGTGCCGCTGTCCGCCGAGCAGCTGAAGGCGTTTCAGCCGATCGCTGCCAAGGCGGTCACCTACAACGGCTCGGTGTACGGCGTGCCGTACGCCACCGAGAACCTGGCCCTGTTCCGCAACACCGCGGTGGCGCCGACCGCACCTACGACGTTCGAGCAGCTCGTGAGCCAGGGTCAGGCCGCGATCCGGGCGAAGAAGGCCCAGGCAGCGCTGGCCGTCCAGACCGGGCAGACCGGCGACGTCTACCACATGGAGCCCTTCTACACGTCCGGCGGCGGCTACCTGTTCGGCGCGAAGAGCAACGGCGACTACAACCCGTCCGACATCGGGGTCGGCAAGCCGGGCAGCATCGCCGCTGCCAAGCTGCTCGCGAAGTACGGCGAGAAGGGCAGCAACGTCTTCCGCCGCTCGATCGACGCCGACAACTCGATCTCGTTGTTCACCTCGGGCAAGACGCCGTTCCTGGTCAGTGGCCCGTGGGCGCTCGACACGGTCAAGAAGGCGCACGTCAAGTACGCGCTGTCGCCCGTTCCCGGGTTCGCCGGCCAGCAGCCGGCCCGCGGCTTCGTCAGCGTCCAGGCGTTCTTCGTGTCGGCCAAGGCCAAGAACGCCGCGCTGGCGCAGGAGTTCGCGTCCAACTACGCGACCCAGCCGTCCGTCGAGAAGGCGTTGTTCGAGCTCGAGCCGCGTCCGCCGGCCCTCACCGCCGTGTACGACGAGGTGGCCAAGACCGACACCGACGTGCAGGGCTTCTACGCGGCCGGTAAGAACGCGCAGGTCCTGCCGCAGATCCCGGCGATGGCCTCGATCTGGGACGCCCTGGGCAAGGCCGAGGCCGCCATCGTCGGCGGGGCGAACCCCACGACGACCATCACCGCAGCCGGTAAGCAGATCAAGAAGTCGATCGGGTCCTAGGGGGTCGCTGAGCGATGTCGACGGCGGAGGTCACGAGCGAACGCGGGCGGGCGAGCTGGCTCAAGGGCCGGCTCGTACCCGGGCTGATCGTGAAGATCGTCCTGCTGGCGATCGCGGTGGGGCTCGTGACCTACGCGGTGCCGAAGCTGGTCGACCAGCACGCCTGGGTCGGGCTCGGCGCCACGATCGCGGCCACCGCTGTCCTCGTCTGGATCTACACCGGGCGCCGCAACATCCCGCTCAAATACCTCGCGCCGGGAACGCTGCTGCTCATCGCGTTCCAGCTCTACCCGGTGCTCTACACGATCAGCACGGCCGTGACCAACTACGGCGACGGCCACCTGCTGTCCAAGTCGCAGGCGATCAGCACGATCGAGGCGGCGTCGGTGACCGAGGTCCCCGGCTCGGCGCGGTACCAGCTTTCCGTTGCCACCAAAGGGAATCCGGACTCGGCGCCGTTCGTGTACTTCCTGACGGCGCCGGACGGGAAGGTCTACCAGGGAACGACGTCGGGGCTCGCCGCGGTGACCGGCGATGTCCAGAAGTCGCCGTCCGGCAAGGTGATCGGGGTACCCGGCTGGCACATCCTCAACGCGTTGCAGGTCAATCACCGCTCCGCTGACCTGGCCAAGTTCGACGTGCCGGCCGGGGCGAACGGCTTCGTCAAGAACGTCGGCATCTCCGAGGCCTACGTCGGTCGCACGGCCGTCACGTACGACCGCGCCACGGACACCCTCACCGACAGCCGGACCCGGCTGACCTACCACTCGAAGGACGGCTACTTCGTCGCCACCGACGGATCGGGGCGCCGCTTCGACACGGGGTGGAAGGTCAACGTCGGGCTGGCCAACTTCCGCGAGGTGTTCGACAACGCCGACATCCGCGGGCCGCTCGTGCGGATCTTCTTCTGGACGGTGGCGTTCGCGCTGCTCACGGTGGCGACGACGTTCGCGCTCGGCCTGGCGCTGGCGATCACGCTGGACCACCCGCAGCTGCGGGGACGACGGCTCTACCGATCGCTGCTGCTGTTGCCCTATGCGCTACCGGCGTTCATCTCGCTGCTGGTGTGGCAGAGCATGTACAACAAGGACTTCGGGCTGATCAACCACTTGCTGCACGCCAAGATCGACTGGTTGGGCAACGCGTGGACCGCCCGGCTGGCGATCCTGCTGGCCAACCTGTGGCTGGGCTTCCCGTACATGTTCCTGATTTGTACAGGCGTGCTGCAGTCCATCCCGGCCGAGCTGCGCGACGCCGCGCGGGTCGACGGCGCCAGCGCGCTGCAGGCGTTCCGCTCGGTCACCTTGCCGTTGCTGATGATCTCGGTCATGCCGCTGCTCATCGCGTCGTTCGCGTTCAACTTCAACAACTACAACGCGATCAAGCTGCTCACCAACGGCGGACCGTTCCCGTCGAACAACAGCACCGCCGGCGACACCGACATCCTGATCAGCTACACGTTCCGCATAGCGTTCGGTGCGCAGGGCGCCCAGTACGGGCTGGCCGCGACGATCTCGATCGCGATCTTCGTGCTGATCGCGGTGATCTCCTACCTGGGATTCCGCAACACCCGCCGCCTCGAGGAGATCTACCGATGACGGTGCTCACGACCCGGCCAGCCCGGGCGACCGCTGCCCCGACTTCGAAGCGCCCGGATCGGCGGCGCGGCCGCTGGTGGAAGACGGTGGGCTGGCGGCACGTGGTCGGCCTGGTGGCGCTGGTGTTCGCGCTGTTCCCGATCCTGTTCCTCGTCTCGGCCGCGCTCAACCCACAGGGCAGCCTGTCGGCCAGCTCGCTGATCCCCCATCACGTCAACTTCGACAACTTCCGCAAGCTGTTCAACGATTCGCGCACGCCCTACCTGCGGTGGTACGGCAACACGCTGCTGGTGTGTGGGTTGACGTCCGCGCTGAGTGTGCTGCTCGGCGCGTCCGCCGCGTACTCCTTCTCCCGGTTCCGGTTCCGCGGCCGCCGCGCCGGCCTGATGTCGGTGCTCATCGTGCAGATGTTCCCGAACTTCATCGCCGTCGTGGCCCTGTACCTGGTGTTCATCAAGATCGGCGACGTCTTCCCCGGCGTCGGCATCAACACCCCGTGGGCGCTGATCCTGATCTACATCGGCGGCGCGATGGGCGCGAACACCTGGCTGCTCAAGGGGTATTTCGACTCGATCCCGCTGGAGATCGACGAGTCGGCGCGCATCGACGGTGCCAGCCACGCGCAGATCTTCTTCCAGATCACGCTGCGGCTGGCCGCGCCGATCCTGGTCGTCATCGCGACGTTCGCCTTCATCGGGGCGCTCAACGAGATCCTGATCGCGAACCTCTTCCTCACCGACAACAGCCAGAAGACCTTGGGGGTCGGCCTGTTCGGCCTGATCTCCGGACAGCGCGACGCGAACTACGGCGAGTTCGCCGCCGGGTCGTTGCTCACCGCGCTGCCCGTCGTCCTCGGATTCCTGTACCTCCAACGGTTCCTCGTGAACGACCTGACAGTCGGGTCGGTGAAGGGATGAGCATGCTCGATCTGCCCCACCACGACGGATCGGAGCTGTACGTCTCCGACCCATCACCCGAGCTCGGCGACACGGTCGACGTGTTCGTACGTGTTCCGCGCGGCCTGGACGTTCGGGCCCTGCACGTGCGCACCACGCCGGACGCCGACCCGAACTTCGCCGAGGCGACGATCGATCGGCAGACCCAGCACGAGGTGTGGTGGCGGGCCCCGCTGCGGATCCCGAATCCCGATACGCACTACCGGTTCCTGCTCGACCACGGCGCGAGCGGCTACTCGTGGCTGACCGCCACCGGACACCAGCAACGCGACGTGCCCGATGACCGGGACTTCCGGCTCACCACCTACGGCGGCGCGCCGAACTGGGCGGCCGAGGCCGTCGTGTACCACGTCTTTCCCGATCGGTTCGAGTCGTCCGGTCAGCACCGATCGCTGCCCAGCTGGGCCAACGGCGCCGACTGGTACGAGGACCCGGTCGTGTACCTCGGGCCGACGGCCGAGAAGCAGGTCTACGGCGGCGATCTGCCCGGCGTGCAGCAGCACCTCGACCACATCGAGTCGCTGGGCGCCAACACCGTCTACCTGACGCCGTTCTTCACCGCGACGTCCAATCACCGCTACGACGCCGCTTCGTTTACCGACGTCGATCCGCTGCTCGGCGGCAACCCGGCGCTGATCGAGCTGTCCCGGCGGCTGCACGAGCGGGGCATCCGGCTGCTCGGCGACCTGACAACCAACCACACCGGCCTCGCTCACGACTGGTTCACGACCGGACGCGACGACCCGACGAGCGTCGAGAACAGCTTCTACTACTGGCGTTCGGCCGCGCCGGGCTACCTGGGCTGGTGCGAGATACCGACCCTGCCGAAGCTGAACTGGAACAGCGACGAGCTGTGGCGGCGGATGCTCGAGGGCCCGGACTCCATAGTGGAGCGCTGGCTGCGCCCGCCGTACAACCTCGACGGCTGGCGCATCGACGTGGCGAACATGACCGCGAGGCACGCCGCCGACGACCGCAACCAGGCCGTCGCCCGGGCCGTCCGTACCGCGATGGATGGAACGCGTCCGGATGCGCTGCTGCTCGCCGAGCACGGGCACGACTACACCCGCGACGTGTCCGGCGACGGCTGGCACGGCTCGATGAACTACGCCGGCTTCCTGCGTCCGGTGTGGCGCTGGCTGGTCGATCCGGAGAATGCGCCGGGTTTCCTCGGCATGCCGGTGCCGGTGCGCCGCAACACCGGCCCGGACGTCGTGGCCACCATGACCGACTTCCTCGGCGCGATCCCCTGGCAGGTTCGTACCGCCAACCTGAACCAGCTCAGCTCGCACGACACCGCCCGCATCCGCACCGTGACCGGCGATTCGCGCCTGGTCGAGATCGGCGCCGCCCTTCTCATGACGATGCCGGGCATCCCGGCGCTGTACGCCGGCGACGAGATCGGCCAGCAAGGTGTCAACGGCGAGGACGGCCGCCGCCCGTTCCCGTGGAAGCAGCCGCAGCAGTGGGACGAGCAGATCCTTACCGCGTTCCGGCGGCTGATCTCCATACGCCGGGGTACGGCGGCCCTGCAGCGAGGCGGGATGCGCTGGGTCCATGTCGGCGACGATCAGCTGGCTTACCTGCGCGAGACGGCCACCGAAAGAATCCTCGTCGTGGTGAGCCGGACCGCCGGGCCGCACCTGATCCTGCCGCGCACGGTCCTCGGCCCGGACGGTCAGGTCGAGGTGCTCTACGGCGACGCCCCCCGCCTGGACTTCAACGGTGTGCGCGTGCCCGGCCACGGCCCCGCCGCCCACATCTGGCGGCTGACCTGACCGAGCTGACCCAACCGGAGCTGATCGACCCGAGCTGACCTGACCGACTTGACCTACCCGGAGCTGATCCACCCGAGCGGATCTACCTGCCCGAAGCAGCCGGCGTTCCCCCTTCGCCGGTGAGAGTCCGCGCCTCGCGATGCTCCGGCGTCGCGAGGCGCGGATGACTCGGGAGGAGCTCGCGCTCGGCGCGCGCCTTGCCGGCCACGCGATCACCCACTTCTTGCCGGCGCAGCTATCCGTCGTCG